>DASPSV010000061.1:0-8596 GCA_035623755.1 Gemmatimonadales bacterium
TAGGGTGTAGGGTGTAGGGTGTGGGGTGTGGGGGGGCCTGGCAACTTGGCGTCTGGCAACTGGGAACTGTCCTTTCAGTCCGAGCAGTCGCCGAGGGGGTAGACGTGCCCGCAGTTGGGGCACGGGTTCTTGCACCCCCACGGCTTGCCCCGGACCGGGTGGCCGCACTTGAGGCACGCGTTGACGCCCGCCACCAGCCTCACGAAGGGGTTGTCGCGCTTCTCGGCGCCGATGGTCGTGGCCGGTCCGTGTCCGGAGTACACCACCGTTTCGTCCGGCAGCGCGAACAGCTTGAGCTGCACGGCCTCGATCAGCGTCCGCATGTCGCCGCCGGGCAGGTCGGTCCGGCCGATGGAGCCCGCGAACAGGGAGTCGCCGACGAACGCCACTCCGTGCCCCACGAGACTGACGCCGCCCGGCGAGTGCCCCGGCGTGTGGAGCACGCGGAATCGGCACGCACCCGCCGCGACCGTCTCGCCTTCGGCGAACGCGCGGTCCGGCGGCGGCGGCTGGTCCACGCGCAGCCCGAACATCGCCCCCTGCCCGCTCACCCCGTCGTAGAGCCGGCGGTCGGCCGGGTGCAGGAAGATCGGGACGTCCGCCCGCGCCCGGAGCGCGGCGACGCCGGCGACGTGGTCCACGTGCGCGTGGGTGAGCCACACGGCGCGCAGCGTCCACCGCTCGTGGCGCAGCCGGGCGAGGAACAGGTCCGCCTCCTCGCCCGGATCCACGATGGCCGCGTCGCCGCTGTCGGGGTCCGCGACCAGGTAGCAGTTCTCGGCGAAGCCGCCGTTAGTCAGCGTGACGACGCTGGGTTCCACGCGCCCCCTGCCGCTCCTTCCGCTCGGCGAGGTACTTGGTCGCCGCGATCACCGCCGTGGTCGCGTCGCCCACCGCGGTCGTGACCTGCCGCGTCAGCTGCGCGCGCACGTCGCCCGCGGCATACAGGCCCGGGATCGACGTCATCATCACGTCGTCGGTGATGCAGTAGCCGCCGGCGTCGTGCTCGAAGTGCCCCCGCACGACCCCCGTGTTGGGCCGGAACCCGACGAACACGAACACGCCGCCCACCGGGAGCGCCGACCCGGCGCCCGTCTTGACGTTGCGCAGCGCCAGCGAGGTGACCGCGCCGCTCTCGCCCTCGATCCGGTCCACGACGGTGTCCCAGATCACCTCGATCTTCGGGTTCTCGAACAGCCGCTGCTGGATGATCCGGGAGGCCCGCAGCTCGTCGCGGCGGTGGATCAGCCACACCTTGCTGGCGTAGCGGGTGAGGAAGCCGGCCTCCTCGGCGGCGGCGTCGCCGCCGCCCACCACCGCGAGCACCTCGCCGCGGAAGAAGTGGCCGTCGCACACCGCGCAGTACGAGACGCCCTTCCCCGCGTACTCGACCTCGCCGGGCACGCCGAGCTTGGTCGGCGTCCCGCCGGCCGTCAGGAGCACCACCGGCGCCCGGTACGCGGTGCCGCTCTCCGTGGTGACGGTGAACAGGCCGTCGGCCTGCTTCTCCACCGCCGTCACACCGTCGGTCACCAGCTCGGCGCCGAACTTCAGGGCATGCGCCGTCATCTTCTCGGCGAGCTCGAAGCCCTTCACCGACTCGAAGCCCGGGTAGTCCTCGATCAGCTCGGTGTTGAGCAGCTCGCCGCCCGGCACGCCCTTCTCCAGCACCACGGCGCGCAGCATCGACCGGCCGGCGTACAGGGCTCCCGTGAGCCCCGCCGGGCCCGCTCCGACGATGATGATGTCGTGCTCGCTCATGTCTCCCCGCTCCAGCCCGGAGCCCGCCGTCCGTCCGGCGGCTCCGCCATCTCCATCGGCGGGACCGGCCCGCCCGCCTCGACGCAGGCCACGAGGGCCTGCACGAAGCGCACCGTCTCCACGGGGAAGCCGTCGGGCCGCGGACCCGCCAGCTTCTCGACCGCCGCGCGGCCCTGCACCCGGAGGCCGTGGGCGTTGCCGCGCTCGCGGTGCAGCATCGCCGCCGCGGCCTGGATCAGCCCCTGCCACACCGGCCGCTCCGCGCCGGCGGCCCCGCGCCACACGCTCTCCAGCGCCTCGTGAGCCTCCCAGAACCTACCCGCGTTGTAAAGGGCGACCCCCAGCCGGACCGGATCGTCGATCCCGGCCGCGCTCCCCGGCCGCGGCCGCCCGGGGCGGCGGGCCGCACCCGACCTCACCGGAGCAGCCGCCCGCCGTCCACGACGACGGTCGTGCCGGTGACGTAGTCGCTCTCGACGAGGAACAGCACCGCGCGCACCACGTCGTCCGGCGTGCCGAGCCGGCCGAGCGGCGTGGAGGCGACGAGCTTCGCCTTCTCGTCCTCGCCCCAGCCCTCGGGCAGGAGCACGGCCCCGGGCGCGACGGCGTTGACCCGCACGCGGGGCGCGAGGGCCTTGGCCAGCTGCTGGGTCAGGGCGACCACGCCGGCCTTGCTGACCGTGTGGACCGGGTAGTGCCGCCACGGCCGGAAGCTCGACAGGTCGGCCAGGGCGACGATGGCGCCGCCCCGCGCGCCCATCGCCGCGGCCGCGCCCTTGGCGGCGAAGAAGGTGCCCCGGAGGTTGAGGTCGATCACGCGGTCCCAGTCGGCGGGCGTCACGTCCTCGAGCGGTCGGCGCTCCATCACCGCCGCGCTGAGCACGGCGATGTCCAGCGGGCCGCCGAGCGCCTGCGCCGCGCGCGCGGGCAGCTCCTCGGCCGCGCCGGCGTCGCCGAGGTCGGCCTTGAGCATGGCGACGCGCACGCCGGCCACTTCGCCCTCCATCATGGTGGCCTTGGCGCCGCGCTCCGAGCGGTGGTAGTGGATGGCGACGTTCACGCCGCGCCGGATCAGGCCGTACGCGATCGCGCGGCCGACCCGCTGGCCCGCCCCGGTGACCAGCGCGTTCCGGCCGCGCAGCTCCACGGGCGCTACACCTCGCCGTGGGAGACCGGGAGGACGTGCCCGGTGATGCCGGCCGCGAGGCCGGACGCGAGGAACAGCACCGCGTTGACGATGTCCGACACGTCCACCCAGCGCACGGCCGCCGCGCCCATGGTCGCCAGGTTCTCCGGCGTGCGCGCCGTGCCGGGCGCCACCGCGTTCACCCGCACGCCCTGGTCCCGGAGCTCCAGCGCCATGCTGCGGCTCATGGCCGCCACGCCGGCCTTGGCGGCCGTGTACGCCACCATCTCGGCCCGCCCGTGGAACGCCGCGATGGACGCGAAGTTCACGATCGCCCCCCGCCGCTGCGCCACCATCACCTTCGCCGCGGCGCGCGAGACCAGGTACGCGGTCTTCACGTTGATGGCCATCTCGCGGTCGAACACCGCGGTCTCGGCCTCCAGCATGGACTTCACGCCGGTGAGCCCGCCGGCCGCGTTGACCACCACGTCGAGCTGCCCGTAGGCCTGCACCGCCTCCTCCACCGCCCACTGGGCGACGTCCGGCTCGGTGAGGTCCCCGGCGGCGGCGCGGCACTCGAAGCCGCGCTCCACGAACTCCCGGGCGCGGGCGGCGACGTTGACCGCGCTGACGTCGCAGATGACCAGGCGGGCGCCGGCCTTGCCGAACCCCTCGGCGACCGCGTGGCCGATCTGCCCGACCCGGCCCACGCCGGTCACCAGCACCGCCTGCCCGGCGAAGTCCACGAGCCCCGGCATCAGGGCGCCGGCGTCAGCGCGCGGAGCACCTCGGCGGCGCCGGGCGCCCCGCGCTTGCCGAACCGCACCTTCCCGTCGCGCCCGATCAGGTACACGGTGCGCACGATGCCCTTGCCGTCCGGCTTGAGGCACCGGTAGGCGCGCGCCGCGTCGCGCGCGCCGTCGGCCAGCAGCGGGAAGTTGAACTTGAACTTGGCCACGTACTTCTCGTGGTCGGCCACCGACGCCGGGTTGACGCCGAAGGTCTGCACGCCCTGCTCCTGGTACAAGGTCTGCTCGTCGCGCACGGCGGAGAGTTGGCGGTTTCAGCCCGGGGTGAAGTCGCCGGGATAGAAGAACAGCGCGACGTGCCCCGTGGCGAGCAGCGCGCTCAGCTTCGCCCGCGTGCCGCCGGTCCCGGCCAGGTCGAAGTCGGGCGCCGTCGTCCCGACCTCGAGCGGCTCCCCTGCGCTAGCGCCGAACATAGCCCAGCTCCGGTGAGGTCCACGATTCCTGGCTCTGCCCGAGCAGCTCGGCCAGCTCCGCGTCCGTCAGCTCGGCCAGCGCCCGCTCGCGGCTGCGGCTGCCCAGAGGCGAGAAACGCGCCAGCCGCCGTTCCCGGGTGCCGTCCGCGGCGGTCCGCTCGAACACCAGGGGGAACTCGTCGCGCTCGTAGGCGGTGAACCGGCCCGCGAGGGAGACCTTCCACTCGCGGCCGTCGATCGTGAGGCGTCGCTCGATCATGGCTGGTCGTCCAAGGGGTACTCCTTCAGGGATCGCACCGACTCGAAGCGGCGCGACAGGGCCCGCAGCCCGGAGATCTCGTCGCCGAAGACCGGCGCCGCCCGCGAGCCCGGCTCCGGCTCCGGGCCCTCGATGAACAACGTAAGCTCGCTCGAATTGATCTCGTTCCGATAGGCCCAGCAATGCCACCCCGCCAGCTCGGCCCGGCGGCGCGCGCCGTGCAGCAGCTCGTCCACCTGCGGCTCCGCGCCGGGCGTCGGCTCGAAGATCAGCACCATCAGCTGCCGGCTCACACCCCGTTCTCCGGAAAGGCCTCCAGCTCCTTCTTGAGGTCGGACATGAACCGGTCCGCGTCGGCCCCGTCCACGATCCGGTGGTCGTAGGAGATCGAGAGCATGGTCATGGTGCGCGGCACGACCACCTCCGAGCCGTCCTCCAGGGTCATCACCCGCGGCCGCCGCTCGACCGCGCCCACGCCCAGGATGGCCACCTGCGGCTGGTTGATGATCGGGGTCCCCGCGTACGACCCGAACACGCCGGGATTGGTGATCGTGAACGTGCCGTTCTGCACCTCGTCGGGCTTGAGGCGCTTGGCGCGCGCGCGGTCGGCGAGGTCGGCCATCGCCTTGGCGATGCCGAACAGCGACAGCTCGTCGGCGCCGCGGATCACCGGGACGATCAGGCCCCAGTCCAGCGCGACCGCGATGCCGATGTTGACCTGCCCGCGGTAGACGATCGCGCGCCGCTGCACCGCGGCGTTGAGGACCGGGTGGCGGCGCAGCTGGTCGGCCACCGCCTTCACGATGAAGCCCAGGTAGGTGAGCTTCACTCCGCGGTCCTCGTACGCCTGCTTGTTCGCCGCCCGCAGCCGCGCCACGCGCGTCATGTCCACCTCGTAGAACGTCGTCACGTGCGCGGAGGTGCGGCGCGAGAAGATCATGTGCTCCGCCGTCAGCTGGCGGATCCGGCTCATCGCCTCGACGCGGTCGCCGGGCCAGGGCGAGGCCTCCCACTGCCCCGCCGCCCCACCGGGGGTTGGGGCTTGGGGCTTGGGAGTTGGGGCCGCCTCGGCCGCCGCTCCCGCCGGCGGCGTGCCGGCCTCGATGTAGCCGAGGATGTCCTTCCGGGTCACGCGCCCCGCGTGCCCCGTGCCCGGGATCGTGCTGATGTCCACGCCCTGCTCGGCGGCGATCTTCCGCACCAGCGGGGTGGAGCGGCGGCGGAGGCGGTCGTCCGCAGACTCCGTGCCGGGGGCTGCGACCTGCAGTTGGGGGCTCGGGGTCGGCGTCGGGGCCCTCGGCACTGCCGTCACGGGGCTTGGGGGTTGGGGTTTGGGGGTTGGAGCTGCCGGCGCAGCTGGAGCGGCGGCGGCCGGCTTTTCCCCACCTCCCACACCCGAAACCCCAACCCCCTTCTCGGTCTCGATGATCGCCACCACCGTCTGGATCGGGACGGTCTGGCCCTCCGGCACCTTGATCTCGGCGAGCACGCCGGCCGAGGGCGCCGGGATCTCGGCGTCCACCTTGTCGGTCGAGATCTCGAAGATGGGCTCGTCGCGCTTGACCTCGTCGCCGACCTTCTTGAGCCACTTCGCCAGCGTGCCCTCGGCGATGGATTCGCCCATCTGGGGCATGACGACGTCGACTTTGGCCATCCATCCAGCTCCAGCTCAAGTGGGTGTGGGGTGTAGGGTGTAGGGTGTGGGGACGACACCCTCACACCCTACACCCTACACCCGCTAGGTTCAGTACGCTGCCAGCCGCCTCGCGACCGTCACGATGTCCGCGACCTGTGGCAGCACCGCATCCTCCAGCGTCGGCGCGTAGGGCAGCGGCGTGTCGGCCGCCGTGACCCGCAGCACGGGTGCGTCGAGCCACTCGAACGCCGACTCGTTGATGCGCGCCGCGATCTCGCCCGCCACGCCGCCGGTGCGCGTGTCCTCGTGCACGATCATCACCCGGTTGGTCTTCCGCACCGTGGCCAGGATCGCGTCGTCGTCCATCGGCAGCAGGGTCCTGAGGTCGAGGACCTCGACGTCGAGCCCGTCCTCCTTCTCCAGGGCCTGCGCCGCCTCGAGCGCCTTCCACACCATCGCCGAGTAGGTCACGATCGAGAGGTCGGTCCCCTCGCGCGCCACCCGCGCCCGGCCGATGGGCGTGAGGAGGTCGCCGTCCTCCGGCAGCTGCTCCTTGATCCTGCGGTACAGGTACTTGTGCTCGAAGTACAGCACCGGGTCGTCGTCGCGGATCGCGGCCTTGATCAGGCCCTTCGCGTCGCGGGCCGTCGCCGGGCACACGATCTTGAGCCCCGGCGTGTGCAGGAACGCGGCCTCGGGGTTCTGCGAGTGGAAGGGCCCGCCGCGGACGTAGCCGCCGCAGGGCCCGCGCACCACGATCGGGCAGGCCAGGTTCGCCCGGTAGCGCGCCGTCGCGACGTAGTTGGTGAGCATGTCGTAGGCGCAGGAGATGAAGTCGATGAACTGCATCTCCGCCACCGGCCGCATCCCGAGGTGCGCCGCCCCTGCCGCCGCGCCCACGATCGCCGCCTCCGAGATCGGGGTGTCGATCACGCGCGCGTCGCCGAACTCCGCCGCGAATCCGTCCGTGACCTTGAACGCGCCGCCGTAGCGGCCGACGTCCTCGCCGAGGATGAACACGCGCTCGTCGCGCTGCATCTCCTCGCGCAGGCCCTCGCGCAGCGCCTCGAGGTAGGTCAGCTCAGGCACGCGGCACCTCGCGGTACCACGGCGCGGGCTGCCGCGGCGGGTCGGCGTACACGCCCGCCAGGGCCGTCGCCGCCTCCGGCAGCGGCTCCCCCTCGGCCTCCGCGACCGCGGCGTCCAGCTCGGCGGCGACCCGCGCGTCCGCGGACGCCAGCGCGTCGCCGTCCGACCAGCCGTTCTCCGTCAGCCGCTGCGCGAACCGCGCGATCGGGTCGCGCTTCTCCCAGCGCGCCAGCTCCTCGCGCGGCACGTAGTGCTGGTCGTCGTGCTCCGCGTGGCCCTTGCGCCGGAACGTCACCAGCTCGAGCAGCGTGACGCCCTCCCCCTCGCGCGCGCGGTCCACCGCGCGCCGCGTCGCCTCGTACACCGCCAGCACGTCGTTGCCGTCCAGCCGCTCGGCCGGCACCCCGTACGCCTTCGACTTCACCGCCAGCTCGGCGACGGCGGTCTGGCGCTCGAGGGTCGTCGAGTAGGCGTAGCCGTTGTTCTCGGCGATCACCACCAGCGGCAGCCGCCGGACCGCGGCGAGGTTCATCCCCTCGTGGAACGCGCCGGTGCTCATCGCGCCGTCGCCCACGTACACCAGGCCCACGCGGCGCTCGCCGCGCATCCGGAAGGTGAGCGTGACGCCCGCCATCACCGGCACCATGTCGCCGAGGTGCGAGATCTGGCCGATGAACCCGGCCTCGAGGTCGCCGAAGTGCACGTTCAGCTCGCGGCCGCGGGTCGGGCCGGTCGCCTTCGCCATGTACTGGCGCAGCACGTCCACCGGGCGCGCCCCCATCACGAGCAGCGAGCCGAGGTTGCGGATCAGCGGCGAGAGCATGTCGCCGGCCGTGCGGTCGAGCGCGTAGGCGGAGCCGACGGAGTCCGCCTCCTGCCCGAGCGAGCGGAACAGCCCGCCGATGACCTTGCCCTGCCGGTACAGGTTGGTGAGCCGCTCCTCGAGCGAGCGGGTGAGGCGCATGAAGTAGTACAGCTCGAGCAGCTGGGCGCGGCTCAGGGCCGCCGGAATGCCGGCGTCGGCCCTTCGTCGCGCGCTCGTCTTGGGGCCACCTCGAGCGGGCGGCGCAACGGAAGGCTCCGTAGCCGGTCGCTGCAGTCCCTTGTCGGACATGGGATTACGGCCGAAAAAGCTCGCTGGGGGTGGGGGCTGAGTCAAGCTTCGGGGACTACAGGCCGTGGTCGCCTGACGATTTCACGCGATCGGAACGGCGGGGTGTATGAGGCAGGGTGTAGGGTGCAGGGTGTAGGGTGTAGGGTCGCGCAACCTGCCGTCTGGGTAGGCGGTGGGCGGCGGGGCGGCTGGTATGCGTTATGCTATGAGGGAGTGAAGGAGGTGCAAATGGCGAAGGTGATCCTCAGCGTGGCCGGCATGACGTGCGGCCACTGCCAGAAGACGGTCGAGAAGGCTCTGGCCGGCGTGCCCGGCGTGTTCGGCGCGGTGGTCGACCTGCAGGACGCGACCGCCGAGATCGACTACGACGACGACGCCGCGACGATCGA
>DASPSV010000273.1:0-4246 GCA_035623755.1 Gemmatimonadales bacterium
CTCCTTGCCCTTGAAGGCGAAGGACGACGTCCGGGACGCCACCTGCATGCCCGGCACCTTGGAGAGGGCATTGATGATCTCCTCAGTCATGCCGTCGCTGAAGTACTCGTTCTCGGGATCGGCGCTCATGTTGGTGAGCGGCAACACGGCGATGGACTTCTGCCCCGCCGCGCTCTTCCGGCTCTCCGGGGGAGTGCGCTGCGCGGTCGCGCCCGGGTCACGCTCCATCACCTGGAGCGCCGCGGCGAATTCGGCCGCGGTCGGGAAGCGGTCCACCGGCGTGCGGGAAAGTGCCCTCGTCACCGCCTCGTCCACCGTCTCCGGCACGTCCCGCGTCGCCCGCACCTTCGGGATCGGCGCCACGAACCGCTTCGCGATCACCGCCTGCGCCGTCGGCCCCGTGAAGGGCGGCTCGCCGGCCAGCATCTCGTACAGGACGCAGCCCAGACTGTACAGATCGCTCCGCCCGTCCACCGCCTCTTCGCCGCCCGCCTGCTCCGGGCTCATGTAGGCTGGCGTCCCCACCGCCACCCCGGTCCGCGTGAGCGAGCCGCCCGCGCTCAGCGCCTTCCCGATCCCGAAGTCCGCCACCATCGCCGCACCTTCGTGCAGCAGGATGTTCTCCGGCTTGATGTCCCGGTGCACCACCTGGTGGCGGTGCGCGTAGTCCAGCGCCGAGGCCACCTCCCGCGTGATCTTGAGCGCCTCCTCCAGCGGCAGCTGCTTCTCGCGCTCGAGCCGCTCCCGCACCGAGCGCCCCTCCATGTTCGGCATCACGTAGAACAGCAGCCCGCCCGACTCGCCCGAGTCGTA
Source organism: Gemmatimonadales bacterium (assembly GCA_035623755.1). Classification (GTDB taxonomy): domain Bacteria; phylum Gemmatimonadota; class Gemmatimonadetes; order Gemmatimonadales; family JACORV01; genus Fen-1245. The sequence goes on from DASPSV010000273.1 coordinate 814, forward strand.
GACGGGGAGGATGTGCGGATGGGTGAGGCCCGCCGCCAGCTTGATCTCGCGCAGGAACCGCTCGGCCCCCACCTCGGCGGAGACCTCCGGCCGCAGCACCTTGAGCGCGACCTGTCGGTCGTGTCTGAGGTCGCGGGCGAGAAACACGATCGCCATGCCGCCCTGGCCCAGCTCGCGGTCCAGGGCGTAACGGCCGGCGAGGCCGGCATCGAGCCGCTGCTGCAGGACGTCGGTCATGAGGGGGGAGTAAGATCGCCCGAGGAGGCGCCGCGTGCCAGACGGACGCCTCCCCGCTTCCCGGCGCGCCACGGCCTCACACGGCCGGCGCGATCACCTTGTACATCACCGGCGTCACGATCCGCGCCAGCAGCGTGCTCGTCACCAGCCCGCCGATGATCACCCACGCCAGCGGCGCATAGAGCCCGCTGCCCTGCAACGCGATCGGCAGCAGGCCGCCGATCGCCGTCAGGCTCGTCAGGACGATCGGCAGGAACCGCACCTCGCCCGCCTTCCGGATCGCGGCCTCGAGGTCCATCCCCTCCGCCCGCAGCCGGTTGGTGAGGTCCACCAGCAGGATCGACGTCTTGATCTCGATCCCGATCAGGGCCACGAAGCCGATCGTGGCCGTGAACGACAGGGTGTCGCCCGCCACGAGCAGCGCCAGCACGCCGCCCGCCATCCCGAGCGGGATCACCGACGCCACGATCAGCGTCGAGCGGAAGGTGCGGAACTCGAGCACCAGGATCGCCAGGATCGCGAACGTCGCGACGATCACCGCGCCGCCGATGCCGCCGAAGCTCTCCTGCCGGCTCTCGATCTCGCCGGCCGGCACGATGCGGTAGGCCGGCGGCACGCGCACGCCCGCGAGGCCCGCCAGCACCGCGTGCGTCACCCGGTCGGTGTTGAAGCCGGTGCGCACGTTCGCCGTGACCGTCACGCTGCGGACGCGGTCGTAGCGCTGGATCTCCGCCACCGCGCGCTCGAACCGCACGTCGGCCACCTGCGCCAGCGGCGTCAGCGCGCCGCTCGTGGACGTGACCCAGATGCGGCCCAGGTCCGCGGGCCCCGGCCGCTCGCCGCCGCCCGCGAGCCGCACCACGATCGGCCGGGCGTCGCCCGCGCCCTCGCGCAGCGTCCCGCTCTCGAGCCCGGCGAGCCCCAGCCGCACCGTGCGGTCGATCTCCGCCGTCGGCACGCCCAGGAGGCCCGCCTTGCCGCGGTCCACCGCCACCCTGAGGTCGGTGCGCGCGATCCGCACCGGGTTGGTGACGTACTCGGTGCCCGGCGTGGTGTCGAGCACCGCCTCGACCCGCGCGGCGAGCGCGTGCAGCGAATCGAGCGACGGGCCCTCGATCCGCATCGCGACCGGCGCGTCGATCGGCGGGCCGTTCTCGAACTCCCGGAGCGCGATCACCGCGCCCGGGTAGCCCGCCAGCTGCGCGCGCAGCGAATCCAGCAGCCGCGGCGTCGCGTGCGGGTCGTAGCGGTCCAGCAGCACGAACAGCTGCCCGATCCGCGGGTCGTCGGTGCGCGAGGGGACGTTGTAGTACACGAACGGGTTGTCGTGCCCCACCGAGGTGTAGACCGCTCGCACGCCCGGCGCGCGCCCCACCACCCGCTCCGCGAACCGCGCCGCCGAGTCGGTGGCGGCGATGCTCGCGCCCTCGGGCGCCGTGATGTCCACGTGGAACTGCGGCGTCTCCGCCTTCGGGAACAGCGAGAAGCCCACCACCGGCACCAGCGCGAAGCACGCCGCCACGAACGCCGCGGCGAGCGCGATCGTGCGCCCCGGCCGCCGCAGCGCCCGGTCGAGCACCGGCGCGTAGGTGGCGTGGATGCCGCGGTCGAACGCCCGCAGCACCCGGTTGCCGCCGCCGGGCTCGACCTTCGCCAGCAGCCGGCTCGCCAGCCACGGGATGATCGTGAGCGAGACCAGGAACGAGGCCCCGATCGCGTAGATCACCGCGATCGGCAGCGAGCGGATGTAGCGGCCCGGCCCGCCCGGCAGGAACAGCATCGGCACGAAGGCGAACACCAGCGTGGCCGTGGCGCCGAGGACCGCGACCCAGATCTGCCGCGTCGCCAGGACCGCCGCCTCGACGCGCCCGTGCCCCTCGCGCCGGAAGCGGGTGATGTTCTCGACCACCACGATCGAGTCGTCCACCAGCAGGCCGAGCGCGATCACCATGCCCACGATCGACAGCTGGTTCAGCGTGAAGCCGGTCCAGTGCAGCGCGGTCACGCCGATCGCCAGCGACAGCGGGATCGAGACCATCACCACGATCGCCGCCCGCGGCCCGAGCGGCAGCAGCGTGAGCAGCACCAGCGCGAGCGCGATCAGGAAGTCCTCGCCCAGGCGCTCGAGGCGGTGCGACACGTTCGCGGCCTGGTCGAAGCCGCGCGCCAGCACCACGCCGCGCGGCAGCCCCCGCTCGAACGCGTCGAGCGACCCGTAGATGCGGTTGCGCACCGCCTGCACGGTGGTGCCCCCGCGCTGCGTCGCGGTGACGAACACCGCGCGCCTGCCGTCGAATCGCGCCCGGTAGGTCGAGTCGCCGTAGCCCCAGTCCACCGTCGCCACGTCGCCCAGGCGCACCAGCCGCCCGGCGCCGCCCCGCACCACGGTGCTGCGCACCTGGTCGAGGCTCTCGTAGCCGCCCCACGAGTGCACGCTGAAGGTGCGGCGGCCCGCGTCGGCGGAGCCGCCCGGGACGTCGGCGCTCTCGCCGCCGATCGCGCCCAGCACCTGCGCCACCGGCAGCCGCAGCGCCGCCAGCCGGCCGAGGTCCAGCTCGACGTCCACCTGCCGGTCGGGCGCGCCCCACCGCGCCGCCGTGCGCACGCCCGGCAGCGCGCTCAGCCGGTCCTGCAGCTCCTCGCCCAGCGAATCGAGGGTGCGGTAGCCGGCGAGCGGCGAGACCAGCGCCACCTGCACGATGCTCACGTCGAGCGTGCTCGCCTTGCGGATCTCCAGCCGCGCCAGCTCGGCCGGCAGCGATCCGCGCAGCCCGTTGATCTCGCGCACCACGTCGTCGTACTTCCTGTCCGCGTCCTGGTCGGGCTCGAACTCGATCTGGATCGTGGCCACGCCCGGCCGGATGCGGCTCTTGATGCTCTTCACGTCGTCCAGCTCGTGCAGCGTGTCCTCCACCTGCTTCACCACCAGCCGCTCCAGATCGCCCGCGCTCGCGCCCGGGTACACGGCGATGACCGTGAAGGTCGGGAAGGCGAGCGGCGGGTCCTCGCCGCGCGGGATGGTGAGCAGCGACTTCACCCCCAGCGCGGCGAGCATCACGAAGGCCACGACCGTGACCTGCCAGTGCCGGACCGCGAATTCGGTGACCTTCACGGCCGCACCCTCACGGCGGAGCCGTCGTCGAGGTACGCGCCCCCGTCCGTGATCGCCGTCATCACGCCCTCGAGCCCAGAGACC
>DASPSV010000010.1:0-4252 GCA_035623755.1 Gemmatimonadales bacterium
TCGATCCAGATCTCCCGCGAGAACGGGAGCTTGCGCGTGCCGGCGGCGGGGTCCTCGGGGTTGTTTTCCGCGTCGAACCACTCGACGCGTCCCTCGGGGTAGTTCTCGATCACGACCTTGAGCGGCCGCAGCACCGCCATCACCCGCCGCGCCCGCTTGTTCAGGTCCTCGCGCAGGCAGTACTCGAGCAGCGCCGAGGAGACGGTGCTGTCGCGCTTGGCCACGCCGATGGTCTCGGCGAACGCGCGGATCGCCTCGGGCGTGTAGCCGCGGCGCCGGAGCCCGGCGATCGTCGGGAGCCGCGGGTCGTCCCAGCCGGAGACGAGCTTCTGCTCCACGAGATCGAGCAGCTTGCGCTTGCTCATCAGCGTGTGGGTGAGGTTCAGCCGCGCGAACTCGATCTGCTGGGGATGGGGCAGGTCCGGCAGGTGGTCCAGCACCCAGTCGTAGAACGGGCGGTGGTCCTCGAACTCCAGCGTGCAGATCGAGTGCGTGATGCCCTCGATCGCGTCGGAGACCGGGTGGGCGTAGTCGTACATCGGGTAGATGCACCACGCGTCGCCGGTCCGGTGATGCGTCTCGCGCTTGATCCGGTAGAGGACCGGGTCGCGCAGGTTCATGTTCGGCGACGCCATGTCGATCTTCGCGCGGAGCACGTGGGCGCCGTCGGGGAACTTCCCCGCGCGCATCGCCCGAAACAGCTCCAGGCTCTGCGCCGCCGGACGGTCGCGGCTCGGGCTCGGCTTCCCCGGCTCGGTCAGCGTGCCGCGGTAGCGGCCGATCTCGTCGGCCGTCAGGTCGTCCACGTAGGCGTCGCCGTGCTCGATCAGCTGCTCGGCGTACCCGTACAGCCGCTCGAAGTAGTCGGACGCGTAGTAGCAGCGGTCCTGCCAGTCGAAGCCCAGCCAGCGGACGTCGTCCTGGATGGCGTCCACGTACTCGACGTCCTCGGCGGCGGGATTGGTGTCGTCGAAGCGCAGGTTGCACCGCCCGGCGAACTCGCGCGCCAGGCCGAAGTTGATGTGGATCGATTTGGCGTGGCCGATGTGCAGGTAGCCGTTGGGCTCCGGCGGGAAGCGGGTGTGCACCCGTCCGCCGTGCTTTCCGGATGCGCCGTCGGCCTTGATGATGTCGCGGATGAAATCGCCGCCCGGCTTGGCAGGGGTCGGCGCTGGGGCTGGGGCGTCAGGCATTGGCCGTCCTCGGGGCCCTTCCGGCCTTCAGGGTGCCGGTCGGGAGTGGAGCGAAGAACGCGGAACGCAACGGAGAGGGAGGGATTCGAACCCTCGTAACAGGTATTAGCCCGTTAAACGGTTTAGCAAACCGCCGCCTTCAGCCTCTCGGCCACCTCTCCAGGGGCGCGGGAACCGGGAAGCCCGGCTCCGGGCGCGAGGGAATATCGCTGCGCCGCGGCCCGCCGCCAAGGCGGCTTGCGGATTTGGTCCCGGCGCGCAGGATTCCGCCATCCCCCACGCTGAGGTTCGGGCGATGAGCCACGGAGGCGACGGCATGTCGAGGCGCGAGTTCGTCGAGGCCGCGGGCGGCGTGGTCGGCATGGCCATGGCGCCGGGCGCGCTGCGGGCGCCGCGGCGTCGCCGCCCGCCGCCGGCCGGGGCCGTGCTGCTCTTCCAGGGCGATTCGATCACCGACTGCCACCGGGATCGCGCGGTGACCGGGCCCAACGAGCCGGCCGCCCTGGCGACGGGCTACCCGCTGCTGTTGGCCTCGCGGCTCCTGAGCGAGCACCCCGACGCGGGGCTCCGCGTCTTCAACCGCGGGGTGAGCGGCAACACGGTGCCGGATCTCGATGCCCGCTGGCAGGCCGACACGCTCGACCTCACGCCGAACGTGCTCAGCATCCTCATCGGGGTGAACGACATCTGGCACAAGCTCAACGGGACCTTCCACGGCACCGTCGAGCAGTACGAGTCCGGCTACGACGCGCTGCTCGCGCGGACCCGGCAGGCTCTCCCCGGCGTCCGGCTGGTCGTCCTGGAGCCGTTCGCGCTGCGCACCGGCGCCGTCACCGACGCGTGGTTCCCGGAGTTCGACCAGCGGCGGGCCGCGGCGGCGCGGGTCGCGGGCCGCGCGGGCGCGACGTTCATCCCGCTGCAGGCGATGTTCGACCGGCTGGCGGCGCAGGCCCCGCCGCCATACTGGGCCGCGGACGGCGTGCACCCGACCGTGGCGGGCCACGGCGCCATCGCGCGGGCGTGGCTGGACGGGGTGCGGTGGTGAGCCGCACGGTGATGTTCATCCACGGCGCGTGGATGACGCCGCTGTGCTGGGAGCCGTTCGCGCGGTTCTTCGAGGGCCGCGGCTGGCGCACGCTGGCGCCCGCCTGGCCGTACCACGACCGCCCGGTCGCGGAGCAGCGGCGCGCGCCCGCCGCGGAGCTGGGCGGGCTGGGCGCGGTCGAGATCCTCGACCACTACGAGCGGCTCATCCGCTCGCTCCCGGAGCCGCCCTGCCTGGTGGGGCACTCGTTCGGCGGCCTGTGGGTGCAGCTGCTGCTCGGCCGGGGCCTCGGCCGCGCGGGCGTCGCGATCGACTCGGCCCCGCCGCGGGGCGTGCTGCCGCTGCAGTGGTCGGCGATCCGCTCCACCGCGCCCGCGCTGCTCACGCTCGCGCCGCGCCGCCCCGTGAGCCTGACGCTCGAGCAGTTCCGCTACGCGTTCGTCCACACCCTGTCCGAGGCGGCCGCCCGCGAGGCGTGGGAGCGCCAGGTCGTGCCCGAGACGCGCCGGATCATCTTCCAGGCGGCGGGCGCGCCGCTCGATCCGCTGAGCCCGCTGCGGGTGAGCTTCGCCAAGGCCGACCGCGCGCCGCTGCTCTTGGTGGCCGGCGCCCGGGACCGGATCGTGCCGGCGGCGCAGAACCGCGCGAACTACGCGAAGTACCGCTTCTCGCCGGCGCGGACCAGCTTCAGGGAGTTCCCGGACCGCACCCACTGGATCATCGCGCAGGACGGCTGGGAGGAGGTCGCCGGCTACGTGGCCGGCTGGCTGGACGACGTGGCGGGCTAGTGATCGTGGCCCGCCGTCGCCCAGACGACGGCGGGATCGTCTCCCTCGAACGCCTGCACGTGCACCATCCACCCGAACAGGTGCGGGACGAAGCGCCCGCCCACCGTCGCGCAGGCCGCCGCGGTCGCGATCGGCGACTTCGGCCCGAACACCGGCCGTCCGTCCTTCGTCTCGAGCCAGCGGCTCCGCTCGCCCGCGGGCGGCACGCACCAGTTCACGTGCTCGTGCCAGCGCCCGACGCTGAGCGGGATCCGGCGGTTCAGCTCCTCCAGCGACGCGCCGCGCGGCGCGGTGTACATGACGCCGCTCAGCGTGAACCCGCCCGCGCCGTCGGGCCGGTAGAGCAGGGACGTCGGCCGCGCCACGTCGAAGCGGCGCCGGGCCGCCAGCCCGTTCACCCAGCTCGTGAAGTGGTAGACCGGCTGCTTCACGTTCGGCAGGAACGCGCGGAAGCCGTCGGCTTCGGCCGCGCGCACGTCCCGGTAGCGCGCCAGGGTCCGGCGGATCTCCGCCACCAGGGCGTCGGCCCGCGCGGAGTCGCCCGGGGCCGGCGGCAGGCGCGGCGTCATGACCATGTGCGGGTCTTCGGCCATCGCGCCGGCCATCGCGTGGTCCATCGCCATCGACGCCTCGGCGCTCGAGGTGTCCTGGGCCGCGCACGGGGGCGCGAGCAGCAGGGCGGCGCCGGCGGCCGCCAGCAGGGTGCGCATCATGGTCGTCCGTCAGACGCGGCGCGGCGCCGTTTCTTAAGCGGAGCCCGCCCGGCGGGGTCAGGGGCCGGTGACGTCGTACGCGAGCGAGTCGAGGACGAACCGGGCGTAGGTGAAGGGGCCGGCCGGCATCTGCCACACGCCCTCCATCGCGGTGGCGACCCGCGGTCGCGGCGCGAACGTTACTTGCGGCGGCATGGAGCGGGTGTTTCTTAGGGGCGGTTCTTCGACCGCGAGCGTCCGATGTCCCGTCGTTCCGTCGTGCTCTTCCTCGCCGCGTGGGCGACCCTCGCCGCACCCCACGCGCTGCCGTCCCAGGGCGTACCGCGGCGGCCGACGGCGCGGCCGACGCTCGCCCAGGCCCGCGCGTTCGTGGACGCCGCCGAGCGCGAGCTGGCGGCGCGCAGCGTGCCGATGAACCGCGCCGCCTGGCTGGCCGACAACTTCATCACCGACGACACCGAGTCGCTGAGCGCGTACTTCCAGACCGACTTCGGCATCGCGGTCCGGCGCCTG
>DASPSV010000019.1:0-4265 GCA_035623755.1 Gemmatimonadales bacterium
GCCCCCCCCGAAGATGGACGAGAACAGGTCGCCCAGACCGCCGAGGCCGCCCGCCAGGTCGCCGAAGTCCATCTCCTCGAAACGCTGGCCGCCGGCGCCGGGCGACGGCCGCCTCGCGCCCGCGCCGCCCCCCGGGGATCCGCCCCCGAAGGCGCCGTACCGCCGCAGCTGGTCGTACTGCTTCCGCTTCTGCGGATCCGACAGCACCGAGTACGCCTCGGTGATGCCCTTGAAGCGCTCGCCCGCGGACTTGTCGCCCGGATTCGCGTCGGGGTGCCACTTCTTGGCGAGCTTGCGGTAGGCGCGCTTGACCTGGTCCTGCGTCGCGCCCGAGGGCACGCCGAGGACGGCGTAGAAGTCCTTCTCGGGGGGCATCGGCTACGTCGCCGCCCCCGCCCCGTCCGCGGCGGGTCCCGTCCAGGTCCGGACCGCGACGCGCGCGGGCCTGAGGAGCGTACCGTTCAGGCGGTAGCCCGGCTGGAGCACCGATCCCACCGTGTGATCGGCGTCCGGCGACGGCGCCGGCACCGTCATCACGGCCTCGTGCAGGTTGGGATCGAACGGCTGGTCCACGGGGTCCACCCGCTCCAGCCCCACGCCCTCCAGCGCCTTCATCAGCTTCCGCTCGACGAGGCCCGCGCCCTCGTGCAGCGCCTGCGCCGAAGTCTGCGCCGGATCGAGCGCGGCGATGCGGCCCAGGTCGTCGAGCGCGTCGAGCGCGCGGACGATGAGGTCGCCCTGCGCGCGGCCCCACGTGTCGGTCCGCTCCCGCGCCGCCCGCTTCTTGAAGTTGTCGAACTCGGCGGCGGCCCGGAGGCAGCGGTCCCTCCACTCCGCGGCCTCGCGCTCCAGCCGCTGCAGCTCCTCGGGCGCGGGCTCGACGAGGGCGGCGCGGGGCTCCCCGCGCTCTCCCGGCACGCCGTCGGGTCCGGGCTCCGCCTGGGTGTCTTCCGTGCCCGGCGCGGACAACGATTCCTCGCCCGCGGAGGGGTCGGCCGCTCCCGGCGGCGCGCCGTGGCGGGCGTCGTGTGGATGGTGCTTCTTGGGCATTTCCCCTCTGCGCCTGAACATGCGTATGTTGGCCTTGAACAATAACGTACGCGTCAACGAGCCGCGAGTTTGCAGGCGTCAGAATCGAGGTTGGTTGCCAGACGCCAAGTTGCCAGTGGTTACGAGTTGCCAGGTGCAAGGAAGAGACCAGTGCCGCGCGCCAATCTGGCAGTCGCCCGGGCATCCGTACGAGCGCCCGCGCCCGACGTTTCGGACCGCGGACGCCGGACAACCATCCTGGCCCCCGACGCCACTAACCCACGGACCATGAGACGCCGCCAGCGCAGGACCGGGCCGTCCCGGTGACCAGCGACGCGATGCTCGACCTCCACGAGGAGCCCGACCGGCTCCTGGCGGAGCGGGTGATGGCCGGCGACGAGGCCGCGTTCCGGAGCCTGTACCGGCGGCACACGCCGCGCCTGCTGCAGCTCGCCTCGCGGCTGCTGGCGGGCGACGACGCCGAGGCGGAGGACGTGGTGCAGGACACCTGGATCACCGCGGTCGAGAAGCTCGGCACGTTCCGCTGGGAGGCGGACCTGGGGACGTGGCTCCACGCCATCGGCGTCAACGCGGCGAAGAGCAGCCTGCGCCGGCGCGGCCGGCGGCGCGAGGTCGATCTGCCGGACGACGGCGAGCTCGCCGGGGCCGAGCCCCCCGACCGGGTCGAGCCGGTGGACCTCGAGCGCGCCATCGCCGCGCTCCCGGCGGGTTACCGGACCGTGTTCGTGCTCCACGACATCGAAGGCGAAACGCACGAGCGCATCGCCGTGCAGCTCGGCGTCACGCCGGGCACCACCAAGTCACAGCTGTTCCGGGCGCGGCGCGCGGTTCGCGCGCGGCTGGCCCACGATGCCGGAAGGCGGGCGACGTGAACGAGAACGACGATCTCACGCCAGCGGAGCGGCGGGCGCTGGAAGCGCTGCCGAGGGAACGCGCCCCGCGCGCCGAGCTGGAAGACCGGGTGGTCGGTGCGCTGCGGCGCCGCGGGCTGCTGCCGATCCCGCTGGGCCTGCGGTCCGGCCGCCGGCACCTCGTGCCCTGGCTGGCGGCGGCCGCCGCGCTGGCGCTGTTCGCCGGCGGGTTCGCGGCGGGCCAGTACCTGGGCACGCGCAGCGGGGCCGCGGCCGCGATCTCGGGCGTCGAGGCCTCGCGCGGCTCGGCGGCGCAGGTCGCCGCCCACGCCGAGCGGGCCGGCGCGCTGTACGTGGCCGCGCTGGCGGCCCTCAACCAGGTGAACGACTCGACCGACGCGGCGACGCGCGCCAAGGCGCGGCAGGCGGCCATCACGGCCCTGGGCGCCGCCGCGGGCGAGGTGGCGCAGCTGGCCCCGGACGATCCGCTCGCCGCCGCGGTCGTGCGGGGCTTGAACGACAGGAATCGCGAGCAGCGGCCGGCGCCGTCCACCCGGTCCGTGGTGTGGTTCTGAACCCGGGAGGATCGCAGATGTGGCGTCCCATCGTCGCCCTCGGCCTCGTCGCGGCGCTCGCCGCGCCGGCGGCCGCGCAGGTGGATTCCAGCCGCGCGCAGCGGCCGCGCTACCGGCTCACGGACACGACCCGTGGCGGCCGGCGCACCTACAGCATCACGTCGCGCGAGGAAGGGTGGCTGGGCATGGGGCTGTCGTGCAGCCACTGCAGCCTGTCCGTCACCGGCAGGGGCGACACCCGGCGCTGGTCGTTCAGCGAGCTGCCGAGCGTCTACTCCGTGGACGACAACGGCCCCGCCGACCGCGCGGGCCTGAGGATCGGTGACGTGCTGGTCGCCGTGGACGGCGTCTCCCTCACCACGGCGGACGGGGGCAGCCGCTTCGGCGGCATCCGGCCCGGCCAGTCGGTCCGGCTCACGTACCGCCGGGAGGACCAGGAGCGCAGCGTGACCCTGGTGGCCGGCGCGCGGCCCGTCACGGACTCGCGCGAGCTGGCCGAGGTCGCGCGGGCGATGCGCCACGCGCAGGAGGAGCAGGAGCGGGCGCTGGAGCGGTCGCGCGGGGAGCTGGAGCGCTCGCAGGCACAGGTGGAGCGGATGCGGAACATCCTGGAGCAGCAGCTCGAGGAAGCCCAGACCCGCAAGGACTCCTCCAGCCTCGAGCAGCTCGAGCGGATGCGGTCCGCGCTCGCCGACCAGCAGGAAGCGCTCGCCAGGACCCTGGCCGAGCGCGCCACGCTCGAGGGGCGGACGCTGTCGGAGCTGACGCCGCCTCCCGCGCAGCCGGCGATGCCGGCGCAGCCCGCGATGCCGGCCCGCCCCGAGGCGATGCCGCCGGAGCCCGCGCAGGCGCCGATGCCGCCGATGCCGCCGATGTCCTACCGCGAGCACCGCGGCTTCGGGCCGCTGCGCTACACCGGCCGGCTCGGCGACGTCGTGATCGAGGCGCGCGGCCCCGGGGGCGTCACCGCGACGGAGGTGTCCGACAGTGAAGTCGTCGTGACGTCGGGCGATCTCAGCGTGCGGCTCGCGCTGCGGCCCGCCGGGCCGCGCACTCCGGCCCCGGCAGCGGCGCCCGCCCCGGCCCCCACGCCGAGGCCGCCGCAGGACTGACGCGGCGGCCTAGCCGGCGTCCTTCGCGACCACGATGAGGCCGAGCATCCCGAGGTCGCAGAAAAGGAGCGGCGCCAGCACCGGCGCGAAGACGAGGATGCGCTCCAGGCTCAGGCGCCCCGTCTCTGCCAGGTCGCCCGAGAGGTGGAACGCGAAGCCGGCCGCGCCCACGAGGAAGCCGGCCACCATCGTCCACGCGTAGGTCAGCTCGTCGCCGCGCGACCACGTGGTCCGCAGGGCGAGCGAGAGCACCACGCTGGTGGCGAACAGCCCGTACGCGATCGGGATCACCTTGTAGACCGTGTAGCCGTACTGGCCGTGATCGATGATGGACGTCACGGCGCTGGCCGCGAAGCCGAGCCCCACCAGCCACAGGAAGTGCCGCTCGCGCGAGATCGGCGCCTTGAACGTCCCCAGGCCCGGCACCTCGAGCAGGCCGGGCTGGCCCTCGACCTCCTGCACCACCGCGTACAGCCCGACGAGCGAGATCCCGGCGAAGGCCAGCGGCGCGAGGATCGGCGAGGCGAACGTGAGCCAGATCCAGGTCAGCCGCCCCAGCGGGTTCAGGGCTTGGTTGGCGTGGAAGGCGGTGCCGAGCACCCCGACCACCACGCCGAGCAGCATCAGGGCGATGTGCACCAGCGCGACGGCGCGCCCCGGCCTGGGGCGCAGGGCGG
>DASPSV010000067.1:0-3337 GCA_035623755.1 Gemmatimonadales bacterium
GTGGCCGAGAACCTCGCGGCCGCCGGCCTCCCCGCCCTGCCGGCCGCGACGATGGAGCAGGCGCGCGCGGTCTACGACCGGCACTTCCGCGCCGCGGTGCACGGGCGGTGGTAGCGGCGCTAGTGCGCGGCCGTCGGCCGCCGCAGCCAACGGGCCAGCGCCGCCTCGGACACGGCGCCCGCGGCCAGGCCGGTCATCGTCCGCACGACCGCTTCGTCGGGAGCGTCGAAGGGAAACCCGTTGAGCTCCAGGAACACCACCATGGTGACGAAGGCCGTGCGCTTGTTGCCGTCGTGGAACGGGTGGTGGCGCGCCAGCGCGAATCCGTACGCCGCGGCCAGCGTCGTCAGGCCGGTCTTCGGCCGGTAGGCCCACTTGTGGCGCGGCCGGGCCAGCGCCGCTTCCAGCGCGCCCTCGTCGCGGAGGCCCGCCATGCCGCCGTGCTCCCGCAGCTGATCGAAGTGGATGGCCTCGACGACGAGCCGAGGCACCCACCGCGGCTCGCGCACCGTCGCCTAGCGGGCGAGCGCCCGAAGGGCGTGGCGGAAGCGCCGGGCCGTCCGCGCGGCGATCGCCAGCGCCCGCTCGGTCTCCGGGTCGAACGGGGTGAGCAGGATGCCGGACTCGGTCTCCACCGCCAGCAGCCGGTCGCCCGCCTCGACGTGGAGCCGCGACACCAGCTCCTTGGGCAGGGTGGCGCCGAGCGAGCCGCCGACGCGCCGCACCGCGACCTCGCGTACCATGACGTGCACCTCCTCGCGGCGGAGTATAACTTGTGTGCTACACCCTGGCAATGCTCCGTCCCGCGGTGATACCGCTCCGCGCTCTGGCTTTCGCGGCGCTGGGCGCCGTCGCGCCGTACGCGGAGGCCACGGCGCAGGCGCCTGCGCCGGCCGCCGGCGCCGACAGCGTCCCGCCCGTCACGCTGCCGCACACCGAGCTCCGGCACCTCACGTCGGCCGCGACGGGCCGCGCCTACGACCTCTACGTCGCCCTGCCCGACGGCTACGCCGCGCATCCGGACGCGCGCTACCCGGTGCTGTACGTGCTCGACGGCCAGTGGGACTTCAAGCTGATCATGTCCGTGCAGGGCGGCCTGCTGTACGACCGGTTCACGCCGCCCGTGATCGTCGTGGGCATCACGTACACGGGCGCCGACCCCGACTACAACGCACTGCGGGCGATGGACCTCACGCCCCAGGCCTCGCGCACCATCCCCGGCTCGGGGGCCGCGCCGCAGTTCCTGTCGTTCCTGCGCCACCAGGTGATCCCGTTCGTCGAGGCCGCCTACCGCGCCGATCCGGCGCGGCGGGTGCTGATCGGCAGCTCGTTCGGCGGGCTGTTCACGCTGTACGCGCTGTTCACCGACCCGTCGCTGTTCGCGGCCTACCTCGCGTCCAGCCCGGCGGTGAGCTACGCCGACCGCGGCGCGTTCGCCCAGGAGGCCGCCTGGCGCGCCGCGCACCGGGACCTGCCGGCGCGGCTGTTCGTGGACGTGGGCGAGCTCGAGGAGCTGGCGGGGCCGGTGCAGGCGTTCTGGACCCTCTTGCGCGCGCACGCCTACGCGGGGCTCACGCTCGAGACGCGGGTGATCGCCGGCGAGCGCCACTCGGGCCAGAAGCCGGAGGCGTTCAACCGCGGCCTGCGGTTCCTGCTGGCCGGCTGGTAGCGCGCCCGGACCCGGGGGGTGCCGAAACCGCCCGCCGCAGCCCATCGTAGTATCGCCAACCCCGATACCCCGAAGCCCGAGGCTTCCCATGCGAGTCCGACACTCGTCGCGCCCGGCCGTCCTGCTGCTGCTGCTGCTGGCCCTCGTGCCCCGCCTCCTCGCCGCGCAGGGAGGCCCCCCGGCCACGCCGGTCCGGGTGGTGACGGACACGATGTTCGACACCACGATCACCGACCCGTACCGCTGGCTCGAGAACCTCCGCGACAGCTCGGTGGTCGCGTGGCTGCACGCCCAGACCGACTACACGCGCCGGGTGCTCGACGCGATCCCGGGCCGGGCCGCCCTCGCCGCCCGCGTGCACGCGCTCAACAACGCCGGAACGTCGGTGGGCGGCGTGCAGATCGGCGGCACGCGCATCTTCTACATGAAGCGCAACCCGGGCGAGGACGCGCAGAAGCTCTACGTGCGCGACGGCCTCGGCGCCGCCGAGCGGCTGCTGGTGGATCCCGAGAAGCTCCGCGTGCCGGGCGGCCCGCCGTGGGCGATCAACTGGTTCGCGCCCTCGTGGGACGGCCGCTACGTGGCCTACGGGGTATCGCCCGGCGGCTCCGAGAACGCGATCCTCCGCGTGCTCGACCTCGCCCGCGGCCGCCTGCTCCCCGATTCGATCGACCGCGCCGACTTCGCCAGCGTGGCGTGGCGCCCCGACGGCCGGTCGTTCTTCTACCTCCGGCTCCAGAAGCTCGGGCCCGACGCCGCCCCGACGCAGAAGTACAAGAACAGCCGCTCGTACATCCACGTCCTCGGACGGGCCGACACGGCCGACGTCCCGGTGCTCGGCACCGGCGTGTCGCCGGCGGTGCAGCTGGGCGAAGACGACTTCCCCGCCGTGTTCACGGCGCCGGGCTCGCCCTGGGCGCTCGCGGCGATCGGCCACGGCGTCCTGAACGAGATCACCGCCTACGTGGCGCCCCTGGCCCAGGTCGTGAACGGCTCCGCCCGGTGGCGGAAGCTGCTGGACATCCCCGACAGCGTGACCGGCTTCGACGTCCACGGCGACGAGATCTACCTCCTGACCCACAGCGGCGCGCCGCGCTTCAAGGTGATCCGCACCAGCCTGCGCCGCCCCGACCTCGCGCGTGCCGCGCTCGTCGTGCCCGAGGGCGACGCCGTGGTGCGCGCCGTCGGCGCGGCGATGGACGCGCTCTACGTCCAGACGATGGACGGCGGCCTGGGCCGCATGTGGCGGCTGGCGTACGGGGCCCGCGCGGCGGCGCCGGTGCCGCTCCCGTTCGAGGGCGCCGTCGGGGGCCTGGTGACGACGCCGCGGCGCGCGGGGATGCTGCTCGCGATGACGTCGTGGACCCAGTCCACCCTGTGGTACCGTTTCGACCCGGCGACGCGCCGCCTGGTCGACACGAAGCTCAAGGAGCCCTCGACGGCCGACTTCTCGGCCATCGCGGCCGACGAGGTGCGGGTGCCGAGCTGGGACGGCACGATGGTGCCGCTGTCGATCGTCCATCGCCGCGACCTGGCGCGCGACTCGATCAACCCGACGCTGCTCGACGGCTACGGCGCGTACGGCATCAGCTACGAGCCGTCCTTCCAGCCGACGTTCCTCGCCTGGCTCGAGCGCGGCGGCGTGTACGCCGTCTGCCACGTGCGGGG
>DASPSV010000027.1:0-4901 GCA_035623755.1 Gemmatimonadales bacterium
AGGGCGGCGCGACCGCGCCCGGGGGAGGCGGGGGGGGGGCCGCGCCGGCGATTGCAGGGACCCGGTATGGTACCTCCACCCGCCGCCGGCCGGAACGACGCGCCCGGCAAATGGTACCAGTCCGGTAGCGCGCGTTCCCTCCGCCGCTTCCCCCGGGTCTGTAACGAGTACCCCCTCGCCCGTCCCCGACCCGTCCGCCCACCGACGCGGGAGGTCCCATGACCGCACCGTCGCTGGTCGTCGCGCCCGATGCCGCCCTCCAGCCGGTCCCCGGCCCCGCCTCCGTCCCGCAGGCGCCCGCGCCGCGGAGGCTCGTGGTGGTGAGCAACCGCCTGCCGTTCCAGGTCGAGCGCACGGCCGGGGAGGTGCGTCTCGAGCGCTCCCCCGGCGGCCTGGTGGCGGCGCTCGATCCGGTCCTGGATCAGCGGGGCGGCGTGTGGATCGGCTGGCCCGGCGTGCCGCGCGAGGAAACCGGTCCCGGCGGCCTCTCCCTGCCGGCGACGGGACGGGTGACCTACCGCCAGGTGGCGCTCTCCGGCGCCGAGATCGCGCAGTACTACGCCGGGTTCGCCAACCGGACGCTGTGGCCGCTGTTCCACTACTTCCTCGGCCACACCCAGATCGACGGCGCGACCTGGCGCACCTACGACCGGGTGAACGAGCGCTTCGCGCAGCTGGCCGCGGCGGAGCGGCCGGACACGTCGCTGTTCTGGATCCACGACTACCAGCTGCTGCGGGTGCCGCACCACCTGCGCCGGCTCGCGCCCGCCAGCCGGATCGCGTTCTTCCTCCACATCCCCTTCCCCGCCACCGACGTGTTCCGGGTGCTGCCGTGGTCGAGGAGCCTGCTGCGCGGCGTGCTGGCCTGCGACCTCGTGGCCTTCCACGTGCCCGCCTACGCGCACCACTTCCTGACCTGCGCCGAGCGGCTGCTGGGCTGCGAGGTGGACCGCGCCGCCGGCGTGGCGTGGTTCGAGGGGCGCGCGGTGTCGGTGCAGGCCCACCCGATCGGCATCGACGTGGCCCTCATCGAGTCGCTCGCGCGCGGGCCCAACGGCGCGCCGCGCCCGGCGGCCGGCGAGCGCGTGGCCGAGATCCTCGGCGTGGACCGGCTCGACTACACCAAGGGCATCCACGAGCGGCTGCTCGCCGTGGAGCGATTGCTCGAGCGCTACCCCGCCTACCGGCGCCGGGTGCGGTTCACGCAGGTGATGGTGCCGAGCCGCGAGCGGGTGGCGGAGTACTCCGACCTCAAGCGCCAGATCGACGAGGCCGTCGGCCGGATCAACGGCCGGTTCTCGGAGGCCGGCTGGACCCCGGTCCACTACCTGGTGCGCTCGCTGCCGCCCGCGGAGCTGGTCCCGCTGTACCGGCGGGCCGACGTCGCGCTGCTCACGCCGCTCCGGGACGGGATGAACCTGGTCGCGAAGGAGTACGCGGCAGCGCAGCTCGAGGACGACGGCGTGCTGATCCTCTCGGAGATGGCCGGCGCGGCCGACGAGCTGCAGGAGGCGCTGCTGGTGAACCCGTTCGACGTCGAGGCCGTCGCCGACGCGCTGCACCGGGCGCTGGCGATGTCGCAGGACGAGCGCCGCGCCCGGATGTCCGCGCTGCGCGACCGGGTCCGCGCCAACGACGTGCACGCGTGGGTGGACCGGTTCCTCGCGGCCGCGGACACCGCCGCGGACCGGGCGCACGCCTCCGTCGCCTCGCCCGCCGACGCGGCGCGGCGCCGGCTCGCGCCGTGGCTCGCGGAGCGGCCCGCGGTGGCCCTGTTCCTCGACTACGACGGCACGCTCACGCCGCTGGTGCCGCGGCCCGAGGACGCCACGCTCTCCGACGCCGCCCGCGCCACGCTGGAGCAGGCGGCCCGCACGCCGAACCTCGACACCGTCATCGTCTCGGGGCGCGCGCTCGACGACGTCCGGCGGCTGGTGGGCATCGCCGGCCTCACCTACGTGGGCAACCACGGCTTCGAGATCGAGGGGCCGGGGCTCAGTTTCCGCCACGACCGCACCGACCGGTTCCTCGCGGCCCTGGAGCGCGCCGCGGTGGACCTGGAGGCGCTGCGGATCCCCGGCGCGCGGGTGGAGCGCAAGGGCATCACCCTGAGCTGCCACCTGCGCGAAGTGCCGCCCGACGAGCGCGCGGCCGCCGAGCAGGCGGTGGAGGCGGTGCTGCGGCGGCACCGGCTGCGGGTGGCGCTCGGCCACGAGGTGCTGGAGGCGCGCCCGGGCATCGACTGGCACAAGGGTCGCGCGGTGCTCCACGTGCTGGTCCGCCGCCACGGGGCCGACTGGCCGTCGCGGGTCCGCGCGCTCTACATCGGGGACGACGTGAGCGACGAGGACGCCTTCCGCTCCCTGCGCGGGATCGGGCGCTCGATCTGCGTGACGAGCACGCACTTCCCGACGGCGACGGCGTCCGACCTGGACCTGCCCGACCCCGACGCGGTGCTGCAGCTGCTGCGCTGGCTCGCCGCCGGCGGCTTCGCCCAGCCCGCGACATGAGCGGGACGCCGCCACCCCCTCCGGCGTACCCCCCGATCGGCGACTACGCCGTCATCGGCGACCTCCACACTGCCGCGCTGGTGGCCCGCAACGGCTCGGTGGACTGGTGGTGCGCGCCGCGGTTCGACTCCCCGAGCATCTTCGGCGCCCTGCTCGACGCCGCGCACGGCGGCCGCTGGCGGCTCGCGCCGCGCGGCGCCTGGACCAGCGAGCAGCGCTACCTGCTCGCCACCAACGTGCTGGTGACCACGTTCCACACCGAGGGCGGCATCGCGGCGGTCACCGACTTCATGCCGGTGGCCGCGGCCCGCCACCGCTCCAGCGAGATCCACCGCCGGGTGAGCTGCCCCCGCGGCGCCGTCGAGCTGGAGGTGGCCTTCGAGCCGCGGTTCGACTACGGCGCGCTCAAGGTCGAGCTGGTGGCCCGCCGCCACGGCGTGCTCGCGACCGACGTGGAGGACGACGTCGCCACGCTCGCCGCGCCCGAGGGCACCGCGTGGCGGATCGAGGACGGCCGCGCCGCCGCCACGCTCGCGCTCCGCGAGGGCGAGGCGGCGTGGTTCGTGCTCCGCCACGACGACGACGAGGTCCACCCCATCGAGGCGTACTGCTCCGACGAGAAGCTCGACGCCACCGCGCGCTGGTGGGACGCGTGGCTCGCCCAGCTGACCTACCGCGGGCCCTACCGGCAGGAGGTCGAGCGCAGCGCGCTGGCGCTCAAGCTGCTGAGCTACGACCCGAGCGGTGCCATCATCGCCGCGCCCACGACCTCGCTGCCCGAGAGCCCGGGCGGCGAGCGCAACTGGGACTACCGGTTCGTGTGGCTGCGGGACGCGGCGTTCGTGCTCTACGGCCTCGAGCGGCTCGGCTTCCTCTCCGAGGTGGACGGGTTCCTCCGCTTCCTCAAGCGCGTCGCCCGGCGCTCCGACGGCAGGCATCTGCAGATCATGTACGGCGTGGACGGCCGGCGCGACCTCCCGGAGGAGACGATCCCGCGGCTCGACGGCTGGCGCGGCGCGCGCCCGGTGCGCCTGGGGAACGCGGCCGCGGGCCAGTTCCAGCTCGACGTCTACGGCGAGCTGCTCGAGACGGTCGCGCTGTGGTACCGGCGGGGCCACGTCACCGAGGGGCTGTGGAAGGTGCTGCGCCAGCTGGTGGACTGGACGGCGACGCACTGGCGCGAGCCCGACTTCAGCATCTGGGAGGCGCGCGGCGAGCCGAAGCACTACGTGTTCAGCAAGGTGATGGCGTGGGCGGCGCTGGACCGGGGGGCCCGCATCGCCGAGCAGCTGCAGCTCCCCGCCGCCGCCGACGCGTGGCGGCGGGAGGCCCGGGCCGCGCACGCCGAGGTGCTCGAGCGCGGCTGGGACGCGCGGCGCGGCGCGTTCGTCCAGGCGTTCGGCGAGCCGCAGCTCGACGCCGCGGTGCTCATCATCCCCAACATCGGGTTCCTGCGCCGCGACGACCCGCGCGTCCGCAGCACCCTCGAGGCCGTCCGGCGCGAGCTGGCCTCCTCGTGCGAAGACCTGATCTACCGCTACCGCGCCCCCGACGGCCTCACCGGCGGCGAGGGCGCGTTCGTGGCGTGCAGCTTCTGGGTGGTCCAGAACCTCGCGCTGATCGGGGAGTTCGCCGAGGCCGAGCGGCTGTTCCGCCACCTCCTGCGCCGCGCCAACCACGTCGGCCTGCTCGCCGAGGAGATCGACCCCGCCTCGGGCGAGCAGCTGGGCAACTTCCCGCAGGCGCTGTCGCACGCGGCGCTGCTGGGGACGGCGTATCTGCTGGAGAGGCTCAGACCAACGGGGACGGGGCGAGCTTCGAGCGCTACGTGATCGTGGTGGGGTGTGGGTTGTAGTGGGTCCCACCACCACCTACGACCTACAACCCACCAACTCCCTGTGTGGTCCGGATGTGTATCGGCACCACCATCTCCCCCCAGTGGAGCCTGAGGACCGCCGAGTCCGGCGCCACGACCGGGAAGTAGTACGCCAGCACTTCCATGTGGCTGCCGACCTCCGGCTTCACGTCCACGCGCAGCGCGTCCTGGTCCGCCCCCGGATAGGGGAAGTGGAACACGTGCACCGCGTGGCTGAAGATGACGGTCCACGCGTCGGGCCGCGGGATGGTCCACAGCGTGTACGACCCCGCCGCGAGCGGCCGCCCCTCCACCAGAACGTCCTTGCCGAACGTGATGGTCGTCGCCGAATCGGCGCCGGGGTGCCAGACCTCACCCCACTTCACCACGCCGTGCTCGCCGAACAGCGTCCGCCCGTGGGCGACCGGGCGGTTGTACTCGATCGCGATGTCGGTGAAGCCGACCCGCTGGCTCACCGACCCGTGCTGGCTGAACGGGATGCCCTGGGCGGCGAGCCCGGGCGCACCGAGAAGGAG
>DASPSV010000034.1:0-12069 GCA_035623755.1 Gemmatimonadales bacterium
AAGGCGACCGAGATCTACGAGGGCACGTCGGAGATCCAGCGCGTGGTCATCGCGCGCGAGCTCCTCTCATCCACCACCCCCTGAACGGGACACCGCGAGTCCGATGGACATCTTCGAGCTGATGGCGGGAAGCGACCACGAGCAGCTGGTGTACTGCCGCGAGACCACCTCGGGCTACCGTGGCCTGATCGCCATCCACAACACGACCCTCGGGCCGGCGCTCGGCGGCACGCGCTTCTGGCACTACAAGACCGAGAGCGACGCCCTGATCGACGTGCTGCGCCTCTCGCGCGGCATGACCTACAAGGCGGCGGTCGCCGGCCTGTCGCTGGGCGGCGGCAAGTCGGTGGTGATGGCGGACCACGGGACCCAGGACCGGGAGGCGATCTTCCGCGCCCACGGCCGGTTCATCGAGTCGCTCAAGGGGCGCTACATCACGGCCGAGGACGTGGGCACCAGCCCGGCGGACATGGACTACATCAAGCTCGAGACCGAGCACGTGGTGGGGCTCCAGGGCCGCTCCGGCGACCCGTCGCCGGTGACGGCCTACGGCGTGTACCAGGGCATCAAGGCCGCCGCGAAGGTCCGGCTCGGCAGCGACAGCCTGGCCGGGAAGACGGTGGCGGTGCAGGGCTGCGGGCACGTGGGGTACTACCTGTGCGGCTACCTGCACGAGGAAGGCGCGCGGCTGGTCGTGACCGACATCGACACGGAGAAGGTCAAGCGGGTGGTGGAGGAGTGCCGCGCCCGCGCGGTGGGACTGGACGAGATCTACGGCGTCGTGGCCGACGTGTTCGCGCCGTGCGCGCTGGGCTCGATCGTCAACGACGCGACCATCAAGCAGCTCAAGGTCAAGATCGTGGCGGGCGGCGCCAACAACCAGCTGGCGGAGGAGCGGCACGGCGACGTGCTGCAGGAGCGCGGCATCCTGTACGCGCCCGACTACGTGATCAACGCGGGCGGCCTGATCAACGTGAACAGCGAGCTGGAGGACTGGTCGGCGGAGCGCGCCAAGCGGAAGGCGGGCGAGATCTACGACACGCTGCTCCGGCTGTTCGAGCTGGCGAAGGAAGAGGGGATTCCCACGTATCGCGCCGCGGACCGCTTGGCCGAGCGGCGCATCGAGGCGGTGGCCAAGCTGAAGCGGACCTGGGTGTGACCATGACGAGCTGGCAGCCTCACGCCGACCTGGTGGCCGCCGATCCGGTGGTGGCCGACATCCTCGCGCGCGAGACCGCGCGCCAGGCCGAGGGCCTGGAGCTGATCGCCTCGGAGAACTTCCCCTCGCCGGCGGTGCTGGCGGCGATGGGCTCGCCGCTCAACAACAAGTACGCCGAGGGGTACCCCGGCAAGCGCTACTACGGCGGCTGCGAGGTGGTGGACGAGGCCGAGCAGCTGGCGATCGACCGCGCCAAGCGGCTGTTCGGCGCGGCGCACGCCAACGTCCAGCCGCACAGCGGCAGCCAGGCGAACTTCGCGGCCTACCTGGCCGTGGCGAATCCGGGCGACGTGCTCATGGGGCTGGCGCTGCGGCACGGCGGCCACCTCACCCACGGCGCGCCGGTGAGCGCGTCGGGGCGGCTGTTCCGCGCGGTGCAGTACGGCGTGCGGGAGAGCGACGGCCGGATCGACATCGACCAGGTGCGGGCGATGGCGCGCGCCGAGAAGCCGAAGATCCTCGTCACCGGCGGGAGCGCCTACCCGCGGATCATCGACTTCGCGGCGTTCGCCGAGGTCGCGCGGGAGGTCGGCGCCGCGCTGGTCGTGGACATGGCGCACTTCGCCGGCCTGGTGGCGGGCGGCGCGCACCCCTCGCCGGTGCCGCACGCCGACCTCGTCACCACGACCACGCACAAGACGCTGCGCGGGCCGCGGGGCGGGATGATCCTGGCGACGGAGGCGCTGGCCAAGGCGGTCGACAAGCAGGTCTTCCCGGCCACCCAGGGCGGCCCGCTGATGCACGTGATCGCGGCCAAGGCCGTCGCGCTCGGCGAGGCGCTCCGCCCCGGCTTCGCGGTCTACGCGCGGCAGGTGGTCGCCAACGCGCGCGCGCTCGGCGAGGCGCTGCAGCAGCGGGGCTCCGTGCTGGTCTCGGGCGGCACGGACACCCACCTGCTGCTGGTGGACCTGCGGGCGACGGGGCTCACGGGCAAGCTGGTGGAGGAGACGCTCGGCAAGGCCGGCATCACGGTCAACAAGAACACGGTGCCGGGCGACCCGCAGTCGCCGTTCGTGACCAGCGGCATCCGCATCGGCACGGCGGCCGTCACCACCCGCGGCATGGGCGAGGGCGAGATGCGCGCGATCGCGGGGCTGATCCACCGGGCGGTCGAGGCGCGGGACGACGCGGCCACGCTGGCGCGGCTCAAGCACGAGGTGCTGGAGCTGGCGGAGCAGTTCCCGCTGTACGGTTTGCCGATGCACGAGGTGGCGGCGGGCCGGATCTAGCCGGCCGCCGCGCGTCGTTCCCCGAAGCGGAGGGAGGCTCCGATGCCCGGACCGCGGTCCCCGCGTTCCTCGGCCGAAGTGGTGCGCTCCTCGCTCGACGAGCTGCACTCGCAGCGGCGGCGCCGTGCGCTGCGCCGCGCCGTGCTCGGCATCGCGTTGCTGGTGGCGCTGGTCTGGGGGGTGAACCACTTCATGCTCGGCCAGCCGGCGGACAACGCGCTGCTGTCCGACCCCCGCACCACCGACATCGGGCTCGTGGCCCACTTCGACCGCTGGGTGGTCCTGACCACGGTCGTGCTCGACCTCCAGCGGCCCGTCGTGGCCGACACCGACGACGTGCTGCGCGCCGTGCTCGTGATCGGCCGCGATCTCAGCGGGCTGAGCATCGTGAACCGGGTGGTGCTCGCGCGCAACGGCAAACCGGTCTACGCGCTGAGCGGCGACGACTTCCGCAAGATGGGCCGGGAGTTCGCCCTCATCCGCAACCCCGTCGTGGCGCTGCGCGACCTCAACGAGGCGCTGCGCCTGCCGGGCGGGCAGAAGCCGCCGCTGGCCGACATCGGCACCACCGCCCGCCGCTGGGCGGCCGCCGCCCCGTAAGGCACCCGGCGCGCCGCGCTTGCGCCGGCCCTCCGGCGGCGCGTAGGTTCGCCCCATGGCCGACGCGCGACGCCGCCCCCGGGCGCCCCGGCCCTCCGGGCCGGTGACGCCGCACAACGCCGACGAGCTGGAAGTCTATTTCAACGACTACCTGCGCGGCGCGCGGGTCGGGTTCGTCTCGACGCCGAAGTGGCGTCCTCCCACCGACATCTACGAGACCGACGACAGCTTCATCGTGGTGATGGACATCGCGGGGGTGGACCCCGGCGAGTTCACCGTCGCGCTGGACGCCGGCACGCTCACGGTCAGCGGCGAGCGGAAGGAGCGCGCCAGCGGCCGCCGCGAGTACCACGCCATGGAGGTGAAGGTCGGGCCGTTCGAGCGGACGTTCCGGCTCCCCAGGCCGGTGGACGCCGCGTCGCTGCGCGCGACCTACGAGCTGGGGTTCCTCGAGATCCGCCTGGCGAAGCTGCCGAGCCCGCCGCCCCAGTCCGTCGACGTGGTGGGCCGGTGACGGCGCCGCCTCCCGTCCCGGCGGCCCCGGACGCGTCCGTCCCGGCGCGGCTGCCGGTCCTCGCGCTGTCGCAGACGGTCGTCTTCCCGCACGTCGTGGTCCCCATCGCCGTCACGTCGCCCGCCACGGTCGGGGTGATCGACCGGGTGGTGGAGTCGCACAAGCGGGTGCTGCTCGGCGTGGTGAAGGCGACCGACAGCGACCTGCCGCCGGGCGTGGTGGAGGACGCGCCGCCCGGCATGGTGCACGAGGCCGGCACGCTGGCCGCCGTGGTCCGACTGCTCAAGCTCGGCGACGGCTCGCTGCGGATGCTGGTGCAGGGCCTGGAGCGCGTGCGCCTGACGGACCTCCGCGCGGACGGCGAGGGCCTCGCCGCCGGGTTCGCGGTCATCCCCAGCACCCTCGGCGACGCGCTCAAGGCGGAGGCGCTGCGGCGCTCGGTGACGGCGCAGATGACGCGTGTCATCGAGATGACCAGCCTGTCGGCGGAGCTGCAGGAGGTGCTGGCGGGGATCAGCGACGCCGGCAAGCTGGCCGACTTCGTGGCGGCGAACCTGGACATCGCCGTCGAGGCCAAGGCGGAGCTGCTGGCGACCGGCGACGTGACCGCGCGGCTCGAGCGGCTCGAGGCGCTGATCACGCAGGAGCTGCAGGTGCTGGAGGTGGGCACCCAGATCTCCGAGAAGGTCAAGTCGCGGCTCGACGACCACCAGCGCGAGTACGTGCTGCGCGAGCAGCTCAAGGCGATCCAGGAGGAGCTGGGCGAGGGCGGGCCGCCGGGCGAGACCGGCGACCTGCTGCAGAAGCTCGAGGCGGCGAAGCCGTCCGAAGAGGCGCTCGCGGCCGGCCGGCGCGAGCTGGAGCGGCTGGCGCGGATGTCGCCGCAGTCGGCCGAGTACCAGGTGAGCCGCACCTACGTCGAGGTGCTGGCGGGCCTGCCGTGGAGCGTGCTGACCGAGGACCGCCTCGACATCGCCCACGCCCGCGCGGTGCTGGACCGCGACCACTTCGACCTCGAGAAGGTGAAGGACCGGATCATCGAGTACCTGGCGGTGCGGTTCCTCAACCCCGACGCGAAGGGCAGCATCCTGTGCTTCGTCGGCCCGCCGGGCACCGGGAAGACCAGCGTCGGCCAGAGCATCGCCGAGGCGCTGGGGCGGAAGTTCGCGCGGATGGCGCTGGGCGGGATGCGCGACGAGGCCGAGATCCGGGGCCACCGCCGCACCTACGTCGGCGCGCTGCCGGGCCGCATCATCCAGCTGCTGCAGCGCGCCGGGTCGCGGAACCCGGTGTTCATGCTCGACGAGGTGGACAAGCTCGGGGCCGACTTCCGCGGCGACCCGACCTCGGCGCTGCTCGAAGTCCTCGATCCCGCGCAGAACCACGCGTTCGTGGACCACTACGTCGAGGTGCCCTTCAGCCTCCGCGACGTGATGTTCATCGCGACCGCGAACACGCTGGCCACGGTGCCCCCGCCGCTGATCGACCGCATGGAGGTGCTGGAGCTGCCGGGCTACACGCCGCGGGAGAAGCTCGAGATCGCGCGCCGCTACCTGGTGCCGCGGCAGCTCGCGGAGACCGGGCTGGCGGGCCGGGACGTGACCGTCACCGACGGCGCGCTCCAGTGCATCGTCGCGGAGTACACGCGCGAGGCCGGGGTGCGGCAGCTCGAGCGCGAGATCCAGCACGTGCTGCGGCAGATCGTGGTGGACGTGGTGGCGGGGAAGGCGGCGGCCGCGCGGGTCACGAAGGGGGCGGTGCGGCGGCGGCTCGGCCCGCCCAAGGTGCTGCCCGACGTGGCGGGGCGGGAGCCCGAGGTGGGCGTGATGACCGGCCTGGCGTGGACCCCCACCGGCGGCGACATCCTGTTCATCGAGGCGCTGCGGATGCCGGGGAAGGGCGCGATGATCATCACCGGCCAGCTGGGCGACGTGATGCGGGAGTCGGCCGAGGCGGCGTGGAGCCTGGTGCGGGCCAAGGCCCCCGCGCTCGGCGTGGACGCCGCCACGTTCCCGGCGACCGACGTGCACCTGCACGTACCGGCGGGCGCGGTGCCGAAGGACGGGCCGTCGGCGGGCGTGGCGATCGCGACGGCGCTCGCCTCCCTGTTCGCCGGGCGGCCGGTGCGCCCCGACGTGGCCGCGACCGGCGAGCTGACGCTGCGCGGCCATGTCTTGCCGGTCGGTGGCATCAAAGAGAAGTTGATAGCGGCGGAGCGGGCGGGCATCCGGCTGGTGCTGGTGCCCGCGCGCAACGCCGCCGACGTGGCCGAGGTGCCCGAGGAGGTGCGCAAGAAGGTGGAGATCCGGCTGGTGGACTCGGTGGACGCGGTGCTCGACGCCGCGCTGCTGCCCCCGGCGAGGCCCGCGGCGCGCGTGGAGCCGCGGCGCCCGCGCGGCGCGCGGCCGCTGGCCCGGCCCGAGGCGCGGGCGTGAGCCAGCTGGAGTTCGCCGACGAGCTGCTGGCGCGCATCGGCCCGCGGGCCGGCCGCTTCCACCCGCGCGCGTTCTTCTTCGTGCTCGCGGCGCTCGAGCGCCACCAGCAGGGGCTGCCGGAGCGCCGCCACGTCAGCGGCGCGGAGCTGGCGCACGCGTGCCGCGACCTGGCGCTCGAGCAGTACGGCCTGCTGGCGCGCACGGTGCTCGAGCACTGGGGGATCCGGACCACGGCCGACTTCGGCGAGATCGTGTACGCGCTGATCGACGCGGGGCTGCTGATCCGCCAGCCGGACGACCGCCCCGAGGACTTCGAGGGGGTGTACGCGTTCGAGCACGCGTTCGAGCACGAGTATGTGTGGGCCAGAAACGTGATGCGTGAGGGTGAAGCGTGAGAAGTGAGACGTGAGGGGTGAGACGTTCACGTGAGACGTGAGAGGCGAAAGGCGTGAGAGGTGAGACTCACCTCTCACCCTCACTTCTCACGCCTTCAGCTTCTCACCTCTCACCTGAACGTCTCACTTTTCACTTCTCACCTCTCACTGCGGTGGGGCTGCGTGGAAGGGAAGGGAGGTGCGGGGTGGACGAGAGAGATTGGCCCCCATGCCAGAAATGTTCGCAGGGTACGCTCATACCCCTATCAGATTACGGCCGCGACGGCGCCCCCATCACCTACAAGGCGTGGGTGTGCACCAACCCCGAATGCGGCTTCAACATCCGGATCGACAACGGCGAGATCTCCTTCGGCCGCGCGATCGGGCCCTCCCACAGCAAGTGAGCGCCACGCGACGCGCCAGGGCGCGGTGACCCGGGGCGGCGTCCGCCCGGCGGACGTGGCGTGAACGGCGCCGTGCGCGTCCGCCAGCCCGCCGTCGCCGGCCTGTTCTACCCGGGACAGCCCGCCCTCCTGGTGGCGGCGGTGCGCGAGCTGCTGGCCGTGGCGGGCGCGGAGCCGCGCCCCGCCCGCGCCGCCGTGGCCCCGCACGCGGGCTACGTGTACTCGGGCCGCACGGCCGGCCAGGTGTTCGCGCGGCTCGAGGTGCCGCGCCGCTGCGTCGTGCTGGCCCCCAATCACACCGGCCGCGGCGACGCGGCGGAGGGCGGCAGCGTCTACGCGGTCGGCTCGTTCGTCACCCCGGCCGGCGAGGTGCCGGTGGACGAGTCCACCGCGGCCGCGCTGCTCGCCTGCTGCGACCTCCTCGAGGACGACCCGGCGGCGCACGCGCGCGAGCACGCGGTCGAGGTGCAGCTGCCCTTCCTGCTCGCCCGGCAGCCCGAGGTGGCGGTCGTGCCGGTGGTGCTCGGCTGGTCCGACTGGCCGCGGACCCGGCGGCTCGGCGAGGCGCTCGCCGCGGTGGTGCGCGGCGCGCCGGAGCCGGTGCTGCTCGTGGCCAGCTCCGACATGAACCACTACGAGAGCGCGGCCGTGGCCGCGGAGAAGGACGCGCTCGCCCTGGCGGAGGCGGAGCGGCTCGACGGCGAGCGGCTGCTCGACGTGACCCGCCGCCACCAGGTGAGCATGTGCGGGCGGGTGCCGGCGGCGGCGGTGCTGCACGCCGCGCGGCTCCTGGGCGCGAGCGCGGGCGAGGTGGTCCACCGCTCGCACTCGGGCCAGGTCACGGGCGACGACGGATCGGTGGTGAGCTACGCGGGAGTGATCGCCCGATGACCCCGGGACTGCCGAGGCGGTTCGACCGATGAGCGTCGTGCCGGTGCTGTCCTCCGCGGAAGCGGAGGAGTGGGACCGCCTGTCGCGGGACTTCGCCAAGATCCCGGGCCGCGTGCTGATGGAGTCCGCCGGCCGGGCGGTGGCGGCGGCGGTCGCGAAGGAGTTCGCCTCGCGGCTGGGGCAGGGCGTGCTGGTGGCGTGCGGCACCGGCAACAACGGCGGCGACGGCTACGTGGCGGCGCGCGCGCTCGCGTCGCTGGGCGTGAGCGTCACGGCGGTGACCCTGCCGGGCGACCCGTCGCCGGACTGCCTCGAGAACAAGATCCTCGCGACGATGCACGGCGTGCACGTGATCGAGGCCGGCGACGAGTGGGGCGGCTGCGGCGTGGCGGTGGACGCGCTCCTCGGCACCGGCGCGAAGGGCGCGCCGCGCGGCGCCGCGGCGGCGGCGATCGAGCGGCTGATGCGGCTCGCGGCGCCCGTGGTCGCCGTGGACGGCCCCTCGGGCCTCGACCTCTCCACTGGCGTGGTGCACGCGCCCTGCGTGCGCTCGTCCGTCACGGTGACCTTCGGCGGCCTCCGGCGCGGGCACCTGCTGCAGCGCACGGTGTGCGGCTCGGTGCTGGTGGCCGACATCGGCTTCCCGCCGCCGGACCCGACCTGGCCGAGCATGGTGACCGACGGGTGGCTGCGCGAGGTGCTCCCGCCCTTCAGCGCCGAGATGCACAAGGGCGATCGCGGCCGGGTGGTGGTGGTGGGCGGCAGCGAGGGCATGGCGGGCGCGGTCATCTTCGCGGCCAAGGCGGCCGCGCGCTCCGGGGCCGGCCTGGTGAAGATCGCCGCCCCCGAGCCGACGGTGCGTGCGGCGCAGGCCAACAACCCGGACCTGATGACGGTCACCACGCCGCTCGAGCCGCCGCTCCAGCCGCTGCTGGTCGAGGCGCTCGAGTGGGCCGACGCCGTGGTGCTCGGCCCGGGCTTCGGGCGCGGTGCCTCGCGCGACCGGTTCGCGCGCGACGTGCTCGGGGCGGCGCGCGGCGCGGTGCTGGTGGACGCGGACGGCCTGGTGGCGTTCCGCGGCGCCGCCACAGAGCTCGGGACGCTGCTCGCCGGGCGTCACGCGCTGCTGACGCCGCACCGCGGCGAGTTCGCCGCCCTGTTTCCGGACCTCGCCGAGCGCACCCGCCGCGACCCGTTCGGCGCGGCCGCCGAGGCCGCCGCGCGGGCGGGCGTGGGCGTGCTCCTCAAGGGCGTGCCCACCGTCGTCGCGTCGCCGGGCGTCCCGGCGCTGGTGTCGGCGTCCGGCAACCCGGGCCTCGCCACCGGCGGGACCGGCGACGTGCTGTCGGGCATGGCGGCGAGCTGGCTGGCGCGCGGGGCCCCGCCCCAGATCGCCGGCGCCGCGGCGGCGCACGTGCACGGCCGGGCCGCGGAGAACCTCGCCCAGCACCGCTCGGTGCGCGCGCTCAGGCCCGACGACCTGCTGGCCGTGCTGAGCCCGCTGTGGCGCGAGCTGGCCGAGAAGGAGCTCCGGGTGGAGCCGCCGTTCGTCGCCAGGGTCGATCCGCCCGCCGTCCACTAGTGCGCCAGCCCGCGCTCGTGCTCCTCCTGGCCGCCGGCGCCGCCGTCGCCGCGCGCGCGCAGCCCGCGACCTCGCGCTTCTGGCGGCCCGACGAGCGCACCCTCGTCACCGACCTCGCGGGCGTCACGGCCGTCGCCGCGTCCCAGATGGTGGTGTACGCGGCGACGCACGACGCGCTCGCCATCTACGACCGCGGCACCATGACCCTGCGCGACGTCGTCGGCACGATCGACGGCTATCCGGGCGGCCGCATCGCCTGCATGGTCGCCGACCCCAACGACGACACCGCGTGGCTCGGCGGACTCGGCGGCTGGGCCGTCTACCAGCCGATGAGCCGCCGGTTCGACGGCGGCACGCTCCCCGGTGCCGCGGACCAGGTCGTGCTCGACACGAGCGACCCGTCGAGCGGCGCGTATTTCCACACGTCAGCCGGCTGGTACTTCGTCCGCCGATTCGGGATCGGCGCCGAGCCGGCGCGCCAGGTCCCGCCGCCGGGCCGCCGCATCGCCTCCCTCGCGCCCCAGGACCTCCTGGTCCGGATGCCGGCGTTCGACCTGGTCCGGATGCGGATCCAGCGCGACGACCACCTGCGCACCTGGCCGATCACCGGGGCGGCGATGACGCCCGCCTCCTCGGACCTGTTCGTCGCGACCAACGGCAACGGGCTGTTCAAGGTGGACGTCACCACCTACGACCTGCAGCGGTTCCCTTCCGGCCTGCTGGCGGCGCCCAGCGGGGCGGTGACCGTCGCGGGCGACGAGGTCTGCGCCGGCGTGGACGCGCGGTTCCGCTCCGTACGGCGCGGGATCACCTGTTTTTCGCCGGACTTGACGCGCTTCGATGCCTACGAGGGGAGCCCGGTGACCGGGCTCCCGGGCACGATCGTGCGCCGGCTGCTCGTGACGCCCCAGGCCGTGTGGGCGGCGACCGACCAGGGCGCGCTGCGCCTCGACCGCGGCTCGGGGGCGGTGCGCCAGTTCGACACGCACAACGGCCTGCCGTCGCTCGACGTGCGCGCCCTCGCGCCGGCCCCGGGCGGCGTATGGATCGGCACCGCCAACGGCCTGGCGCTGGTGCCGGACAGCGGCGGCGCGCTGCGCGCCGCGGCGACGATCGTGACGGACGTGGCGGTGCTCGCCCTCGCCTCGCGCGGCGACACGCTGTGGCTCGGCACGTCCGCCGGCCCGTTCGTGCTGCCGCCGGGCGCGGACGCCCCGCGGCGCGCCGCGCCGGACCACCCGGACCTGGCGACGCCCGTCGTCGCGCTCGCGCTCAAGGGCGACACGCTGCTCGCCGCCACCGGCTCGCGCCTCGCCTGGCTCGCGGCGGGAGCCTGGAACGAGACGGCGGGACCCGGCTCGTCGATCGGGCAGTTCACCTCGGTCGCCGCGGACGCCGACGGCTTCTGGGTGGGCGGCACGCTCGGCCTCGGCTTCTTCCAGCCCGCGCACGGCGTGTGGCGCGCCCTCACCGCGCCGGGCGACGTGCCGTCGCCCGTGGTCGACGTGGCGGCCGACCGGCGCTACGCGTGGGCCGCGACCCCGCTCGGCGTGGTGCGGCTCGACCGCCGGGTGCTCGCGCCGTGAGAGACCGCCCTCGCTCCCAGGGCGTTCTTCGCGCCGCCCGCACGATCGTTCTCGGCCGCTCCGGAGCCACCGCGCCGTGAGGGACGGCATTCGCTCCATGAGCGTTCGTCGCGCCGCCCGCACGATCGTGCTCGGCCGCTCCGGAGCCACCGCGCCGTGAGCGGCCCGATCGATACGCCGCTCGGTCACGGGGTCGAGTTCGACCGGATCCGCGCGCTCGCGGCCGCCTGGGGCCCGCGGGCCCGCGGCCTGGGCGACGACTGCGCGTTCATCGAAGCCGGCGGCGAGCGGCTCGCGCTCTCGGTGGACCTCTCGGTCGAGGGCGTGCACTTCCGGCGCGACTGGCTCGCACCCGCGGAGATCGGCTACCGCGCCGCGGCCGCGGCGCTGAGCGACCTCGCCGCCGTGGCGGCGGAGCCGCTGGCGCTGCTCCTGGCCGTGGGCCTGCCGGCGGAGGAGCCCGAGACGACGCTGGCGGCGCTGGGCGACGGCGTGGCCGACGCGGCCGCGGACGCGGGCGCGGCGATCGTGGGCGGCGATCTGTCGCGCGCCGCCGGCATCGTGATCGACTGCTGCGTGGTGGGCCGCGCGGCGGCGCCGGTGCTGCGCCGCGGCGCGAAGCCGGGCGACGTGCTGGTGGTGACGGGCGCGCTCGGCGGCCCGCTGGCGGCGCTGCTCGAGTGGCGCGCCGGGCGCGAGCCGCCGCCGGCGGCGCGCGAGCGGTTCGCGCGTCCGGCCGCGCGCCACGGTGCCGCGCGGTTCCTGGCGGCGCACCGGGCGCACGCGATGATCGACGTCTCCGACGGACTGGTGGGTGACCTCGGCCACCTGCTCGCGGCCTCCGGCGTCGGAGCGGCGCTCGCGGTGGAGCGGCTGCCCGTCCTCCCGGCCGCCGCCGCGGTCGCCGCGCGCGCCGGCGAGGCGGCCTGGCGGCTGGCGGCGCGGAGCGGCGAGGAGTACGAGCTGCTGGCCGCCGTGCCGCCCGACGCGGTCGAGGCGGTGCTGGCCGAGTGCCCGGTGCCGGCGACGGCCATCGGCGCGATCGAGGGCGAGCCCGGGCTGCGGGCCACCGAGCACGGCAAGCCGGTCGCGCTGCCGGGCGGCTTCGACCACTTCGGCGCGGGAGGGGGGGCGCGCTAGGATGCACGCGCTCCGCTACCTGCTCGCGCTGGTGGCCGGAACCTTGTGGTACGGTTCCAAGGTCATCCTCGCCTCGTGGCTGCGGCTGCCGCACG
>DASPSV010000060.1:0-4345 GCA_035623755.1 Gemmatimonadales bacterium
CGAACCATCACCGTGTCCTCCGCACCCGATGCCCTGCTCGAGTCCGTTCGCCGGCTGGCGCCGGTCGTCGAGGCCGAGCGCGAGGCCCTCGATCGTCGCCGCGAGCTGACGCCGCGGCTGGTCGCGGCGCTGGTGGGTGCCGGCCTCTTCCGGCTCTGGGCGCCCCGGGCGCTCGGAGGCGCGGAGCTCGAGCCCGTCGCCGGCCTCGAGGTGCTCGCCGCGCTCTCGGAGCTGGACGGCTCCGTGGGGTGGAACGCCATGATCGCCTCCGCCTACACCTTCTTCGCGGGCCGCCTGCCGGAGCGGGCCGCGAAGGCCATCTTCGGACGCCGCGGCGCAATCGTGGCCGGCCAGCTCGAGCCCGGAGGTGAGGCGGTGCCCGTCCGGGGCGGCTATCGCGTCACGGGCCGGTGGCCGTTCGGCAGCGGGAGCAAGCAGGCCACGTGGTTCCTCGCCCACTGCGTCGTGCGCGCGCCGCGACCGGCGCGGCCGCGGCGTGGCGCCGCGCCTCCGCGGCCCGAGGTGCGCCTGGTCTTCGTGCCGGCCGCGCGGTGCCGCATTCACGACACGTGGCGCGTGAGCGGCCTGCGTGGGACCGGGAGCCACGATTACTCGATGCGCGGCGTGCCCGTGCCTGCCGACTACAGCGTCGACGTGATCGCGGATCAGCCGACGCGCCCGGAGCCCCTGTACGCCTTCCCGGTGATCCCGTTCGTGACCATGGCAGTGGCCGCCGTGCCGATCGGCATCGCGCGGGCGGCGATCGCGGCCTTCGTGGAGCTCGCGCGCACCAAGCGGTCGGCCGGCTCGACGCAGCCGCTCCGTGAGCATCCGGCCGCGCAGCGCGAGCTGGGACGCGCCACGCTCCATCTGCGCTCGGCGGAGGCACTACTCTTCCAGGTGGTCGAGGACGTGTGGGCCACGGTGAAGGGCGGCAAGCCACCCACGCTGGAGCAGCGAGCGGAGGTGCGCACCGCGTGC
The DNA here is from genome assembly GCA_035623755.1 of Gemmatimonadales bacterium. Lineage (GTDB taxonomy): Bacteria > Gemmatimonadota > Gemmatimonadetes > Gemmatimonadales > JACORV01 > Fen-1245. The sequence goes on from DASPSV010000060.1 coordinate 982, forward strand.
GTGAACGCGGGCCTGGGCGCGGCCCGGGCAGTCGACACGGTCTACGAGCTGGCCGGGTCGGCCGCCATCTTCGAGCGCGGGCGCCTCGAGCGCTGCTTTCGCGACGTGCACGCCGCCACGCAGCACGTCTCGCTGGCGCCCCGCACGCTCGAGGTGGTCGGCCGGGTCCGGTTCGGCATGGAGCCCCACGGGCTCCTGTGAAGGAGGCGATGATCATGACCACGAAAGACGTCACCCATCGGGCCGCCACCGTCTCGCTGGCCCTGCTGCTCGCCGGCTGCGTCTCGTCCCGGCCGCCGACGCCGGTGGTCCCCGCCGCGGTCGCCGCACCGTCCGATCAGGTGCTGGCCGTCGAGGCGCGCGCCACCGGCGTGCAGATCTACGAGTGCGGTGCGAACAAGGACGATCCGGCCCGCGTCGAGTGGATCTTCCGGGCGCCGGAGGCCGACCTCTTCGACACGAAGGGCAAGCAGATCGGCAAGCACTACGCCGGGCCGACCTGGGAGGCGACGGACGGGAGCAAGGTGGTCGGCGAGATCCAGTCGCGCGACAACGGTCCGGACCCGCAGGCGATTCCCTGGCTCCTGCTTCGCGTCACGGCCACGTCCGGCGACGGGATCTTCGCCCGGATCCGGAGCATCCAGCGGGTCGCCACGTCGGGCGGCCGGGCGCCGATGGAGGGATGCACGGAAGGCGTGGTCGGCGTCGTGGCCCGGGTGCCGTACACGGCCACGTACTACTTCTACCGGTGAGCCGCCGATGAGCGAGACACCCGGCATCCGGATCGAGCGGCTGGACCATCTGGTGCTGACCGTGCGCGACATCGAGGCCTCGACCGAGTTCTACTCGCGCACGCTCGGCATGGAAGCGGTGACGTTCGGCGCGGGCCGCCGGGCGTTGAGGTTCGGGCGCCAGAAGATCAACCTCCATCCGGCGGACGCGCTGCCCGGGCGCGTCGCCCGCCATCCGACGCCGGGCTCGGGCGACCTCTGCTTCATCGCGGGCAGCCCGATCGACGAGGTCATCGCGCACCTCCGCCGGGTGGGCGTGGCGATCGAGGAGGGCCCGGTCACCCGCAGCGGCGCCCTCGGGCCCATCACCTCGGTCTACTTCCGCGATCCCGACGAGAACCTCATCGAGGTCTCGCGCTACGAGTGACGGCCATCGCGGCTCGGCCCGCGATCCTCAGGCGTCGTCTGGCCTCGAGCCCGAGGGCTGGAGCAGCAGCGTGGGCACGCCGCAGCTCTCGCCGCGCAGCGTGAAGACGTGCGTGCCGGGCTTGCGGCCCCGGCGTACCTCGGAAACGTCGAGGCCGGCCGCCTGCATGCGCGCGTGCGCGGCCACCGCGTCGGGCACGCGCCAGGAGAGGCCCCAGAGCGTGTCGGGCCCGTCACCGCGACCGGCCGCCAGGTCATGGGCGATCTCGACGATCAGGTCGCCGCAGCGGAAGAAGAGCAGCCGCGAGCCCCACGTGGGATTCGCGCGGTCGAGGCGCATGTCGAGGCCGAGGCGGGCTCCGTAGAGGGCGGCGGCGCGCTCCGGGTCCGGCGTGCGCACGACCACGTGGTCGAGCCCCGCCACGGCGGCCGGCTCCGGGCCGAGCACCGGCGACGGCGCCAGCGCGGTCTGCTCCATGAAGAACAGGCGGACGCCGTGGGTGGCGGCGGTGGCCGCGCGGGTCCGCCGCCACCGCCGCCGCGCGCCGGTCGTCCGGTCCAGGCTCTCACCAGCGACGATTGGCTCGGGATCGAGCCCCAGGCGCGCGAGGCGCCGGTGCGCGCGCTCGACGTCGCCGACCGCGAAGGCGAGGCTCACCAGCCCCTCGCCGCGGGCCTCGAGCACGGCCTGTAGCCGCTCGGCCGTCGCGCCCGAGCCGGAAGGGGCCATCAGCTCCACGGCGGTGTTCGCCAGCGCGAACGCGGCGATGGTGGCGCCGCCACCGTGGGCCTCGACCCGCCAGACCGGCGCTCGCCCGAGCAGCGTCCGATAGGTCGCCGCGGCAGCCTCGAGATCGCGCACCGCGATCACCACGTGGTCGAGGCCGGTGATGACGGGCGTGGCCGGGACGGGCGCGCTGGGCATCGGCGCGATACTGCCTCCCGTGCCGAGCGCGGTCAAGGCGCGCTCGACTCACGCGGCGATGTGCGAGATGCTGGGCGACATGAGCGACATGCGTGGTGACGACGGCCTCGCGATCGACGGCCTCGCGATCGGCCGGCCGCTGAGCCGGCGGCGCGCCCTGGGCCTCGCCCTGGTCGGCGCGGGCTCCGTGCTGGCGGGAGGCGCGCCGCTGCCGCTGGTCGGCCCGCGCCTGGCCAGAGCGGCGGGCGGCTGCGTGGTGCGGCCGGCGCTGACCGAGGGCCCCTACTTCGTGGACGAGAAGCTCGACCGGTCGGACATCCGCTCCGATCCCGCCGACGGCACCGTGCGGCCCGGCGCGCCGCTGCGGCTCGCGCTGCGTGTCTCGCGGCTGACCGCGGGCGCCTGCGCGCCGCTGCCCGGTGCGACCGTGGACGTGTGGCACTGCGACGCGCAGGGCGCCTACTCGGACGTCGGGGAACGGGACGGCCGGGCAATCGGCCAGAAGTTCCTGCGTGGATACCAGGTGACCGATCGTGACGGGCTCGTGCGGTTCACCACGATCTACCCGGGATGGTACGAGGGGCGCACGGTGCACATCCACTTCAAGATCCGGGCGGCGGCCGGCGGCGGGCGCGCGCACGAGTTCACCTCGCAGCTCTTCTTCGACGACGCGCTGACCGATCAGGTCCTGGCCCAGGCGCCCTACGCGACGAGGGGCGCTCGCCGGGTGCGCAACCCGCAGGACGGCATCTATCGCGCCGCGAGCGGCCAGCTCACGCTCACCGTCGCACCGACCGCGCCCGGCTACCTCGCCTCGCTCGATCTCGCGCTCGAGACCGGCTAGAGTACCGGACGTGGGACCCTGCTATCGTCTCGCCAAGGGAGACACTCGCTCGACGGAGGAGCTCGTCGAGGCGGGGCGATACGGCTACGCCCACTCCTGCGTGACGTCCGAGAACTTTCCCGTCCGGTCGGGCGGCGGTGACGCGGCCGCGAGTGACGTCGTCCTGATCGCGTTCGATCACGACGTCACCGCCGCGGAGGCGCTCGCCGAGGCCACCCGCCGCGGGCTCGCGCGCCCCTCGTACGAGGACGCGCTGCGCTTCGGTGCGCAGCACCCCGACGTGCAGGTCGCGCATCCGATCGTGTTCCTGCACGACCCGTGGGTCGGCTACTTCGGCCGCCGCGACGTGCTGTGCCTCTGGTCCAACGCCGGCCGCCGGGAGCTGGGGCTCGAGGGCTTCGACGACACGTGGGGGCCGCGCGTTCGGTTCGCCTTCGT
>DASPSV010000070.1:0-3886 GCA_035623755.1 Gemmatimonadales bacterium
CAGGGTGCGGCCCTCGGGGGGCTGCTCGCTGGTCGCCACCAGGACCAGGCGCACGCCCTTGACCGTGTTGAGGTCGGCGGGCGGCGCCGGCCGGGCGGTGTAGGTGCTGTCGAGGAACTGGAAGGCGGCGCTCGTGTCGAACGGCGCCACCAGCTCGTCGCGCTCGCCGGTCGAGAGGACGGTGCGCCACAGGCCGATCCGGCCGGGCACCTGGGCCGACGGCGCGAAGGCGTAGCGCACGACCTGGTACAGGTACACCACCGAGCCGGGCGGCGTGCGCAGGTCGTTGGGGCCGACGGCGACGGCCAGCGGCGGCCAGCCGGGCGCGCCCAGGATGGCGATCGTCTTGTTGAGGTACGGCGGGCCGCACTGGCTCCCGGTGCTGCTGCCGGCGGTCGCCGGCTCGACGAACACGAACTTCCCGGTCGAATCGCGCCACGCGTAGCCGCTGGCGGTCGCCGAGAAGTACGTGGCCGAGTCCGCGGGGAGCAAGCTCACGACGGTGTGGCCGGAGGACTGGGTGCAGGCGACGCCGAAGGCGTAGGGTACCCGGACCGTGACCGAGTCGGCGGCCGCGTCCACCAGCCCGCTGTCGCTCACCATCCTCAGGTCGGCCGCGATCACGTTGAGGGCGGCGCGCGCCCCGCCCCGCGCCTGCATCAGGGCGCCCTGCAGCGCGACGAACCGCGACTGCGAGATGACGAGCTGGGTCAGCGACATGCCGATGATGGCGGCGATCATCATCGCCACCAGCAGCTCGGCCAGCACGAAGCCGGCCCGGCGCGCGGCGGGGGGCGTCACCGCAGCGGCACGGGGCGGCGTTCCTTGCCCCGCTGCATGTTGACGGTGTCGGGCCGCGCGGCGGGCAGGGTCGACGTCACGATGATCTGCACGCTGTCGAGGCGGGGCGAGAGGATGGTCACCGCGGTGCAGCCCCACACCCGGTACAGGCCGCTCTGCGTCGTGTCGCAGCCCACCAGGGTAGGCAGGCTGTCGAAGGGGATCGTGGCGGCGCGGTCCACCTTGGCGAGCAGGGCCGACATGCCCAGCGCCTGGTCGGTCGCGCGCGTCGAGTACTTGGCCACCCGGTACGAGAGTCCCACCAGCGAGAGGATCACCACCGAGAAGATCACCACCGCCATCATGATCTCCACCAGCGTGAAGCCCCTGGCGGACCTCAGCGGGTGATGCGAATCTGCCCCGCCTGGGTGATGCGCACCTGGTGGTAGTAGTCCGATCCGCCCACGGTCACGAGCATCGTCGCGTTGGCCGTGCCGTTGGGCATGATCTGCACGCTGGCCGGCGTGGCCGACAGCGCCCCGAGCTTGAAGTCGGAGGTGATGTCGAACACGTAGGTCCGCAGCACCGTGTTGCTGGGCGGCGGCTGGCTGATGGTGAACGCGAGCGTGGACGGGTTGACCGTCACGATCACGGGCGAGTGCTGCCGCGCGGCCAGGGATTGCGACAGCAGGAACTGCGCGGCGATCACGTTGGCCGACCGGTTCACGCGGGCGTGGCCGAGGGTCTGCCCGACCTTGGGGATCAGGCTGGCGACCACGACGAAGATGATGATGATGACCAGGACGGCCTCGAAGATCGTGAAGCCGGCCATCGTCGAGTCGTGGCATCGGGACTCGCGCGCTCTGGGTCGGGTCGCTGAGGAGTTCGTCGGAGCTTTGAAAAAGCAATGTCCGTGCCGAGTGCGTCCCTGGGCCTAAGTCCTTGCGCTACAGTTTACTGCAAACGGCGGACGGAGGACAGGGCCGGCGCGAGGTGCAACCGGCGGGCCCCGGGGGCTGCAAGAACGTGCAGTGGCCGGAGCGGGCCGTCAGGCCAGCACGTCGAGCGCGACGCCGATGCGGCCGAAGGGCGCGCTGACCTGGACACCCTGGACCGCGGGCCGGATGCGCTCGAGCATCTCCCGCGCGATCGCGACGCCCTCGGCGAGGGCCGCGTCCTTGCCGCGCTCCTGGGCGCGGCGCATGCGCGCGATCACCTCGGCGGGCACGGACACGCCGGGCACCTCGTTGGCGAGGAACTCCGCGTTGCGCAGCGAGATCAACGGCCAGATGCCGGCGACGACGGGAATGCGGAAGCCGGCCGCCCGGTCGAGGAAGCGCTCGAGCTGCTCCGGATCGAACACCGGCTGGGTGATGGCGAAGTCGGCCCCCGCGTCCACCTTCCACTCGAAGCGCTTGAGCTCCCGCGCGGGATCGACGGCGACCGGATTGACGCCGACGCCGATCACGAACGCGGTGGGCGCGCCGATGGGGTTACCGCCGGGATCGAGGCCGTGGTTCAGGCGGTGCACCAGGTTGGTGAGCCCGATCGCGTCGATGTCGAAGACGCCGGTCGCCTCCGGGTAGGGGCCCATCTTCGGCGGGTCGCCCGTGATCACCAGGAGGTTGCGGAGCCGGTGCGCCGCCGCGCCGAGCAGGTCGGAGAGCATGGACAGCAGGTTGCGGTCGCGGCAGCAGTAATGGATCACCGTCTCGATCCCGACCTCGCGCTCGATCAGCAGCGCGCTCATCAGCGCACCCATCCGGCTCTGGGCGCGCGGGCCGTCCGGCACGTTGATCGCGTCCACGCCCGCGTCCTTGAGCTGCCGGGCGCCGGCGAGCATCGCGGCCGGATCCACGCCGCGCGGCGGCACGATCTCGACGGTGGTGAGGAACGCGCCGGCGGCGAGCTTCCGGCCCCAGCGGGACCGCTCGGCCAGCGGCACCGGCTCCACGCCGGTGGGCGCGACCACCGGCTCCGCCGACACGGCGATCACCTGCCGCGGCGAGACGCTCTGCACGTAGGCGGCCATGGTCTTGATGTGCTCGGGGGTCGTGCCGCAGCAGCCGCCCACGAACCGCGCGCCGGCCTCCACGAGCCGCTTGGCGTACTCGCCGGTGTACTCGGGCGAGGCCATGTACATCTTGCGGTCGCCCACCTGGCGGGGGAGCCCGGCGTTGGGCTGCGCCGACAGCGGGCGGGACGTGACCTGGGCCATGCGCTCGATCGCCTCGAGCACCCCCTGCGGGCCGACCGAGCAGTTGAGCCCGATGACGTCGGCGCCGGCCTCGTCGAGCGCGCGGGCCAGCGACTCGGGGTCGCTGCCGTAGGCCGTCGCGCCGTCCTCCTGGATCGTCATCTGCGCGAACACGGGCAGGTCGCACACGGCGCGCACCGCGCGCAGCGCCTCGCGGATCTCGTCGAGGTCCGAGAAGGTCTCGAGCACGAAGCCGTGCACGCCGCCCTCGAGCAGCGCCTGCGCCTGCCGCTTGAACAGCTCGAACGCGTCCACGCGCGAGGTCTCGCCGAACGGCTCGAGGCGGACGCCGAGCGGGCCGATGGCGCCGGCCACGAGCGCGCGGCCGCCCGCGGCCTCGCGCGCCAGCTCGGCGGCGCGGCGGTTGATGGCCGCGGTGTCCTCGGCCAGCCCGTAGTGCCCGAGCTTGACCGGGTTGGCGCCGAAGGTGTTCGTCTCCAGGATCTCGGCGCCGGCCTTCACGTAGTCGCGGTGGATGTCGCGCACCAGGTCGGCGGCCTTGAGCGCCAGCTCGTCGTAGCAGACGTTGATGAAGACGCCCCGGGCGTAGAGCATCGTGCCCATCGCGCCGTCGAACAGGTGCACGCGCCCGTCCGCGATCAGGTCCCGCAGCGTCCGCTCAGCCATCGGCGTCGTACCCCAGCACCGGCCGCAGCCAGCGCTCCATCGCCCGCAGGTCCATGCCCTTGCGGCGCGCGTAGTCCTGCACCTGGTCCCGGCCGATCCGCCCGAGGCCGAAGTAGGCCGCGTCGGGGTGCGCGAAGTACCACCCGCTCACCGAGGCCGCCGGCCACATCGCCCCGCTCTCGGTGAGCCGGATGCCGGTGCGGGCCGTGGCGTCGAGCAGCG
>DASPSV010000096.1:0-3079 GCA_035623755.1 Gemmatimonadales bacterium
TCAACATCTTCGCCCCGCAGGCGGCCGTCGCGATCGAGAACGCGCGCCTCTACACGGCCGCGCAGCGGCAGAAGCAGTACTTCGAGGACCTGGTCCGGAACAACCCGGTCGCGATCGTGGTCCTCGACCGCCACCACCGCATCGTGACCTGTAATCCCGCGTTCGAGAAGCTCTTCGGCTACGCGCAGGACCAGGCGGTGGGCCGCGACCTCGACGAGCTGATCAGCACCGAGGCGACCCGCGCCGAAGCGGTGGGGTACACCCAGCACGTCCTCGAGCAGGGCCCGGTGCACGGCATGGGGCGGCGCTGCCGCAGGGACGGGAGCCTGGTGGACGTCGAGGTGCTCGGCGTGCCGGTCGTGGTGGACGGCGAGCTGGTGGGGCTGATGGGCCTGTACCACGACATCTCGGAGCTGCTGCGCGCGCGCCAGGACGCCGAGGCCGCCAACAGCGCGAAGAGCCAGTTCCTGGCGCACATGAGCCACGAGCTGCGGACGCCGCTCAACGCGATCATCGGCTACAGCGAGATGGTGGAGGAGGAGGTGGCCGACGTCGGCCACCCGGAGCTGGCGCCGGACCTCCAGAAGATCCGCTCCGCCGGCCGGCACCTGCTGGCGCTGATCAACGACATCCTCGACCTGTCGAAGATCGAGGCGGGCAAGCTCGAGCTGTTCGTCGAGACGTTCGACGTGCGCGACACGGTGCGCGACGTCACCACCACGATCCGCCCCCTGGTGGAGAAGAACGGCAACACGCTCGAGGTCCGCTGCGGCGACGCGCTGGGGGAGATGCGCTCGGACCTGATCAAGGTCCGGCAGACGCTCCTCAACCTGCTGTCCAACGCGTGCAAGTTCACCGACCACGGCACCGTCACGCTCACGGCGGCGCGCGAGGCGAACGGCGACGGCGAGGACTGGCTGGTGTTCAGCGTCGCCGACACGGGGATCGGCATGACGCCCGCGCAGACGGCGAAGCTGTTCGAGGCGTTCGCGCAGGCGGACGCGTCCACGGCGCGCCGCTACGGCGGCACCGGCCTGGGCCTGGCGATCACGCGCCGCTTCTGCCGGATGATGGGCGGCGACGTGCTGGTGGCGAGCGAGACGGGCAAGGGCTCCACGTTCACGGTCCGGCTGCCGGCGGCGCTCGAGGCCGCGGCGCCCGCGGCCGGCTGACGATCCGACGAGGGACGACGATGCCGAAGATCCTGCTGGTGGAAGACAACGAGATGAACCGCGACATGCTCTCGCGCCGGCTCGAGCGCAAGGGGTACGAGGTCGCGATGGCGACCGACGGCCGCCAGGGCGTCGAGATGGCGCAGGCCGGCACCTACGACCTCATCCTCATGGACATGAGCCTGCCCGAGATCGACGGCTGGGAGGCCACGCGCCAGATCCGCGCCGCGCCCGCCACCAAGGCGGTTCCCATCATCGCGCTCACGGCCCACGCCATGGCCGGCGACCGGGAGAAGGCCATCCAGGCCGGCGCGGACGACTACGACACCAAGCCGATCGAGCTGGAGCGGCTGCTGGGCAAGATCCAGACGCTGCTCGGCCGGAACGGGCAAGGGTGACCGACCAGGCCGCCGGCACGCTGAGCGCGCAGGCCCTCTCGGCACTGCGCCACGACCTGCGCACGCCCGTCAACCAGATCATCGGCTACTGCGAGATGCTGCTGGAGGACGCGGGCGACGCCGGGCTCGCGGCGCGCCGCGGCGCGCTGGAGGAGGCGCTCGCCGCGGTCCGCGACGCGCTCGTCACCATCGACCGGGCCCTGCCCTCGGGCCGCGGCGACGTGCGCGCGGTCGAGGCCGAGACCCTGAGCGACACGCTGCGGGTGCCGCGGGACAAGATCCTGCGGGCGACCGACGCGCTGCTCACGGACGCGGATCGCGCCTTCGTGGCGGACGTGCGCAAGATCCGCAGCGCGGCCGAGCGGCTGGGGCTGGCGGGGACGGCCACCGCCTCGCCCTCGACCGGGACCCCCAAACCCTCACACCCTACACCCTCACACCCCGTCTCATCACACCCTACACCCACTTCGTCCGGCGCTCCGACGCCGGCCCAGATACTTGTCGTCGACGACATCGAGGACAACCGGGCGGTGCTCCAGCGGCGGCTCGAGCGCGAGGGGCACGCGGTGACCTGCGCGGCGAGCGGGGGAGCCGCGCTGGCGCTGCTGGCCGAGCGCCCGTTCGACCTGGTGCTGCTCGACGTGATGATGCCGGAGCTGGACGGCTTCGCCGTGCTGGAGCGGATCAAGGGCGCGCCCGAGACCCGCGACGTCCCGGTGATCATGATCTCCGCGCTCGACGACCTGGCGAGCGTGGTGCGCTGCATCGAGCACGGCGCCGAGGACTACCTGCCCAAGCCGTTCGAACCGGTGCTGCTCAAGGCGCGCATCGGCGCCTGCCTCGACAAGAAGCGGATGCGCGACCGCGAGGTGGCCTACCTGCGGGACGTCGAGCGCGTGATCGGCGCCGCGCGCGCCGTCGAGAGCGGCGAATACCGCGGCGGGGCGCTGGCGGACCTCACCTCGCGCGGCGACGAGCTGGGCCGGCTGGCGCGCGTGTTCGACGGCATGGCCGCCGGCGTGAAGGCGCGGGAGGACCGGCTCCAGGGCCGGCTCGACGAGCTGCGGCGCGAGATCGCCGCCGCGCGGCCGGCGGCCGCGGCCGAGGAGGCCGCGGCGGCGACGACGCTGCAGCCGGGGCAGCAGTTCGCGGGCCGCTACGAGATCGTGCGCGCGATCGGCGCCGGGGGCATGGGCGCCGTGTATCTCGCGCACGACCGCGAGCTGGGCGAGGACGTCGCGATCAAGACGCTCCACGCCGAGCTGGTGGGCAGCGACGAGACGGCGACCGCGCGCCTCAAGGCGGAGACCCGGCTGGCGCGGAAGATCTCCCACCGCAACGTCGTCCGCACCCACGACTTCGGCGTGTGCGACGGCGTCTGCTACGTGACGATGGAGTTCGTCGAGGGCATGACCGTCCGCCGGCTGCTCGAGACCCGCGGCCGGCTGGCCATCCCGGCCGTGCTCGCCCTCGGCTCGCAGCTCGCGGAGGCGCTGGAGGTCGCGCACG
>DASPSV010000098.1:0-2002 GCA_035623755.1 Gemmatimonadales bacterium
GCACCTCCAGGCGGTTCGGTGCCACAGTCGAGTACACCGGGGACGTCGGCACCGAGTGCAACGCCGAACACGACGCCCACGACGCCCGGTACGACGGCGCCGAGTAGCGCGACGCCGACGACGGGTGGCGTGTCGGCGGTACCAGCCGTCGGCTCCGGCGGGGCATCGGCGGCCGCGACCACGACGGCACCGGCGACGACGGCACCGGCGACGCCGGCGACCGCCCTGTTCAGCCCGACGGAAGTCTCGCTGAAGGCCGGCCAGAGCGGCGGCGTGGCGGTTGTGCTGGTCGGGGCAAGGGACGTACAGTCGATCGACATGACGCTGTCGTACGACCCGTCCGTGGTCCACGTGACCGACGTCTCGGCGGGGTCGCTGCTGACCCTGGACGGCAGCCCGGTGGGCAAGCAGCAGGCGCTGGAGGTCGGCACCGTGCGGGTGCGGCTGACCCGCGCGTCCGGGGCCTCGGGGTCCGGTGCGGTGGCGGCGCTGACCGTTCGCGGGCTGAAGGCCGGCTCGGCGGTGCTGGGCGTGGAGTCGTTGACCGTGACACGCGCGGGCGGGGCGACGGAGCAGCCCGCGCTGCCGGCGCCGGCACGGGTGGTGGTGACACCGTGACGGTCCCGGCGCGGAGGGCCGTGATGCGGACACGAAAGGCAGTGTGCCTGGTCGCCGGCGTGGTCGCCGTCGCTGGGCTCTTCCGGTGTGGCAGTGTCCCCCTGACCGCCCCCGCGGGGTCGGCCATCTTTGCCCAGGCGAATCCGCCTTTCGTCATTGCCAATGGCGGCACCTCGGTGGTGACGGCCATGGTCACCATGCCCAACGGCATGCTGGTCCCGAACGGGACGGAGGTCTACTTCTTCACCGACCTCGGGCGCATCGACGCGTCGGTGCAGACGCGTGACGGCGTCGCGCACGCGAACTTCATCTCGGATTCCCGCTCGGGAACGGCGAACGTGACCATCTGGTCCGGTGGTTCGGCCCCCGCGGCCAATCCGAGTACCACTCCGAGTCCGACTCCCACGCCTGCCGGCTTCGCGCCACCGACAGGCGGGCTGGCGGCTCGGGCGGCGAGCGGTCGGGTCACGGCGCCGGTAGGCGGCGCCAGGCCGTTGGCGGCCAGCACAAACAGCGGGACGGGAAGCACGACGCTCACCATCGACATCGGCAGCGCGCTGCCGGCGAAGGTCGTCGTGAGCGCCAACCCCGACCGCATCACCACGCCACGGCACTCGACCATCGTGGCCAACGTGTTCGACGGGCACGGCAACCCGGTCCAGAACGTCCCCGTCGTCTTCTCGGTTGCGCCGCAGGGCGGCGCTGCGCTCGAGGAGACGATGGCGAGCGGCGGCATCCCGCAGTTCACCGACTCCAACGGCCAGGCCTTCGATGAGCTGGACACTCGCGCCCTCAACGGGACCAGCCAGAAAGTGGTCCAGGTAACGGCGACGTTGCCGGCCGGCAGCGCTGCGGCCGGAACCGTTAACGTCTTCATCGACTACACTCCGGCTTCGGCTTTTGGGGGAAGATAGCCGGGTGCGCCGAGTCCTCCTCTCGCTGCTGGCCCTCCCCGGCCTCGTCGGCGTCGCCGTGCCGGCGCGGGCCGAGATCGCGCTGCTCGCGAACGGACAGGTGCTGAAGCTGGCTTCGCACCGAGCGGAGGGCGCCGAGGTGGTGCTGGTGCTGCGCGGGGGCGGGGAGATGGGCGTGCCGCCTTCCGCGGTCACCGGCTTCGTTCCCGACGAGGTGCTGGACGAGGTGGCGGCAGGGTCGGCCGACGACCTGCGCGCGCTCGCCACCAGCGTCGCCCGGCGCCACGGGCTCGACCCCGCGCTGGTGCTGGCCGTGGTCTCGGTGGAGTCGGCCTTCCAGCCGAAGGCCGTGTCGCGCAAGGGCGCGCAGGGGCTGATGCAGCTGATGCCGGGGACGGCCGCCTCACTCGGCGTCGGCGACGCGTTCGACGCCGAGCAGAACCTCGACGGCGGCGCCCGGCACCTGGGGG
>DASPSV010000076.1:0-10883 GCA_035623755.1 Gemmatimonadales bacterium
TTCGCCATCTCGAGGCTGAAGATCGCCACCGGCACGCCCTTCTCGATCGCCGCGTACTGCGCCACGTTGAGGCACAGCGCCGTCTTCCCCATGCTCGGCCGCGCCGCGATGATCACCAGGTCCGCGTTCTGGAACCCCGCGGTCCGATCGTCCAAGTCTGCGAAGCCCGACGGCACGCCGGTAATCGATTGACCGCCGGCATGGAGCGATTCGATGCGCTCCATGGTCGGCCACAGCAGCTCCTTGAGGCGGACGAACCCTTCGGTCTTGCGCGTCTCGGAGACCAGGAAGATGCGCTGCTCGGCCGTGTCGAGGACCTCGTCGGCCAGCCGCTTCCCCTCGTAGGCCTCCTGCACGATGCCGGTCGCGGCCTCGATGAGCCGCCGCAGCAGCGCCTTGTCGCGGACGATCTTGGCGTGGTAGTCGATGTTCGCGGCGGTCGGCACCACGTCGAGCAGGTAGGACAGGTACTCGATGCCGCCCACCGCCTCCAGCTCGCCGCGGCGGTCCACCTCGTCGCGCAGCGTGACGGGATCGATGACCCCGCCGCGCTCGACGATGCCGTGCATCGCGCGGAACAGGCGGCGGTGGCCCTCGCGGTGGAACATCGCGTCGTCGAGGAGCTCGACCCCGCGCAGCGCGGCGTCCGCGTCGAGCAGCATCGCGCCGAGGACCGCCTGCTCGGCCTCGGCGCTGTAGGGGGGCTGGCGGCCCCCGAAGACGTCAGGCGCCGTCGCCATCGTAGATCCGGCGTGCGATACGGACGTCATCCCAAGTCGGACGCTTCCAGTGCGGGTTCCTCAGCAGCGCCGCGGGGTGATAGGTGACGATCAGCGGGATGCCCCGGTAGCGGTGCACCTTGCCCCGCAGGTCGCCGAGCGACGCGTTCACCCCGAGGAGGGCGTGCGCGGCCGGGCGTCCCATCGCCAGGATCACCCGCGGCCCGATCAGCTCCAGCTGCCGATGGAGATACGGCGAACAGGCCGTGACTTCAAGCGGCTCGGGGTCGCGGTTCTCGGGCGGGCGGCACTTGAGCACGTTGCAGATGAAGACCTCCTCGCGGCGGAAGCCGATGGCCTTGAGGATGTCGTCGAGCAGCTTGCCCGCGCGGCCCACGAACGGGCGGCCGGTCTCGTCCTCCGTGGCGCCCGGGGCCTCGCCCACCACCACCAGGCCGGCCCTCGGGTCGCCCTCGCCGGGCACGCTGTGCAGGCGGCTGTGGCCGAGCTGGCACTTGCGGCAGGCGTCGATGACCGGCACCAGGCCCTCGAGCGTGGCCAGAGCGCGCAGCGGGTCGGCCGCGAACAGGTCGTCGCCGCCCGAGGGCGCCTCCGCCACGATGCCGGCGGGAATGGCGGCCGCCGGGGCCTTGCCCTTCGCCGGCGCCGCGGCGGCCGGTGCCCGGCCGGCAGGCGGCGGGCTCTGCGGCCCGCGCGCTCCAGCCGGACGGGGCTCCGGCGGCTTGCCACTGGTAACCACTGATGGACTTGCCGTCTGGGAACTGCCCTGCGTGCTGCCGTCCGCCCTCTCCTGCTCCGGGAGGACGAGTGCGGTTTCGCCCAGCTCCATCAGCTGTTGGAGGTAGCGCCGGCGGGCTTCATCCACGCTTGGAAACTAACCTCTGCACGCGGTCGAGGATGGCGGCCGCGACGTCGTCCTTGGCCATCAACGGGAGCGCCTCGGCCCCGTCCCGCGAGACGATGGTCACCCGGTTGGTGGCCACCTCCGGGCCCGCGCCGGGCTCCGTCGCGTCGTTGGCGACCACGAGGTCGAGGCGCTTGGCCTCCAGCTTGGCGCGCGCCGACGCGACGACGTCGTCGGTCTCCAGTGCGAACCCGACGACGACCGCGCCCTTCTTGCGCCGCGCCGTGGTGCCGGCCAGCACGTCCTCGGTGGGCTCGAGGTCGAGCCGCAGCGCGCCCTCGCTCCGCTTCGCCTTCCGCTCCAGCGCCTTGGCGGGCCGGTAGTCGGCCGGGGCGGCCGCCATCAGCAGGAGGTCGGCGAGCGGGAGTGCGTCGCCTACCGACGCCGCCAGCTCGGCCGTGGACTCCACCCGCACCACGTCCACGCCGGGGGGCGGCTCCAGGCCCGCGGGCCCGCTGATCAGCGTGACGTCGGCGCCGCGCAGCCACGCCTCGCGCGCGAGGGCGTATCCCATGCGCCCGCTGGACCGGTTGGTCACCACCCGCACCGGGTCCAGGCGCTCGCGGGTCGGCCCGGCCGTGACCAGCACCCGCGCGCCGGTCCAGGGCGCCGCGCCGCGGAGCAGCCGCTCGGCGTGCGCGAGGACCTCCTCGGGCTCGACCATGCGCCCGGGCCCCTCGCCCTCGCCGCGCGCCAGCGGCCCGGTCGCGGGCCCGAGCACGTGCACGCCGCGCGAGCGCAGCAGCGCGAGGTTCGCCTGGGTCTCGGGGTGGGCGTACATCCGGTCGTTCATCGCGGGGGCGAGCAGCAGCGGCGCGCGGCAGGCCAGCAGCAGCGCGGTGAGGAAGTCGTCGGCCATCCCCTGGGCGGCGCGGGCGAGCACGTGCGCGGTGGCGGGGGCGACCACCACCAGGTCGGCCTCGCGGCCCAGCCGCACGTGGTCGAGGGAGCGGCCCGGCTGCCACAGCGACGTGACGACCGGCCGGCCCGTCAGCGCCTCGAAGGTCACGGGGCCCACGAATTCGGCCGCCGCCGCCGTCAGCACGGCCTCGACCGCGACACCCGCCTCGGTCAGGCGGCGGGCGATGATGCAGGACTTGTAGGCAGCGATGCCGCCCGACACGCCGAGAACGACGTGCCGGCCGGCGATCCGGCTCACGCCTCCTGCCTGCGCCGCCGGGTGATCTTGTACTTGAGCTCCCCGGAGGACAGCTCCTCGAGCGAGGTCGTCGTCAGCTTCTTCTCCCGCTCGACGGCGCGCTCCTTGGGGAAATCGTTCACGAACCGGGCGAACTTCGCGGCCACCAGCACGCCGATGTACTTGTTGCCCGCCTGGTCCGCGATCTCCGTGGGGGTGAAGACCCGCATCCTACGCCTCCTTGACGGCTTCCAGCCGATGCGCCAGCGCCCCGATGTCCCGGCCCAGCTGGGCCAGCTCCTCCGCCAGGTCGGGGTTCCGGTGCGGCCGACGGCCTTCCGCGTCGAGAATGGCGGCCACTTCGGCGACCGCCTCGGTCCGGTCCGCGTTGACGACGACGTAATCGTATTCCAGCGCCTCGCCCAGCTCGGCGACGGCCGTGCGCAGCCGATCGACCAGCGTGGCGGCCCGCGTGCCCTTGGGGCCGCCGAGCCGGTGCAGCAGCTCGTCGGCCGAGGGCGGCACCACGAACACCAGCACGGCGTCCGGGTAGCAGCGCCGCACGGCGCGCGCGCCCCGGGTCTCGATGTCCAGCACCACGTGGCGGCCCGACGCCAGCACCTTGTCGATCTCGGACTTCAGCGTGCCGTAGCACTCGCCGCTGTACTCCGCCCACTCCAGGAACTCGTCGGCCCGGACGCGCCGCTCGAACTCCTCGCGCGAGAGGAAGTGGTAGTCCACCCCGTCGCGCTCCTTGGGCCGCGGCGGGCGGGTCGTGGCCGAGACCGAGTAGCCCACGTCCTCGCGCGCCGCCACCAGCGCGTACGCGATGGTCGTCTTGCCGCCGCCGGAGGGCGCCGACAGCACCAGCGGGTACGGCTTCACTCGAGGTTCTCCACCTGCTCGCGCAGCTTCTCGAGCTCCGTCTTCATCGTGATCACGGCTTCGGCGATGGCGGCGTCGTTGGCCTTGGAGCCCATCGTGTTCACCTCGCGCCCGGCTTCCTGGAGCAGGAACCCGAGCCGGCGCCCCACCGCCTCGTCCGTCCCGTCGAGCGCCTGCCGCATCGCGTCGAGGTGCGTCGTGAAGCGCACCAGCTCCTCGGTGATGTCCAGGCGGTCGGCGAGGATCGCGATCTCCTTCGCCAGCCGGTCGGGCTCGATCGTCACGCCGCCCGAGAGGGTCTTCACCGACGCGGCCAGCCGCTCGCTCTCGCGCACCAGCCGGGCCGGCGCCGCCGCGCTCACCCGGCGCCCCAGCGCCGCGAGCAGGTCGATGCGGCCCCGCAGGTCCGCCGCGAGCGCCCGGCCCTCCTGCTCGCGGGCCGCCACGCACGCCTGGGCCGCGCGGTCGAGCGCCGCCAGGACACCCGTGGTGTCGGGCGCGCCGTCGCCCCGCGTCACGCGGACCACGTCCGGCAGGCGGGCCAGCGCCGCCAGGTCGAGGGCGCCGGCGATCTTCAGCTCCTTGCCGAGGGCCCGCAGCGCCTTCACCAGCGCCCTGGCGCGGACGGCGTCCACCTCCACCGTCTCGCTCTGCGGCGGCGCCTCCAGCCAGTGCCCGGAGACGGTGACGTGGCCCCGCTGGAAGTGCGCCCGCAGCCGCTCGCGCAGCGCGCCCTCGCAGTCGGCCAGCTCCCCGGGCACCTTGAGCTGCACGCTCAGGTGCCGGTGGTTCACGGAGCGGATCTCGATCCGGAGCCGGCCGCCGCCCACGGCGCCTTCGGCGGCCCCGAACCCGGTCATGCTCCTCGCGCTCATCCTGCGGCGGTCCCGGTCAAGCCTTTAAAGGTAGCCCCGAGGCGCTAGTTGGTGAACTCCCACCGGACACCGTACCGCTGGGCCACATGCGGCATCGCGACCCCGGGGACCAGGCTGTACAGCTCGCTGCGGGAGTTGCGCACGGTCCAGAACAGCGCCGCGCCCAGCAGCCGCATCTCCAACCGGTAGTCGACCACCATCGCGCCCGGCAGACGGATGGGGTTCCCGCTCCCGTCCACGCCCATCGCGCCGTGGCTCCAGGCCTCCACGGCCGCCTCGGCGGTGAAGTCGAAGGCGTTGCGCCGCAGCACCGGCAGCAGCCGGGTGCGGAAGGTGGCGGCCAGCCGCGAGTGGTGCGGCGGCTCGTAGGCCGAGGTCACCGGATCGAGCGGGTGCCGGTACCAGCCCGACAGGGACAGGAACAGCGTCGGCCGGAGCGCGAAGCTCGCGGTCACCGTGCGCACGGGGAGGCTCGGATACGCCGCCACCACGGTGTCGAACACGCCGTACAGCGGCGCCGTGAACGCGCCGTGCCGCGCGTAGGTCACGTCGAGGTCCGCGCCGCGGCTCGTCAGGGCGACCCCGCCCGAGACATCGGTCACCCGCTGCGCCGTGTCCGTGAGCACGTCGGGCCGCGCGACCACCGAGCGCATCCGGGCCACCCCGTGGAAGGCCAGGCCCGGAAACGGCCGCAGCTCCGCCCCGAGCGACGCGTCGGTCGAGCGGCGCGCGCCGACGTGCGACTTCCGGTCCAGGGAGCCCGACACGGTGAGCCCGTAGAACGGCGACAGGGCGCCGCGGAGCTGCAGCTCGAGCGGCGTGCTGCCGTCCCGCACCCGGGTCGTCAGCTCGCCGGACCATCGTCCGGCCCGGTACGCGACGACCGTCGCCCCCTGCAGCTCGTTGCGGTTGAGCACCGCGGCCGAGTCGGTATAGCTGGTGCTGCCGGCGAGGGCGTCGAACCGGAGCCCCATGCCGTCGTCCCGCGTGGCCACGAAGCCCCGGAAGAACAGGTCGGTCCGGTGCGAGCCGGGGTTGGGGATCGTGTCGGCGGCCCCCGAGGGCAGTGTCTCCGCGAACGCGTCGCGGTTGATCGTCGTGCTGAGGGCCTGGTACTCGACGCCGAACCGCGGCGACGGGATCCACGAGCCCTTCCCCCAGATGGTGAGGTCGTTCGAGTGCCCGCTGGCCGCGTTGCCGGCCGCTGTCCCGAGGAACTCGACGCCGACGCCGAGGCCCAGACCGTCCTTCCAGCGGTTGAGGTAACGCACCCGGTAGGTATTGGTGCTCGCGTCGCCGGTGGCGAACGACGTCTCGGTGCGCGGCCGGCGCACGGCCTGGCCGTCCGAGAACAGGTAGACCCGGATCACCGTGGGCAGCACCTCGACCTCGACGCGGTTGACGAACCCGAGGTTGTACGTCGACAGGTCGATGCCCGCGCTGTCGCGGCCCAGCGGATCGATGGCGAAGCCGTCCCAGTACAGCTCCAGCGACGCCGCGCCCTGACCGGCGTAGTGCAGCGCCTCCGGCCGTCCGTACCACCCCGCCCGCACCAGGAAGACGCCGGGGATCTGCTGCAGCAGCTCGGCGAGGTCGAGGGCGCCGCTGAACCACAGCGCGTCGTGGTCGAAGACGAACCGGCCGTTCTTCGGCATCGGTCCCGGCGGGGCGCCGAGCCGCGGCAGCTGCGGGAGGAAACTGTCGGGGCGCAGCGAGTCGGGGACGGGGGTCGTGTCGCGCCGGGCTCCGGTGGTGTCACCCGGCGCGCGGTGCGTCGTGTCGCCGGCGGCGCGGCGGGTCGTGTCCGCCGGGGCGGCCGGAGCCGGCCGGGTGGTGTCGGCCGGCGCGGGACGCGAGGGCCTGGGGACCTGCGCGCGCGCCGGGGCGCCGGCCACCAGCAGCGCCGCGAGCGCGACGAGCGGGCCGCGCGGCGTCACGTCAGCCGGCGCGCCCCAGCAGGAACTCCACGAACAGCCGGGTCGGCACCCCGCTCGGCCCCTTCGGCAGCGGCGGGGCGTCGGCGTCCGAGTAGGCGGTGCCGGCCACGTCGATGTGCACCCACGGATAGCCCTCGGCGAACTCGCGCAGGAACCAGCCCGCCGTGATGGTCCCCGCCGGCCGGCCGCCGGAGTTCTTGACGTCGGCGATGTCCGACTTGTTCTGGTCGCGGTACTCGTCGTACATCGGCAGCGGCCACACCCGCTCCCCGGCCCGGTCGCCGGCCCGCCGCACCTCCTCGAGCAGCGCCTCGTCGGTGCCCATCACGGCGCTCGCTGTGTGGCCGAGCGCGATGACCACGGCGCCCGTGAGGGTCGCCGCGTCGAGCACCGCGGCCGGCTTGAAGCGTCGCACCCACGAGAGGGCGTCGGCGAGGATCAGCCGCCCCTCGGCGTCGGTGTTGACGATCTCGATGTGCTTGCCCGCGTGGCTCTTCACGACGTCGGAGGGACGGATCGCGGAGCCGCCCGGCATGTTGTCGGCGGACGGGATCACGCCGACGACGTTGAGCGCGGGCTTGAGCCGGCCGAGCGCCTCGAACGCGCCGAGCACCGCGGCGGCGCCCGACATGTCGTACTTCATCTCCTCCATCTGCGCGGCCGGCTTGATCGAGATGCCGCCGGTGTCGAACGTGATGCCCTTGCCCACCAGCGCGACCGGGGCCGCGTCGCCCGCGCCCTTGTACTCGAGGACGATGAACCGCGGCTCCGTGGCGCTGCCCTGCGCCACCGCCAGCAGCGCGCCCATGCCCTCCTGCCGCATCTGCTCGCGCTCCAGCACCGTCACCCGGAACCCGTGGGCGGCCCCGAGCTGCTGCGCGGTCTCGGCCAGCAGCGCCGGCGTGCAGGTGTTGGGCGGCAGGACCTGGAGCCGGCGGGCGAGCGCCTGCGCCTCCGCCATCGCCTGCCCGACCGCGAAGCCGCGCTGCGCGTCCGGCTGCTCCGCGGCGTCCACCACCACCGTGACCTCGGCCACCGGCGCCCGGCGGTCGTTCCCGGGCGCCCGCAGCTCGTCGAACTGCCACGCGCCCTGCGCCAGGCCCTCGAGCGCCGCCTGCGCGAAGTCGGCCGCCCCGACGCCCGGCCGCAGCGCGGCGGGCATCGCGAAGGCCACGGCGCCGGTGCCGAGCGCCCGGGCGCGGCGCGCGGCGACCGCCGCGGCCCGCCGGACGGCGTTCCGGACGGCGACCGGGCGCGTGAGCCCGCCCACCAGCGGCAGCTCCTCCAGCTTCCCGACGCCCACCAGCAGGACGCGCCGCTGCCCACCGGGGGGCGGCACGTACAGGAGCGAGGTCTCGTCGCGCGCGCCGGTGAAGTCCGCGCCCGCGGCGCGGCCCAGCAGCCCGCCGGTGCGCGCGTCGAGCGCGGCCAGCGCCGCGGGGAGCGTCTTGTCGTGCTTCGGCACCGCCACCGCGAGGAGCGGCAGGTCCGCCGCCTCGAGGGCCGACGCCAGCAGGGTGTGCTTCATCCGAGGTGGCCGATGATCTGATCCGCGAAGGTCGAGGTCGAGACCTCGGTCGCGCCGTCCATCTGCCGCGCGAGGTCGTAGGTCACTTTCTTCGCGCTGATCGCGCCCTGCAGCCCGGTCACGATGGACGCGGCGACGTCGTCCCAGCCGAGGTGCTCGAACATCATCACCCCCGAGAGGACGACGCTTCCCGGGTTGATCTTGTCGAGGTCGGCGTACTTGGGCGCCGTCCCGTGGGTCGCCTCGAACACCGCGTACCCGTCGCCCACGTTCGCGCCGGGCGCCATGCCGAGCCCGCCCACCTGGGCCGCGCACGCGTCGGAGAGGAAGTCGCCGTCGAGGTTGGGGGTCGCCAGCACCGCGTATTCCTTCGGCCGCAGCAGCACCTGCTGGAACATGCTGTCGGCGATCCGGTCCTTGACCACCACCTTCCCGCCCGCGTCGCCCTTGAGGTCCGCCTCGGCCACCGTCTCCGTCCCGAACCGCTCGCGCGCCAGCTCGTAGCCCCAGTCGCGGAACGCCCCCTCGGTGAACTTCATGATGTTGCCCTTGTGGACCAGCGTCACCGACGCGCGCCGCCGGTCGACGGCGTGCTGGATGGCGCGGGCGATCAGCCGCTTGGAGCCGAACTCACTGATCGGCTTGATGCCGATGGCGCTCTGCTCGCGCACCGTCGCCTTCAGCTCGCCCACCAGGAAGTCCCGCAGCCGGCCGGCCTCCTTGCTGCCCGCCTGGTACTCGATGCCCGCGTACACGTCCTCGGTGTTCTCGCGGAAGATCACGACGTCGAGGTCCTGCGGCCGCTTCACCGGCGAGGGGACGCCGTCGAAGTAGCGCACCGGGCGCACGCAGGCGTAGAGGTCCAGCAGCTGCCGCAGCGCGACGTTGAGCGAGCGGATCCCGCCGCCCACCGGCGTCGTCAACGGGCCCTTGATGCCCACCCGGTAGCGCTTGATGGTCTCGAGGGTCGCCTCCGGGAGCCAGCTGCCCGTCTCCTTGAAGGCCTTCTCGCCGGCCAGCATCTCCACCCACACCACCCGGCGCTGGCCGCCCGACGCCTTCTGGGTGGCCGCGTCGAACACCCGCCGCGACGCCTTCCAGATGTCCCGCCCGGTGCCGTCGCCCTCGATGAACGGAATGACGGGATCGTGCGGGATCACATACTTGCCATCGCGGTAGCTGATCGGCGTGCCTTGCTGCGGACCGGGCATCATGGGCTCCCTGGGCTGGTCACGGAGTGCGTGGCGAGGGGTTCAGGCGCCACCTCGGCGGAAGCAGGCAAACGTAATGGGGGAAACGTGTTAGGGCAACCGCCCTGGTGTGGCTTGTGAGCGGCGCCTCCGGCGGCGCCGCGCGCGCCGCGCGCGCTAGCCGGCGTGGTCCGCCGGGTAGTGGAACTTGTGCAGCAGGCGGTGGACGGCGGGGGCGAGCAGGATGGCCGCGGTCACCAGGAACACCAGCCCCGCGTACAGCGCGTAGCCGCCGGCGAACAGCTTGCCGCCCGCCGTCTGGGGCGTCTCGACCGGGCCCATGCCGCCCAGGAGCATGGAGGCGTTGAGGAACGCGTCGCGCCAGGCGAGGCCCTCGTAGTGGGCGTAGCCCGCCATCCCGATCAGCAGGGAAACGGCGACGAAGGCGGCGGCGAGAGCGAAGTGGCGCAGCATCCGCCGCAGGAAGTGCCGGCGGGAGATGGGCGGATGGTGGCGGGCTTCGTACACGTCGGGCGCTCGCGGCGGCGTGGGTTCCGGGAACGGCGTGCGAACATGCCGGATCGGGGACCGGGGCCGCAAGAGGCGCGGCCCACGGCCCCCCGGCGACGGCAGATCCCCCCTGGTTCTGCGCTGCCGCCGTTCTCCCGATCGGCCCGGTCTACGGCACCCGGGCCGGCGATTCGTCCAGCCAGGCGAGAGCTTCGCCGAAGCCCCGCGCCGGCAGCCCGTCGCGGGCCATCCGGCGCGCCATCTCCATGAGGGCCGTCCACTGGGCCTGGCGCGTCTCCCGCGTGCGGTACAGCTCCGGGTCCCAGAACGGCTCCGAGAGCACCTCCGGCAGCGGCGGCAGCACCGTCACGCGCCGCGTCTCCCCGTCCGGTGCCCCGCTCCCGTCCACCCGCTCGGCTCCCATGGCCTCCGCCCCCGGTCTGGCCTTAATACGCGCTGGCGACTATTATGTGTCAAAGCGCTATAGCGCGCAAGAGCCCAATATCGCAGATTGGGGCATGGGGCCTGGCTGAAATGGGAGTCCGACTCAACCTTATGGGGTTGCTCCGGGTGCGGGGCATGACCCGCTACGGCCTCGCGAAGGCCAGCGGTCTCAGCCTCTCGGCCGTATATCGCCTGGCCGGCCGCTCGGGGCGCTTCACGCGCCTGGAGGCCGATACGATCGACCGGCTGTGCGGCGCCCTGCGGTGCACGCCGGGGGAGCTGATCCGGCGGGAGTAGCGTCGCCGGGTGGAGTCGGAGCGAGGGAACGGCGGGAGGGGTCTCGATGCCAGCGGAATACCGGATCGACCGGTCGAAGCGGACCGTCTACAGCCGCGCGTGGGGGATCCTCATGGACCAGGACCTCATCGACGCCCGCTCCGCCCTGTTCGCCGACCCTGCCTTCGCGCCGGAATTCGACCAGCTGTACGACTTCACCGAGGTCGCGGAGGTCCGCGTGACCTCGCCGGTGCTGCTGCAGCTCGCGCTGTCGTCCCGCTTCTCGCCGACCTCGCGGCGCGCGGTGGTGGTCTCCAGCGACGTGGCCTACGGGATGGCGCGGATGTACGCGATCCTGTCGGGGCGGGAGGAGACGATCCAGGTCTTCCGCGACCGGGCGGCCGCCGTGGCGTGGCTGGAAGCGCCGCGCGCCTGACCGCGGAGCCCCGCCGGGCT
>DASPSV010000103.1:0-7926 GCA_035623755.1 Gemmatimonadales bacterium
GCGGCGAACGAATCCCCCAGCACCGGTGCGAGCGCCGCGCTCCCGTGCGTCGCGACGAGGTACCGCACCGCCCCCGACAGCGCCTTCCGGTCGTCCGCCGCGAAGTCGGCCGCCGCGCGCTGCACGTGCCCGCCCGCCAGGACGCCGTGCGCCGCGAGCAGCTCCCGGACCCGGCCAGCCTGGCTCCACCTCGACACCGAGTACGCGCCCCACGGGCCGGCGAATGCCACCAGCGCCAGCGCGCACAGCGAAGCCGGGATCAGCTCGATGCGGCGCGCGCGGGTGGCACCGTACCACACCGCGATCGCCGCGAGCCACACGGACAGAACCAGGAGGAAGTAGCGCGCCTCGGTGAACCCGTACTGGTGGATGCGCTGATAGATCGCGAGCCACAGCATCGCGACCGCGGGCAGGATCCCGAGCCAGAAGGCCCGCGCGAAGCCGGTAATCCACCCCTGATCCTCCCTCGCGGCCAGCGGGTGCACGAGCAGCAGCGCGAGAATGCCCGCGCCCGCCACCCCCGAAACCAGGTATCCGATCCAGCCGCTGGGCCAGTCCCACGCCACCACGACCTTGGCGAAGTACAGGGTCAGGATCACCAGGTAGACCGTCACCAGCGGGACCAGCACGTACTGCGCGAACACGCGCAGGATGGCGGGATACTCGCGCGACGACTCGAGCGCGTCGAGGTCGTCCGGCACGCCGCCGAGGAAGAACCAGGTGTTGAAGACGAACCCGCACAGGACCCAGACGCGGAAATACGCCGTGCGCGGCAGGTCCACGCCGAACAGCTTGTCCAGCGCCGCCAGCGCGAGCGCGAGCCCCAGGAACAGCGTGGCCGACGAGAGGGCCGCCGCGAGGAACCGCGTGAACACGATGCGGTTGTACTGCCAGAACGCCGCGCCCGGCCTTCGCCCGGCGAACGGCAGGAACGCCACCAGCAGGTGGAAGGCGACGCTGAGCTGCGCGTAGCGCGCCACCTGCACCGGCCGGGTCCAGCCGTCCCAGGCTGCGTGCACGGCGACCAGCGCCGCCAGCGCCGCCACCGCGAGCAGGGCGCGCACGGCCGGCCGGGCGCGCTCGCCCGCGAGCGTCGTCGCGGTGAACAGGGGGAGCCCGAGGGTGGCGGCCGCCAGGAGCGGGGCCTGGAGCCAGTCGGGCCCCGTGTCCTCGCGGAGCAGGATCGCCGCCGCCGCCGCGGCGAAGGCGCACGCCACGACCAGCGGGAAGCGCCGCAGGGTCGCGAGGGCCTGGGCGAGCACCGTCCCGAGGGACGGCAGCCGCAGGCGGCCGGTGCGCACCGCCGTGTCCGTCAGTACGGCTGGCCTCCCGCCGGCGCCGCGCAGGTCCCGCTGCGGCAGGTGGCGGTGTGCGCCTCCGGCCGCTTCAGCAGCTCCGCGAGCTTGAGCGGCGCCGGCCCCAGGCACCCGACGAACGACACGCCGCTCGACGTGCCGATCCGGCTCGCGCCCGCGCCGATCATCGCCAGCGCGGTCGCGCAGTCGCGCACCCCGCCGGCCGCCTTGACCCCGAGATCGTCGCCCACCGTGAGCCGCATCAGCCGCACCGCGTCGGCCGTCGCGCCGCCGGCCGGGTGGAACCCGGTGGACGTCTTCACGAAGTGCGCGCCGGCCAGCCTGGCGACCGCGGAGGCCTTCACGATGTCCTCGGGAGCGAGGACCGCGCTCTCGATGATCACCTTCACCAGCGCGCCGCCGCCGCGGCGCGCGCACGCCTCCACCACGGCCCGGATGTCGTCCTCGACGTGGCGCCACTCGCCGCCCTTGATGTGGCCGATCGCGGCCACCATGTCGATCTCCGCCGCGCCGCGGGCGACCGCCTCCGCCGCCTCCGCCGCCTTGGTCTCGGGTGTCGACGCGCCGAGCGGGAAGCCGCACACGCTCGCCACGGCCACGCTCGTGCCGGCGAGCTCGCTCGCGCACAGGTCCACCCACACCGGGTTGACGCACACGGCCGCGAAGCGGTGCTCGCGCGCCTCCGCGCACAGCTTGAGGATGTCGGCGCGCGTCGCCTCCGCCTTGAGCAGCGTGTGGTCCACGAAGTCCGCCACCCGGCGCGGGCCCGCCGCCGGCGTCCACGCCGCGAGCTGGACCTGCGGCCCGCGCCACGAGAGGTCTTCCAGCGGCCGCGCCGCCACGCCGGCCGGATGTCCCGGCCCCGCGGCCGGTCCCCGCGGCGGCCCCCCCGGCGCGCCGCGCCCGCCGCGCAGCACCCGTCGCACCACCTCCGCCGCGATCCGGTCCAGCTCGGTGTCGTTCACAGCACCCGCCTTCCGCCGATGTCCACGCGGTCCAGCACCCCCACGATCACCGCCTGCACGGGGATCCAGGGGTCGTCGAAGATCTTCCGCGCCGAGGAGCCCTCCTGCACCACCAGCACGTGGTCGCCCACGCCCGCGTCCACCACGTCGAGGGCGATGACCTCCGCGCCCTCGGGCTGCATGTCGAGCGCCAGGCGGCGGACCAGGAGGAGCTTTTTGCCGGTGAGGCGCTCGTTCTTGTGAGTGCTCACGACGTCACCGACGACCGTTCCCAGGAACAGAGTTCCTCCTCCGACGCAACTGTAAGAGGTGAGGCGTGAGACGTGAGACGTTCAGGTGAGACGTGAGAGGCAAAGGCCGTGAGAAGGAGCCGGCTCACCTCTCACGCCTTGCCCTCTCACGCCCTCTCACGGCTTCTGCTTCTCACCTCTCACGTGAACGTCTCACCTTTCACTTCTCACCGCTCACGCCTTCACGTCCAGCCTCTCGACCTTCCCGACAACTGCGGCGTCGACGGCAACGTCGAGCTTCCACAGCGCGATACTCGCTTCCCGCGCGGTGATGTAGTAGCACACCTCGCCCGGGCCGAGGCCGAAGGTGTCGGCCGCCACCAGCGGCGCGCCGCGGTCCCGGCCCGCCGCGTCCACCGGCTGCAGCCACTGCAGCGGGATGGCCTTGAGGGTGTCCTGCTTCACGGTGGACACCACGCGTCCCACGATCCGCGCGAGATACACCGCTCACCCCCACCGCAGGCGCTGCGGCGCCCACGGATTCTGCTTCCGCGACTCCAGGTATGCCCCGTTCGCGAACAGCTTGATCGTCGCGGCGCCCACCACGAAGCCTCCAATATGCGCCCAGAAAGCCACGCCGCCATTGCCGTGCGCGCCCGCCAGCTCCGGCAGCGCGTTCAGCGCCTGCAGCACGATCCAGTAACCCAGCATCGCCCACGCCGGCAGCGCGATCGTCGTGAGGAAGAACCCCAGCGGCACCAGCGTGTACACCCGCACCCGCGGGTAGAGCACCAGGTAGGCGCCCATCACGCCGCTGATCGCCCCGGACGCCCCCACCACGGGCACGGGCGAAGCCGGGTCCATCGCCACCTGCGTCAGCGCCGCCGCGATCCCGCACATCAGGTAGAAGACGACGAACCGGACGCGGCCCATGCAGTCCTCGATGTTGTTCCCGAAGATCCAGAAGAACCACATGTTCATGATGATGTGCATCCACGAGCCGTGCAGGAACATCGACGTCACCACGTGCGCGTAGTGGCGCGCGCCCTCCACCCGGCAGAACATCTCCGGGCCCATCTGGAACGTGGTGCCCGCCGCCACCCGGCCGGTCAGCTCGCCCGGGATCAGCCCCAGCTCGCACACCGACCGCGCCAGCGGCACGCCGGTGCCTGCGCCCTGCACCACCAGCCACACCAGCACGTTCGCCGCGACGATCGCGATGGTCACGACCGGGGTCTTGAGGGTGGGGTTCTCGTCGCGGTAGGGGATCACGGGCCCAACCTAACCTGTCCGAAGGGCGTGTCAACGCACCGCGAAGCGCCTCAAGACCTTAGCTCGCTGCCGAATTGGCAGAAAAAGGGGGTCTGGGGCGGGCACGTCCCTTGCTCCTGCGACGGGACGCAACCGTCGCACATCTACCTCTGATGCGGTCGGAGATACCATGGCTGAGAAGATCATCGGGATCGACCTGGGGACCACGAACTCCGTCGTCGCCGTCATGGAGGGCGGGGATCCGGTGGTCATTCCGAACGCCGAAGGCGGCCGGACCACGCCCTCGGTCGTCGCCTTCACCAAGGACGGCGAGCGGCTGGTGGGCCAGGTGGCCAAGCGTCAGGCGGTCACCAACCCGCTCAACACGGTCTTCTCGATCAAGCGGTTCATGGGCCGGCGCACCGGCGAGGTGGTCGAGGAGACCAAGCGCGTGCCCTACAAGGTGGTCGCGGGCCAGAACGACCTCGCCTCGGTGGACATCAGCGGCAAGCGCTACACGCCGCCCGAGATCTCGGCGATGATCCTGCAGAAGATGCGGCAGACCGCCGAGGACTACCTCGGCCACAAGGTCGAGAAGGCGGTCATCACCGTCCCGGCGTACTTCAACGACTCGCAGCGCCAGGCGACCAAGGACGCGGGGAAGATCGCGGGCCTCGACGTGGTGCGGATCATCAACGAGCCCACGGCCTCGGCGCTCGCGTACGGGCTCGACAAGAAGAAGGAGGAGAAGGTCGCGGTCTACGACCTCGGCGGCGGCACCTACGACATCTCGATCCTCGAGCTGGCCGAGGGCGTCTTCGAGGTGAAGAGCACCAACGGCGACACCCACCTGGGCGGCGACGACTTCGACCAGCGCGTGATCCAGTGGCTGGTGGACGAGTTCAAGCGCGACCAGGGCATCGACCTGTCGAAGGACCCGATGGCGCTCCAGCGCCTCAAGGAGGCGGCGGAGAAGGCCAAGTGCGAGCTGTCGACGGTGCTGCAGACGGAGATCAACCTGCCGTTCATCACGGCCGACCAGTCGGGGCCGAAGCACCTCAACCTCACGCTGTCGCGCGCCAAGCTCGAGCAGCTGGTGGGCGACCTGGTGGAGCGGACGCTGGAGCCGATGAAGAAGGCGCTGGCCGACGCGAACCTGAAGCCGGGCGAGGTGAACGAGGTGATCCTGGTCGGCGGACAGACGCGGATGCCGAAGGTCCAGGAGATCGTGAAGGAGTTCTTCGGCAAGGAGCCGCACAAGGGCGTCAACCCGGACGAGGTCGTCGCGATCGGCGCCGCGATCCAGGGCGGCGTGCTCGCGGGCGAGGTGAAGGACATCCTGCTGCTGGACGTGACGCCGCTGTCGCTCGGCATCGAGACGCTGGGCGGCGTGACCACGGTCCTGATCCCTCGCAACACGACGATCCCGACCAAGCGCTCGGAGGTGTTCTCGACCGCCGACAACAACCAGACCACGGTCGAGATCCACGTCCTCCAGGGCGAGCGCGAGATGGCGCTCGACAACCGGACGATCGGCAAGTTCCAGCTCACCGGGATCCCGCCGGCACCGCGCGGCATGCCGCAGATCGAGGTCACGTTCGACATCGACGCCAACGGCATCCTGCACGTCACGGCCAAGGACAAGGCGACCGGCAAGGAGCAGAAGATCCGGATCGAGGCCTCGAGCGGGCTATCCGACAAGGAGATCGACAAGATGGTGCACGCCGCGGAGGAGCACGCGGCGGACGACAAGCGGCGGCGGGAGGAGGTCGAGACCCGCAACCGCCTCGACGCGCTGGTCTACGACGTCGAGAAGAACGCCAAGGAGTGGTCGGACAAGCTCGACGCCGACGTGCGCAAGCGCCTCGAGGAGGCGGTCGAGGGCGCCAAGAAGGCGCTGCGGGCGGGCGACGCGGACGGCATCAAGAAGGCCGCCGAGGCCCTGCAGGGCGCCTACAGCGAGGCCGGACGCTCGCTGTACCAGAGCCAGCCGGCCGGCTCCGGCGGGACGCAGGAGCCGCCCCCGGGCGGCGCCGCCGGTGCCGCCGAGCCCAAGAAGGACGAGGCGGTCGAGGCCGACTACGAGATCGTGGACGACGGCAAGCAGGGCAAGTAGAACCCGGCCGCCGGCCGGGGGTAGTAGCGGGCATTCCCGGGTCATCGTGGAGGGTGGCGCATGTCGTCGAAGAGCCGTGACTTGCTGAAGCTCGGTGGGATCGTGGCCGTCGCGTTCGCGCTCGGGCTGGCGTTCGCGTCGGGGTTGAACCTGCCCCGGCCCGGGCGCGCGGAATCCGCGCGGGGCCTGCATTACGTGATGGCGTCGAGCGGCGGGTCCGCCCGCGCCGACGGCGTGCTGCCGAGCTTCGCCGACATCGCCGAGCGGGTGCGACCGTCGGTCGTCTACATCCAGACCCAGCAGAAGGTGCAGGGGATGGCGCACCCGGACCTGCCGCCGGGCTTCCAGTACTTCTTCGGGCCGGACGCGAACCCGCGGCGGCCACAGGTCCGCCAGGGCTCGGGCTCCGGCTTCATCGTCTCGCAGGACGGGTACATCCTCACCAACAACCACGTCGTGGCGGACGCCGACCACGTGCGGGTGACGCTGCTCGACAACCGCGAGTTCGACGCGCGGGTGGTCGGGCGCGACCCGGCCACCGACGTGGCGGTGATCAAGATTGACGCGTCGCACCTGACGCCGCTGCCGCTCGGCAGCTCCGACGCCGCGCGCATCGGCGACTGGGTGCTGGCGATCGGCAACCCGCTCAACTTCACCTTCACGGTCACGGCGGGCATCGTCAGCGCCAAGGGCCGGCCCCTGGTCGGGCTCCAGGACCCGAACGACCGCTACCAGATCCAGGACTTCATCCAGACCGACGCGGCCATCAACCCCGGCAACTCCGGTGGCCCGCTGGTGAACCTCCAGGGCGAGGTCATCGGCATCAACGCCGCGATCGCGTCGCAGACCGGCTACTACGAGGGCTACGGCTTCGCCGTCCCCATCAACCTGGCCCGCAAGGTGATGGACGATCTCATCGCCACCGGGCGCGTGCAGCGCGCCATCCTCGGCGTCGCCATCGGGCAGATCCGCCCGGAGGACGCGGAGGCGGTGGGCCTCCACGACGTGCGCGGCGTGGTGATCGAGGACTACAGCAGCCCCGGCTCGCCCGCCAAGGCCGCCGGCCTCGTGCCCGGCGACGTGATCGTCGCGCTGAACGACACCGCGATCGACCACGTGGCCCAGCTGCAGTCGATGGTCGGGTTCCGGCACCCCGGGGACGTCGTCCACGTCCAGGCCGTGCACTCCGGCGGCCAGGTGCGCACCTACGACGTGCGGCTCGCGGCGGCCGGCGCGGACACGGCCACCGTGGCGAGCGCCGGCGGCGCCGACAAGGCCGCGACCCCCGGCGACGAGGCGTCGCGGAAGCTGGGCATCACCGTCGAGGGCCTGGGCGCCGACGACGCGCGGCAGGTCTCGCCCGACATGCGCGGTCCGCTGGTGACCGACGTGGATGCCGACGGCCCCGCCTTCCAGCGGGTGTTCGCGCCGCAGGCCGGGGGCGCCGACGTGATTCTCGAGGTGAACGGCCTCCGCACCCGCACGCCCGACGAGCTGCAGCGCGCGGTGCACGGCCTGCACACCGGCGACATCGCGACGCTGATCGTCGCGAACGTGGGAGGCGGCGCCGCGACCCGGCGCGTCGTGCGCGTGCGCGTGCGCTGAGCACCGCTCCGCGCCGCCGCCCGACGAGCGCCCGCCCCCGCGGGCGCTCGTCGTCTCGGCCGGCGGCGGTTATCTTTGAACGCTGGCTCGACGCGAAAGTGGCGGAACTGGCAGACGCGCGGGCCTTAGGAGCCCGTGGGGCAACCCGTGGGGGTTCGAATCCCCCCTTTCGCACTATGACCGATACCGGCATCGCCATCACCTCCGCCGCGCAGGACGCGGCGCGCCGCACCTACGCCGTCTCGGTGAGCCCCGAGCGGGTGCGCGCCGCGGAGGCCGCGACCACCGAGCGCTACGCCCGGCAGCTCAAGGTGCAGGGCTTCCGCAAGGGCAAGGCGCCGGCGGCCGTCGTGCGGCGGCGCTTCGGGGACGCGATCCGGCAGACCGTGATCGAGGAGCTGCTACGCGCCTCCTGGGAGGCGGCGCGCCAGCAGGACGGCCTC
>DASPSV010000118.1:0-2005 GCA_035623755.1 Gemmatimonadales bacterium
CGGCGCCGCCTCGATCGTGGTGCACCCGGCGACCGGCGAGAACGCGATCGTCGCCGTGCCGGGCGCCAGCTCGCTCGTCACCGAGGCCGACGTGGACCGCGCGGCCGCCCGCATCGCCGGCTCGGCGGTGTTCGTCACCCAGCTCGAGGTGCCGGCGGCGGTGGCCGCCTACGCGCTGCGCGTGGCGCACGAGGCCGGCGTGCCGACCATCCTCAACGCCGCGCCCGCGGTGCCGCTGCCCGACGCGGCGTGGAGCTGGTGCGACTACGTCACGCCGAACGAGAACGAGGCGGCGGCCCTCACCGGCCTCCGGGTGGAGAGTGCGGCCGACGCCGAGCGGGCGGCGGACGCGCTGCTCGCGCGCGGCTGCCGCAACGTGGTCGTGACGCTCGGCCGGCACGGCGCCCTCGCCAAGAGCGCCCGCGGGGCGGCGCACGTCCCCGCCTTCGACGCCGGTCCGGTGGTGGAGACGACGGGTGCGGGCGATGCGTTCACCGGGGCGCTGGCGATCGCGGTGGCGGAGGGCATGGACCTCGTGGCGGCCACCCGGTTCGGGTGCGCGGCGGCGGGGATCTCCGTGACGCGCCACGGCACCGCCCGCTCGATGCCCACCCGGCCGGAGGTCGAGGCGCTCCTCGCCGAAACTTTCCCTCCGGCGCCGGCGTAGGTGACCCGTCCCCGCACCGTCCGTCCCCGTCGCCGCCCGGCAGCCCGCGCGGTCCGGCGGGCGGCGCTGCCGCCCTTTCACCATCCGGAGCCCCGATGCGCCACTCCCGTCACGCCGCTCGCGCCGCGATCCTGGCCCTGCTCCTGCCCGCCGCCGTGCGCGCGCAGGAAGCCCTGCCGCTGAAGCACGCCCCGCAGCCGACGGTCCCGGCCATCACGGCCGCCGACCTGATGACGCGGCTCTACATCTACGCGGACGACTCGATGATGGGCCGGCGCGCGGGGACGCCCTACAACCTCAAGGCGACCGCGTACATCGCGTCCGAGGCGCGGAAGATCGGCCTGGTGCCCGCCGGCGACAGCGGCGGCTACTTCCAGTGGGTGCCGCTGGTGCAGGAGACCATCGACAGCACGTCCACGATCACGGCCGGGAACACGACGCTCAAGGTGTTCGACGACTTCCTCCCCCGGCACATCGGCGCCGGCGAGGCGCGGTCCGTGGACGGGGCGCAGGCCGTCTTCGGCGGCTCGATCAACGCCGCCGACTCCTTCCCGGTCGAGCAGGCCCGGGGGCGCGTGGTGGTCTTCTCCCTTCCGGCGGGGCCCATCCGCATCAACCCCGGCGCGGTGATCGCGCGGTTGAACGAGGCCGCGGGCCTCGCCTTCCCGGGGCTGGAGCGGGTGCCGCCGCAGTTCAAGCACTTCCTCCGGGAGCCGTCGGTCACGATGGCCGCCGCGGACTCCGACACGCGCCCCGGCCCGACGCTCCTGCAGCTCACCACCGCGGCCGCCGGCGCGCTGCTCGGCACGACGCTCGACAGCGCCCGGGTCGGCGCCATCGGCGCGACGCTGCGGGCGCGCGTGACGGTGAGCCGGGTGAGCCTTGCCGCGCGCAACGTCGTGGGCATCATCCGGGGCAGCGACCCCGCCCTGCGCGGCGAGTACGTCGCCATCGGCGCGCACAACGACCACATCGGCCTGACGCTGCCGCCGGTGGACCACGACTCGATGCGCATCTTCAACGAGGTGGTGCGCCCGGAGGGCGCCGAGCAGACCGGCAAGCAGGCGACGCCGGCCGAGCAGGCGCGGGTGGACAGCCTCCTGGCGGCGTGGCGGGCGGCGCATCCCGGTTCGCAGCGCGCCGACTCGATCGACAACGGCGCCGACGACGACGGCTCCGGCACGGTATCGGTGCTGGAGATCGCGCAGCGCATCGCCTCCGAGCGGGTGAAGCCGAAGCGGTCCGTCCTGTTCGTCTGGCACACCGGCGAAGAGCTGGGGCTGTTCGGCTCCACCTGGTTCACCGACCACCCGACGGTGCCGCGCGACTCGATCGTCG
>DASPSV010000119.1:0-2562 GCA_035623755.1 Gemmatimonadales bacterium
CGACGATCGAGAGCGGCGCCGACCAGGCCGGGGCCGCCGGTGCCGCGCTGCGGCGCCCGATCGTCGCGCGCCTCGCGGACAGCGCGGGCAACGTCGTGGCGGGCGCGGCGGTGCGGGTCGTGCCGACCAGCGGGAGCGTGCCCGATACGCTGCCGGTCGCCGACGAGAAGGGACGCGTGTCGCTGGCGTGGACGCTGGGCCGCGAGGCCGGCCAGCAGTGGCTGGAGCTGCGGCCGGGCGACGGCCCGGCCGTGCGCGTCGGCGCGCGGGCCCGCCCGCTGGAGCCCGCCAACGTCGCGCCGAGCGGCGCGCCGCGGAGCGGTCCGGCCGGACGCGCCTTGCCCAAGCCGGTCGCGTTCGTCGTGACCGACGCGTACGGCAACGCGATTCCCGACGTGCAGGTCGCGTTCGCCGCCACGACGGGATCGGTCGCGCCCGTCCGGGTGATGACCGACGAGAAGGGCGAGGCGGCCACGCACTGGACCCTCGGCTCGGCCGCGGGCGAGGACACGCTCACGGCGACGGTCCGCGGCACCGCGGTGAAGGGCGCGGCCGTCGTGCGGGCCGTGCGCCGAACGCCCGGCCGCTGACGCCGTCCACCGGACCGCGATCGACGCCTCCACCTCCACCGCAGGAGCCGGCCCATGTGCCGCAACATCCGCACGCTCTATCACTTCGATCCGCCCACCACCGAGGAGGAGATCCGGGCGTCGTCGCTGCAGTTCGTCCGCAAGGTGAGCGGGTTCACCAAGCCGTCGGCGGCGAACCAGCCCGCGTTCGACCGCGCGGTGGACGACGTGGCGGCGTGCGTGCGGCGGCTCCTCGGCGGCCTGGTGACCACGGCGCCGTACCGCAACCGCGAGGTCGAGGTGGCGAAGCTGCGCGCGCGGTCGGCCAGGCGCTTCGGCAGGCCGGACGCCGGAGAATCGGCCGCGGCGCACTGAGCGCGCGGCGGCGCGCTCCGTGGCGCGCGGGGCCCGGGCGGCCTATCTTTGTGCGCCGACGGCGCGCGATGCGCGTCGCCGGACGGGTGGTTAGCTCAGCTGGTTAGAGCGCCGGTCTCACATACCGGAGGTCACAGGTTCGAGTCCTGTACCGCCCACTACCTTCTTCCCGCTCCGGCACCGTGAGCCTCCGCCGGTGACTTCCAGACTGACTCCCGTGCAGCTGCGCCGCCTCCTGGCGCGCACCCTCCGCATCGCCCTCGACGGCGGGCCCGCGCACGCGCAGCTGATCGAGCGCTGGGCCCACGCCGAGGCGCGGCCGGAATCCTGGTACGCCGCCCTGACCTGGGACGGCGTCGGCGCGGCCGTGGGCTGGGCCCTGTCCGCGCTCGACCTCGGCAGCGTGGCGTCGCCGGACGCGGACCAGCTCGCGTCCGACGCCTACGAAGAAGCGCGCCGCCAGTGCGTGCAGCAGGCGGCCGACCTGGAGCGCATCGGGGTCGAGTTCCAGGCCGCCGGGATCCCTGTCATCGCGCTCAAGGGCTCGGCGCTGCTGGTGGGCAACGTCTCGCCCGCGCTCGGCATCCGGTGGATGAACGACGTGGACGTCCTGGTGCCGGAGGCGCAGCTCGAGCCGGCCGAGTGGGTGCTGGAATCGCTCGACTTCATGCGCAGCTCGCAGCGCGACGCCACGGCGCCCGAGGTGTTCCGGCCCTACCACGACACGTTCATCGGGCCCGCGGCGCAGACGGTCGAGCTGCACTGGCGGCTGGGGCCGGCGCGCTGGGGCGAGGGCTGGGACGTGCAGGGCTGGTTCGCGCGCGCCGAGCCGGCGTCGGTGCCGGGCGTGCTGCTGCCCTCGGCGATGGACCTGTTCTGGCATTTCCTGGTGCACGACGCGCGCAACCACGCGTGGAGCAGCGGCTCGCTGCGCGCCGCGCTCGACCTCACGCTGGCGGCGCGCGCCCGCGGCTTCAGCTTCGGCGAGGTGCTGCAGCGGCTCGACGCCGACCCGCGCCCGGAGCCGCTGCTCGAGGCGGTGGCCGACGCCGCGAACCTCTCGCCCATCCTCGCCGCCGAGGTCGAGCCGTCGCCGCAGCCGCGCTACCTGCGGCTGGCGGGATGGCGCGACACGATCGGCCGCCGGAAGTGGAAGACCGAGCGCGTCTCGGAGGCGATCGCGTGGGGCGCGACCATCGAGCGCGCGCGGCGCTACGGGCTGTGGCGTGCGGTCGTGGACCGCGCGGTGCGCGTGATACCCGAGGCGGTGCCCGGCCGCGGCGTGCTCGCGACGATCCGGCGGGGCTTCGTGACGCTGCGGCACGCGGGCTTCGTCGGCGCGCTGGCCCTCGGGCACATCCTGTCCATTCCCGCGGCGAGCGCGCAGCGCCGCCGGCGGCTCGCTAGCCCAGCGCCTCCCGGTACAGCGTGAGATAGCGGTCGGCCATCCGCGCGGCGGTGTACTCCGCCTCCACCACCCGCCGACCCGCCTCCCCCATCGCCCGGCGCCGCGTCGGGTCCGCCAGCAGCGCGCGCAGCGCCTCACCGAGCGCCCCCGCGTCGCCCGGCGGCACCACCAGGCCGGTGGTGCCGTCCCGGTTGACGGCGGTGACGCCGG
>DASPSV010000125.1:0-7314 GCA_035623755.1 Gemmatimonadales bacterium
CCCGCCGCACCGTGCTGTGGATCCTGCCCGCGCTCCTGCTGGCCGGGATCGTGGGCGCGGTCCGCGCCGGACTGCCCGTCGCCGGGGCCGTCGCGACGGCGGGCGCCGCGGCGCTGGCGACCGCGCGCGCTCCGCTCGGCGAGGCCTTCGGACCCGAGAGCCTCTTCTCCTCGGCGAGCTACTACCAGGACGTGCTGGGCCCGTTCTCCCGCTCGGCGGGCAGCGTCATCCTCACGAGCTTCATCGTCGCGCTGGCCGCGGGGGCGCTGTGGCGGCGCGGGCTCCGGCCGGGTCTGCTGAGCCGGGTCGCGGCGCTCGGCGTCACCGTGCTCGCGCCGTACCTCCTCCAGGACCTGGCGCGCGGGATCACGCCGCCGGCCGCCGGCGTGACCCTCGGCCTGTGGCTCACCTGGCAGGTGGCGCTGGTGCTCTCGGCGTCGGCGCTGGTGCTGACGGCGGCCGCGCTGGTGCGCGGCCCGGCGCCGCCGGCGCGCGCCGGCGGGTGGCCGCTGCTTGCGTCGGCGCTGGCGATCGGGCTCGCGGTGGCCGGCCTGTTCCTGTGGGAGCCACGGGGTGCCTGGCCGGAGTGGTACCCGTACCTCTGGCTGCCCGCGCTGCTCGTGGCCATCCGGCCGATGCCGTTCCGCGCCACGATCGCGACCGTGGCGGTGGTCGCGGGCTCGGCGGCGGCGCTCCTGGAGTGGGGCACGACCACCAGCGGCCGCCTCTCGCTCGCCACCCAGGACATGGAGGGGCTCGGCAACAAGGCCGACCCCCTCAAGGTGGCGCTGTTCGACCGGCTGGTGCGGGGCACGCCACCCACGGCGGCGCCCGCGACGGCCGGCGATCTCTACCTGCTGTGGCGGCGCACCGACCTCGCCGCCCACAACTATCCCTCGGCGCTGTCGCTCTGGTCGCCGTCGGCCGGGCGCGTGCTGCAGCTCGACCTCGCGCAGCTCGACCTCCCGCCCGACCTGGTGCAGGTGCAGGTGCGCGAGGCCCAGGCCGAGCGGCTGCCGCTGGTGCGCTCGTACCTCCGCCGCGAGGGCCTGTACGGTCTCGCCACCATCCCTCTGGCGGATGGCCGCGCGGTCGCGGTGGCGGCCGGTCCCCAGTCCAGCCTGGTCGCGCCCACGCGCGTGGCGCGGCTGCTGGCCGGCCCGGGCGAGGAGTCCGAGCCGCCCTACCGCCTCACGCTGTCCCCGCTGGAGCTGGGCGGGCCGTCGCCCGAGCCGCGGGCAACGTGGGAGCGGCAGGGCTGGACGATCCGCGGCGAGCGGGTGATCGCCCTGCCCGGCGGCCACCGGCACGTGCACGCGCAGGTGGACCTGGGCGGGCTGTCGGCGCTGCTGCAGCGCGGCCTGCTGCTGCTGGTGCTGGACTTCGGCGTGCTGGCGGCGCTGTGGCTCGTGGTGGACGTGGTGGGCGGCCGGTTCGGGCGCAACGTCGCGCGGTGGCTGCCGCAGGTGCACCGCTCGCTCCGGGCGCGCCTGACCGTGAGCCTGGCCGCGTTCTTCGTGCTGCCGACGGTGGCGTTCGCGCTGTGGAGCTACGCGCGCCAGGGCGACGAGTTCCGCCGCTCCCGCGAGCTGCTGATCGCCCGCACGCTCCAGGACGCGGCCGCGGCGCTCGAGAGCGACACGGTCAGCGACGCGCAGGAGCTGCCCGACGTGGCGCAGCGCGTGGACGCCGAGCTGGTGCTCAGCCGGGGCGGCGTGCTGGAGGCCGGCTCGGCCCCGGTGCTGGCCGACCTGGGCCTCGTGGACTGGCTCGTGCCGCCCCAGCCGTTCACGCGGCTCGCGATGGGCGACTACCTGGAGGTGACGCGCGAGCAGGACGACACGCCGCGGCCGGTGCTGGTCGGCTACCATCTGCTCGGGAAGTCCGCCGACGCCACCGATCCGACCCAGACGTCGATCCTCGCCTCGCCGCAGCTCCTGGCCGATCCCGCGCTCGGCGGCCGGGAGGAGGACCTCGGCATCGCGGTGATGGTCGCCGCGGTGCTCGGCATCGTCGCCGCGCTGGTCCTCTCGGGGCTGGCGGCGCGCGCGCTCGCGCGCCCGATCGGCCACCTCACCCGCGCGGCGCTCGTGGCCGGCAGCGGCGAGCGCCTGGGCCCCGTGGCCGGCACGATGCCGAGCGAGCTGGAGCCCGTGTACCGCGCCATCGAGCAGGCCGCCGCCGAC
The DNA here is from genome assembly GCA_035623755.1 of Gemmatimonadales bacterium. Taxonomy (GTDB): domain Bacteria; phylum Gemmatimonadota; class Gemmatimonadetes; order Gemmatimonadales; family JACORV01; genus Fen-1245. Next base: position 2,187 of record DASPSV010000125.1, read on the forward strand.
GTCGAGCGCGGCCACGAGGCGCAGCGGGTGCTGGCCTGGGGCGAGATGGCCCGCCAGGTCGCCCACGAGATCAAGAACCCGCTCACCCCGATCCGCCTCGGGATCCAGCACCTGATGCGGCTCCGCCGCGAGCGGCCGGCCGAGCTGGGCGGCGTGCTCGACACCACGGGCGAACGGATCCTGGCGGAGATCAACCGGCTGGACGCGATCGCGCGCGCCTTCAGCCGGTTCGCCCTGCCGTCGGCGGAGCGGCCGCCGGTCGAGGTGGTGAACGCCGGCGACGTCGTCCGCGAGGTGGTCGGCCTCTACCGGCTCGGCGATTCGCCGGTGCGGTTCGACCTCGAGGGGGACGAGGACGTGGCGGTCATGGCTCGCCGCGACGAGTTGACCGAGGTGCTGGTCAACCTGTTCGAGAACGCGCGCGACGCCGGCGCCACGCGCATCGCGGTGCGGTCGCGGCGCGCCGCCGGAGCGGGGCCGGCGCCCGCGCCGGTGCGCCTCGAGGTGCGGGACGACGGGAAGGGGATCGCCGCCGAGGCACTGCCGCGCGTGTTCGAGCCGCGGTTCAGCACCACGACCAGCGGCAGCGGGCTGGGGCTCGCGATCGTGAAGCGACTGGTCGAGGGGTGGGGCGGATCGATCGGCATCGCCAGCGAGCTGGGCGCCGGGACGACGGTCAGCCTGATGCTGGCTGGTCCAGTACCTCCCGCACCCGCCTGAGCAGCTCGGTGATCGTCCACGGCTTGGCCAGGAACGGCAGGCCGGGGTCGAGCGCGCGGGTCTCCTGCGCGTCCCGCGCGGGGTAGCCGCTGGTGAAGAGCACCTTCACGCCCTTGCCGGCCGCGCGCAGCTCGCGGATCAGCTGCGGCCCGCCGAGCGTCGGCATCACGACGTCCGCGACGATCAGGGCGATCTCCGCCTCGTGCCTTCCGAAGACCTCCAGCGCCTCGGCCCCGTTCGCCGCTTCGAGCACCCGGTAGCCGTGCTTCTCCAGGACGCGCGTGGCGGCCCGCCGCAGCGCATCCTCGTCCTCCGCGAGCAGGATGGTCTCGGTGCCGCGGAGCTGCGCGGTGCCGGCCGCCGGGGAGGCGCGCCGCGCCGCCGGCTCGGCCGCCGGCAGGAGCACGCGCACCGTCGTGCCGGTCCCGGGCGTGCTGAGGACGTCCACGAACCCGTCGTGCTGCCGCACCAGTCCGTAGACCATCGCCAGCCCGAGCCCCGTGCCGGCGTCCACCGGCTTGGTGGTGAAGAACGGCTCGAACAGGTGGCGCTGGGTCTCGGGGTCCATGCCGACGCCGGTGTCGGCGACGCTCAAGACCGCGTAGCGGCCGGGCGTCCCCCAGCCCCGACGCGCGCACGCAGCCAGCGACACGTCCTCGCAGGCGGTGCCGATCGCGATGGTGCCGCCGCCCGGCATCGCGTCCCGCGCGTTGGTCACCAGGTTGATCAGGATCTGCTCCACGGCGACCGGATCGGCCCGCGCGGCGCAGCCCGGCTCGTGGACCTCGAGCTGCAGCTCGACGTCCGCGGGCAGCAGGCGGCGCAGCACGACCGCGGTGTCCTGGAGCAGGGTGCCGAGCACTACGGGCTGCAGGTCCAGCCGCTGCCGCCGCGCGAAGGCGAGCAGCTTGCGGATCAGCTCGCTCCCGCGCCGGCTGGCGGTCTTGATCGTCTCGAGGTCGCTCAGGACCGTGGAGTCGCCGATCAGCTCACCGCCGATGAGGTCGGCGGTCGTCAGGATCGTCGTGAGCAGGTTGTTGAAGTCGTGCGCCATGCCCCCGGCGAGCTGGCTGAGGGCCTCCATCTTCTCCGTCCGGCGCTGCTGCTGATCGAGCGTGTCGCGCTCGGCCGCGCTCGCGCCGTTCCGCTCGGCGCTGCGCTTCGCGGGCGCGCCGCGCGGCGGGCGTCCTCGAGGCCGGGCTACCGGTTTGGACGACTTCTTACCCATCGCTCCTCAAGCTGGGCATCCCGCCACCAGGCGTGCAAGGCGCGTGCGCGGCCCGCCACGGCGCCCGGGCCGCCGGCGCCGTCGCCGGAGCGTTCTCGCAAGACATTGCCATATAATGACTTGGCGCGTCGCTGGCCGCCGAGGCCTTTCGGGGCGGGGGACGCCGGATGTGCCCGGCGGTGCCACAGGCGTGGCGGCGCCGTGGCGAACGGCAACGCGTGCGCCGGAATGCGGGGACGGTCGCGGCGGCGCCGCGCGGGGGTGGACAGCGGCCCGGCGGCCGGGTAAGGTGGCCGGCGGAGGGCCGATGCGATGTGCCTGAAGCGAACGATCTGCGGCGTCGTCTGCGCCGCGATGGTGGCGGCCGTTCACGCGGCCGGAGCGCAGACGGCGGCGTCCGCCCCGCCCGAGCCGGTGTACGGCACCTCGATGGCGCTCGCGCTGGGCCCGCGGGTCGGCTACGACTGGGACCTGTCGGCCTGGAGCGTCGGCGGCCAGGTCCGCGTCCCGATCGTCCCGGGCTTCGCGCTGGTCCCCAGCGCGGACTGGTACCTGCGCTCGCCCGCGCAGTGGCAGCTCAATCTCGACGCGGCGTTCCGCCTGGGGCTCTATGGCGGGCTGTACGGTGGGGCCGGCCTGGGCGTCGCGCACCGCGAGCTGGGCTCCGTGCAGACGCGGAGCGGGCTCAACGTGTTCGTGGGGTTCTCGCCGCCGCGGTCGTCGCGCCGGGCGCTGGAGCCGTTCGCGCAGGTGCGCTGGCTGCTGGTCGGGAACCGGAGTCCGTTCGCCGCGCAGTTGGGGTGCGACTGGGAGCTGTGAAGCGGGGTGAGTGGGTGTAGGGGGTAGGGTGTAGGGTCGCCACACCCTACACCCTTACACCCTGTCTGTCAGAATCCCTCCGTCAGCCCGAACTGCCACAGCCAGCCCTTGCCGGGCCGCTGGAACGGCCGCACGTAGTCCACCTCGAAGACGGCGAACCCGAACACGTTGACGCGCAGGGCGCCGCCCGCGCTCGTCACCAGCCCCCGCGAGCCGCCGAACAGCGTCGGGCTCTGACCCTGGTGCCAGGCTACGCCGCCGTCGCCGAAGATGGCGGCTTCGACGGGGAACAGGCCGTAGTAGCCGTGGCCGAGGCCCAGCACGCCCAGGAGCGGGAAGCGCAGCTCGAGGTTGCCCACCAGCAGCCGGGTGCCCGTGAGGTGGTCGTACAGCGCGCTGTCCGAGGGATCGAGCGAATTGTAGTCGTAGCCCCGCACCAGGCCCTGGTAGCCCATGTAGAGCGGGTACATCAGCGAGCTGTTCTCGGCGTCGCTGCCGTAGCGCCCGTAGTGGACCAGCCGGGCCGCGATGGTGAACGGCCGCGTCGGCATGAAGTAGCGCCGGTAGTCGGCGAGCACGGTGAGGAACTTCAGCGAGCCGATCGTGGGGTCCACCTCGAGCCGATAGCGCTGGCCGAGGATGGGACTGGTGGCGCCGAAGAACGAGTTGTCGTACACCAGCGCTCCGCCCATGGTCGCCATCGTCACCGACGGCGGGGCGGCGAGGTTCTGGGTGATGTCGTAGAACAGGGCGCCGCTGTTGGGGTCGTAGGCCTGGGTCTCCGCTTGGGCGTCGAACGCCACGTTGCGCACGCCCGCGGAGAACTCCAGCCGCTGCACGTCGTTGAACGGGTACGCGAGGAGGAAGTCGGCCTCGCGGTTGATCTCCCGGTACACGACCAGCTGCTGGTAGGCGGTGTCGCCCGCCGCCGAGAGGCCGAAGTTGTAGCCGCCCTGGATGTACGGGATCTGCTGGACGGCCACGGCCCAGTTCAGGCGGTGGGTGGTGTTCTGGTACGCCACGAGGCCGGCGAGGTTCTTGAAGTTGCCTTCCACCTGGAGCATGGTCGCCAGGTTCTTGTCGCCCAGCATGTCGCTCCAGTAGAGCGTCACGCCGCCGCCCACGAAGGTGCCGAACCGGTCGGCGCCCACGGCCAGGTTGGGCTGCGCCACGTAGTCGAGGCCGAGCCGCGGATGGTAGTCCGACACGGTCGTGGTGCTGGCGAACTTCTCGCCGATGGTCGAGTCCGCCAGCAGCGTGAGCAGCTCGCTGTGGGGCCGCGTCTGCGGCGGCAGCATCGCCGGCGTCGGCGTGGTCGCGGCCACCAGCGGCGTGCCGGCGAGCGCGGCGGTGGAGTCGGCGGCGTAGACCGCGTAGTTGCCCTTCTCGTACACGCTGTAGACCACGCGGCCGCTCTGGTGCGCGACCGAGAGCGCGGGGCTCAGCGACGTGATGCCGGTGACGCCGGTGAACAGGTTCGTGACCTGGCTCTGCCGGCCGGTGGCGACGTCGAGCTTGTAGATGTTGGTGATGCCGGTCCGGTCCGACAGGAAGTAGATGCTCCCGCCGTCGGGCGACCACTGCGGGTCGATGTTCTTGCCGTCGGGGAAGCTCGGCAGGGGAGTGATCGAGTCCGTGACCGGGTCGATCAGGGCGAGCCGGTAGTTGCCCGGCGTCAGCGTCCTGAGGTTGGTGGAGAACCGGTCGGTGACGAACGCCAGCTTGGTGCCGTCCGGCGACCACGCCGGCTCGAGGTCGGCGTAGGCGTCGTTGGTGAGCTGGCGCAGGCTGTCGGTCTGCAGGTCGTAGAGGTACAGGTCGCTCAGTCCCCCGGAGAGCGCCGCGAAGGCCACGTACCGGCCGTCCGGCGACCACGCCGGGTGCAGGATCTCGCCCAGGTTCGGGAAGGTGATCTCCCGGGCGATCCCGCCGGTCTGGACGTCGAGCAGGTCGAGCACGGGGCGGCCGTGCGACTGGGCCGAGAAGACGAACCGGTCCCCGGTGCCGTCGAACGCCCCGGCCGAGTTGATGAACTCGAGGCTCTGGAAGTGCGGGTCCACCGCGGTCTTGGTCACCCGCCGCAGGATCTGGCCGGTGCGGGCGTCGGCCATGTACATCTCGATCGAGAACAGGTCGCGCGCGGAGTAGAAGACGATGCGCGAGCCGTCGGGACTCACGACCGGCCCCACGTTGAGTCCGGTCGCCTGGTCCTTGCCCGCGATGAGCCGCGCGCCGTAGCGCGACGCCGAGTCCGTCTGCGCCTTCAGCGGCTCGTAGGTCCGGCGCAGGTCGGACTGCCACGCCGAGTCGAGCGCGTTGCAGTCCGACCTGCGCCGGACCTACGAGCCGCTGAAGGCGCAG
>DASPSV010000078.1:0-2683 GCA_035623755.1 Gemmatimonadales bacterium
CGTGGCGCACCGCGGCGGGCGTGATCGCGCTCCCCGAGGCGCTGCGGCAGGTGCACCGGCCGGCCGACGTGGCGGAGGCCGAGGCCGGACGCCGGCGCCTCGCCTTCGAGGAGCTGATGCTCTTCCAGCTGGTGCTCGCACGGGCGCGCTGGCTCGCCCGGCGCTCCCGCGCCGGCATCCGGTTCGAGCTGAAGCGCGAGCTGACCACCCAGCTCCGCCACCACCTGCCGTTCGAGCTCACGGCCGCCCAGAAGCGCTGCATCAAGGAGATCGTCGGCGACCAGACCTCGCCGGTGCGGATGCACCGGCTGCTGCAGGGCGACGTCGGCTCCGGCAAGACCGTGGTGGCGCTGTTCGCGATGCTGGTAGCGGTCGAGAACGGCTTCCAGGCCGCGCTGATGGCGCCGACCGAGCTGCTGGCCGAGCAGCACGCGGCCACGCTCACGCGCCTGCTGGCGCCGCTCGGCATGATGCCGGAGCTGCTGCTCGGCCGGCTCGCGGCCGGCGAGAAGGCGATGGTGCGCGAGCGGCTGGAGCAGGGCAGCGCCCGCCTGGTGGTGGGCACGCACGCGCTGATCCAGGGCGAGGTCGCCTTCCACCGCCTCGGCCTCGCCGTGATCGACGAGCAGCACCGCTTCGGCGTGGCGCAGCGCGCGCTCCTGGCCGAGAAGAACGCGCGCGAGGGCCCCGACGTGCTGCTGCTCTCGGCGACGCCCATCCCGCGCACCCTCGCACTGGCGCTGTACGGCGACCTCGACGTCTCGCGCCTCGACGAGATGCCGCCGGGCCGCCAGCCCATCCGCACCTCGATCCGCGACGACCGCGCCCGGGCGAAGGTGTACGACTTCGTCCGCGACCAGGTCCGCGCCGGCCACCAGGCGTACATCATCTACCCGGTGATCGACGAGACCGAGAAGCTCGACGTGAAGGCCGCCACCAAGATGGCGGAGTACCTGGCGGCCGAGATCTTCCCCGACCTCGCGGTGGGCCTGGTGCACGGGCGGGTGCCGCCGGAGGAGCGCGACCGGGTGATGCGGCGCTTCCGCGCCGGCGAGGTCCAGGTGCTGGTGGCCACCACGGTGATCGAGGTGGGCATCGACGTGCCCAACGCCACCGTGATGCTCGTCGAGCACCCCGACCGCTTCGGCCTGGCGCAGCTGCACCAGCTCCGGGGCCGCATCGGGCGCGGCGCGGCGGCCAGCCACTGCATCCTGATGATCGAGGGGGCGCTGCGGAGCCCGGCGTCCGGCGCCCGGGAGCGGCTCGAGAGGTTCGCCGCGACCGAGGACGGCTTCGCCATCGCCGAGCTGGACCTGGCCGAGCGCGGGCACGGCGAGCTGGTGGGCGCCCGCCAGGCGGGACCCGTCGAGTTCCGGTTCGCGGACTGGTCGAAGGACGCGGACCTGCTGGCGCTCTCGCACCGCCTGGCCCGCGACGTGATCGCGGCCGACCCGACCCTCGGCGCCCGCGGCCTCCGGCCCGTGGTGGCCCAGATCGGCCGGCGGTTCGAGCGCGGGCTGGAGCTGTTCCGGGCGATCCCGGGCTAGGCGCCGGGGCGGCCGCCGGCCCGCCGCCCGGGGCCGCCGGCCCGCGGGCCCTGCCCGCCGGGCGTCACTTGATCGTCAGGGTGTACTTGCCCGCCTGCAGCGAGTCGGAGGACCCCACCCACAGGAGGAGGATGTCCGCCGAGGGGGCCGTGTAGGTCACCACGGCGTTCGTGTTGGTCGAGTCGAGGGAGGAGTAGCTGACCGCCGTGCCGCTGTTGACGCTCACGAGTGTGACCGACGGGCTGAACGCGGTCGAGTGCTCGCTGAGGCTCAGCAGGGTCCCGGTCGGGATCCATCTCAGGTACAGGTGGTAGTAGTACTTCGTCCCGCTCGGTCCGTCGGTGTGGTCGGCGCTGGTGATCGTCTGCGTGGTCGCGATCGTGTTCGTCACCCAGACGGCCGTCGCGCCGCCCGCGACCGGGGTGGTGTCCTTCGCCACGGTCGCGGTCATCGCGCCGGAGGGCTGCTTGTTGTAGGAGTTCACGGCCAGCTCGTACGGCCCTGGCGCGAGGATCACGCGCAGCGTCTGCGTCGTGGCGGCCGCCTCGTTGAAGGCGGAGTTCGCGACCAGGCTGCCGGTGCTGTCGGTGAGCCACGTCGAGGCGGCCGCGGCCGAGGTCACGGACACCAGGAGCTTGCGCGCCGAATCGACCCGGAACTTGTAGAAGTTGGCGTAGGTCTGGTCCGTCAGGCGGCACGAGGCCGAGGTGATCGAGTCGATGAGGGCCGCGCCGACGGTGAGCGTGCCCACGGTGCTGCAGGACGGAGGCACCGCGGGGTTCTCGAGCGAGACGCACGCCCACAGCCCGGTCAGACCGGCACAGGCGAGCACGACGCGGGCGGCGCGAACAGGGTGGTGCACGGCGTCTCCTTGCACGAGGCGAGAGTCGGAACCGCTGTCTGCGGCAACTTAGCGCAATCGGCAGCACCTGCAAATCGGGGGCCGGATCCCGCGGGCCGGTCCGCCCCGCCGCCGAACCAGGCGCCCGCCAGGAGGGCCAGTCCATGGCCGAGCAGGGATCACCGCCCGCGGTCACGGCGATCGCCGACCGCGGCTACGCCCACCCCGACGTCCTGGTGTCCACGGCGTGGGTGGCCGAGCACCTGAAGGACCCGGCGGTCCGGATCGTGGAATC
>DASPSV010000152.1:0-25457 GCA_035623755.1 Gemmatimonadales bacterium
GGCTACGTCTACCTGCGGGACGCGTACGGGGCCCTGCCGGCATTCCTCTATGGCTGGGCGCTCCTGCTGGTTATGGCCACCGGCGCCATCGCCGCCGTCGCGGTCACCTTCGCCCGCTACCTGGCCGTGCTCCTGGCCCTCCCCGGGAGCACCGTCCTCCCGGTGGCCATCGCCGCCGTCGCTCTTCTTTCGACGGTCAACTACCTGGGTGTTAAGCCGGGGGCGGTGACGCAGAACGTGTTCACCCTCCTCAAGCTGGCCGCCCTGGCGTTGCTGATCGGCGCCGGCCTGCTTTTGGGGAGGTCCGCGGCCGTGGCGGCGTCGTCCCCGGCGCCGCTGCCGCCGTCGAACGTCGTCCTGGCCGTGGGGGCCGCCCTGGTGCCGGTGATGTTCGCCACGGGCGGCTGGCAGCAGTCGAACTTCATCGCCGAGGAGATCATCGAACCCGAGCGGAACCTGCCGCGGGCGCTGGTGATCGGCGTCACCGTCGTGGTGGTGGTCTATCTGCTCGCCAACCTCACGTACCTGAGGGTCCTCGGGGCGCCGGGCCTCGCCGCCAGCGCGGCGCCGGCCGCCGCGGCGATGCGGGCCGTCCTCGGCCCGGGCGGCGCCACGGCCATCGCCGCGGGCATCGCGTTCTCTACCTTCGGGTTCCTCAACCTGGTCATCCTGGTGTCGCCGCGCGTCTACCAGGCCATGGCGGCGGACGGTGCGTTCTTCCCCGGCCTGGCCCGGCTGCACCCGCGGTTCCGCACGCCGGCGGCGGCGATCGTGTTCCAGGGCGTCTGGGCCATCCTGCTCACCCTGAGCGGAACCTATGCCCAGCTGCTGGACTACGTGGTCTTCGGCGACTGGATCTTCTTCGGACTCGTGGTGAGCACGCTGTTCGTGTACCGTCGTCGGGAGGCGCTCGAGCGGGCGCCGGGCGGCGGGCCCGCCGCCGGCTACCGGGCGTGGGGCTATCCCTGGACGCCGGCGCTGTTCGTGGTCGCGGCCCTGTACGTGGTGGGCAGCTCAGTGGCGTCGAACCCGCGCAACGCCGCGGTCGGCGGGCTGCTGCTGGCCCTGGGCGTGCCGGTGTTCCTCTTCTGGCGCTCGCGCAGCGCCCGGAAGGAGTAGACGGCGTGGACCTGTCGGTGGTCATCCCCGCACACGACGAGGCCGAGAACGTGGGGCCGCTGGTACGGGAAATCGGGGCCGCGCTCGGGACGGCCGCCTTCGAGGTCGTCGTCGTGGACGACGGCAGCAGCGACGCGACCGGCGAGCGTGCGCGCGAGGCTGCGGCGGCGGTGCCGGCGCTCACGGTCGTGCGCCACGCGGCGCCGGCCGGCCAGAGCTTCGCGACCGTGACCGGCGTGCGCGCCGCGCGGGGGCGGTGGGTCGCTACGCTCGACGGCGACGGCCAGAACGATCCCGCCGACATCCCGAAGCTGATCGCCGCCCGCGAAGCGGCGCTGCGCGAGGGAGCCGGCGGGCCGCTGCTCCTGGCCGGCTGGCGCAAGGCGCGCCGCGACACGTGGCTCAAGCGCGTGTCGTCGCGGGTGGCGAACGGCGTGCGCGGGCGGCTGCTCGGCGACTCCACGCCGGACACCGGCTGCGGGCTCAAGCTGTTCGAGCGCGAGGCGTTCCTCGCGCTGCCGCACTTCGACCACATGCACCGCTTCCTGCCGGCGCTGTTCCTGCGCGCCGGCGGCCGCGTCGTTTCGGTGCAGGTCGGACACCGGCCCCGGCTGCGCGGGCGCTCGCACTACGGGCTGTTCAACCGGCTGTGGGTCGGGATCGTGGACCTGTTCGGCGTGCTGTGGCTGATCAAGCGGGGGCCGCGACGGTAGCCGCCCGGGCGCGCCGTCTCGCCGGACCGGCGGCCGCGGGGTGGCTGCTGGCCGCGCTCGCGGTGGCGCAGGTCGTAGCGGCGGAGACCGCCGCGGCGCAGGCGCCCGCGGCCGGCGCGGTCTCGGTGCCGTTCCGCGGTCTCTCCGGCCCGGACTCCGCGACGCCGGTCCCTCCTCCGTCGCCCACGCCCTGGACCCGCTACGCCGCCGGCTCGGTGAGCCGTCTCGCGGTGCTGCTCGCCGACACCGCCTCCGGGTGGCTGGGGCTCGCCCACGCGCTCGAGACCATCGGCGTGCCGTTCACGATCACGCGCGACGTCGCGGAGGCGGTGCGCCACAAGGTGGTGCTCGTGTACCCCGAGGTGTCGGGCGCGACGCTGCCGGGCGAGGCGATCCGGTCCCTGGTGGCGTTCGCGCACGGCGGCGGCACGCTCGTGGCCAACGGCGTCGTGTGCTGCGGCCTCGGCGCGGTGTTCGGCTTCGAGGAGGCGGTGCCCGCGCGCTCGCGGTTCGAGGTGCGGTTCGCCTCGACCGACCTGACCGCCGGGTTCACGGACTCGGCCGAGCGCGTGGTGCCGCTTGGCGACCGCGCGCGCCAGACCGAGACCCAGTGGACCGTCGGCTACACGGGCGCCGCCGAGGCCGTGGCCACCTTCGACGACGGCAGCGCGGCGATCACGCGCCGGCGCTTCGACGGCGGCGGCGCGGCGATCGCCCTCGGGGTGGACATCGGCGCGCTGTGCCTGCTGAGCCACGACGGCCGGGACGAGTTCATCGGCCGCCACTACGCCAACGGCTACGAGCCCGTCCTCGACGTCTTCCTGCGGCTGCTGCGCGCCATCTACGTCGGCGGCTCGACGGACGCCGTCACCCTCGGCACCGTGCCCGGGGGCCGGCCGCTCGCGGTGCTGCTCACCCACGACGTGGATTACCGGTACTCGCTCGGCCACGCGCTCGAGTGGGCGGCGTACGAGCGGGCGCAGGGCCTCCGCGCGACGTACTTCATCCAGACCAAGTACGTCACCGACTGGGAGGACAAGGCGTTCTTCGACGCCGCCGCGGTCGGCGAGGTGCGCGCGCTCGACTCGCTGGGGATGGAGATCGGCAGCCACTCGGTGGCACACGCGCGGACGTTCAACACCATGCCGACCGGGACGGGGGACGAGCGATACCCCGCCTACCGGCCGAGGGTGCTGGCGGCGAACCGCACCGAGGGCGCCACGGTCCTGGGCGAGCTGCGGGTGAGCGGCTTCCTCCTCGCCCGCGCGACCGGCAGACCGGTCACCTCGTTCCGCCCTGGCTACCTGCGCAACCCGTGGGCGCTCCCGCAGGCGCTGGCGGCGACCGGCTACCGCTACAGCTCCTCGTTCACAGCCGACAACGCCCTCACGCACCTGCCGCTGCACCTCAACTACGACCGGGCGCCGGGCGCAGAGCTGCCGCTGTTCGACTTTCCGGTGACGATCGAGGACGAGGCGCCGCCGGCGCTGATGGAGCGCCTGCCGGCGGCCCTCGCGCTCGCCGGCCGGATCGCCGCGTACGGCGGAACGTTCGTGGTGCTGCTGCACACCAACGTGGTCGAGCCGAAGCTCGACTTCGAGCGCGCGCTGGTGGACTCGCTGCGGGGCCGCGCCTGGTTCGGCACCGTGTCGGACCTCGGCCGCTTCTGGGCGGCGCGCACGCTCGCCGGCGTGGACGTCGCGGCCGACGGCGCGCGGCGCGTGGTCACGCTGACGTTGCCGGCGGCAGTCGACGGGTTGCCGGTCCAGGTGCCTGCCGGGTGGACGCTGTCGCGCGTCGCCCCGGACGGCGTCGCGGCGCACCCGGGCGCCGGCGGCGTGCTGGTGAGCGCCGGGCCGGGCACGGTGACGCTGGAGTTCACCGCACCCTGAGGGGCCGGCTGGCGGGGACGCCCGCGCGGCCCGGCGCGGCTACCAGCGGTAGGCCAGGCCCAGGGAGAGGCCGCGGCGGGCGGGAAGGCCCTGCTGCGTGTTCCACGTCGCGCCGGCCGTGAGCGCGACCCGCACCGTGAGGTACTGCACCAGCCGTGCGGCGAGGAACTGGCTGGTGTTCACGGTGACGCTGTCCGCCGCCAGGGTGACCACCTCGGACCCGCCTCCTCCCGACACCTCGAGGTAGTCGTCGGTGGTGGCGAGGTAGCGGCGCACCGTGAGCCACGCGCCGCCGCCCAGCTTGCCGGCCTGCGGAACGGCCGTCGCTCGCGCGACGACGTACCAGTGGGCCAGGTACTTCGCGATGGATGCACCCCACAGGTTCACGCTCTGGCCCGGGTAGCTCATCCGGCGGTACGACCCCGAGATCTCCCACCCGCCGCCCACGCCCTGGTACAGCTCCGCCAGGACGTCGGAGCGGGGCAGCACGCGGGCGCCCGGGGCCACGCCGATGCGGAGGTTGCCGTAGGCGCGGCGCCACAGCTTGGGGTAGGCGTCCAGCGCCAGCGACTGGTCCCAGAGCGCGAACCGCGTCGCGTCGCCGGCCTCGAGCGCGATGGCGCCGGCCGCGGTCCGGCGCTCGAAGCGCGCCGTCCACGTCTGCCAGGCCGCATCCACGTGGGTGAACGCTTGGAAGCCGTACTCGAGCGAGGCCGTCCACACGGTGGTGTCGGTCTCCCGCGGGCGGGTCACCTGGCCGGTGTCGGACACGCCGATCCCCGGCGCCGCCGCCGCGAGCAGGAACGTCAGCAGGGGTGTCACCGGGCGGCCTCCGATCCGAATCCCTTCCGTGTCATCGTGCCCCATCCCTTCGCGCCGCGCATGGCGGAGATCATCCCGCGGATGCGCCACCAGGTGGAAAGCTGGCGATACCCGAAGTTCTCCGCGACGGCGAGGCCGAACAAGCCGACCACGTCGCGGATCCTCGGGTAGCGCCGGAACGACAGCTCCTCGAGGGCCACCGCGGCCACGGAGAGCGCCACGCCGAAGCCCAGTGCGACCGCCAGCAGTGCCCACGTGTAAGGCCCCGACCCGCGGCCCATCGCCAGCAGGACGACGAAGGCGAGGTATCCCGCCATCTCGACCGCGGGGCCGAGCATCTCGAGGAAGAAGAAGTAGGGGTAGGCGAGGAGCCCGATGCGCCCGAACCGGGGGCGGAGCAGCATCCGGCGGTGCCGGGTGAGGACTTCGGTCAGCCCGCGCTGCCAGCGGTCGCGCTGGCGCCCGAGCACCCGCACGGTTTCGGGGCACTCGGTCCACGCCACGGGGTCGGGGATGAAGGTGATCCGGTAGGGCACCCCGCGCTCGCGGCAGGCGCGGTGCAGGCGCACCACCAGCTCCATGTCCTCGCCCACCGTGTCCGTGGCGAACCCGCCCGCCTGCACGACGATCGAGCGGCGGAACAGGCCGAACGCTCCCGAGATGATGAGCGTCGCGTCGAGCGCGGCCCAGCCCATGCGACCGGCCAGGAACGCCCGCAGGTACTCGAGCACCTGGAAGCGCGCCAGCAGCTTCTTCGGGAGCCGGATGCGGGTGACCGTGCCGTCCTCCACGGCGCAGTCGTTGACGATGCGGATGATCCCGCCGACCGCGACGGTGTCCTTGCGCTCCAGGAACGGCCGCACCACGCGCGCGAGCGCGTCGCGCTCGAGCAGGCTGTCGGCGTCGAGCGCGCAGAACAGCGGGGTCCGGCAGTGGTTGAGGCCCACGTTGAGCGCGTCCGACTTGCCGCCGTTCTCCTTGTCGATGACCCACAGGGCCGGATGGCGTGCGCTGCGGAGCACGGCGCGCACCGGCTTCGTGGGCACGGCCGCCATCGGGGCGCGCACGGCGGGCACGAGCGCGAACGCCTCGGTCAGGCGGGCCAGGGTCGCGTCGCGCGACCCGTCGTTCACCACCAGGATCTCGTACTCGGGATAGCGCAGCGTCAGCAGCGCCCGGGTCGCCTCCACGCAGGTCGCTTCCTCGTTGAACGCGGGGGCGATCAGGGTGATGGGCGGCGCGCCGCCGCCGGCGATCAGCTCCTCCGTGTCGAGGACCTTCAGCCGCCGGGCGTAGCGGCGCAGGGCGGCGAACGCCGCCAGGCTGGTGAGCAGGTAGAACAGGTTGAGGAGCACGAAGTACGCGACCACGATGACGTAGACCGCGCCGAGGACCCACACGCCGGCCCGGGGCACGCCGCTACTCCGCCAGCACCTGGCGGACCATCGGGCCCGCCGCCGGGCCGGCCGCGGCCTCGAGCAGCGCCGCGCCGCCGATGGTCTTGAGGCTCCGCGCGGCGTGATACACCACCCACGGGTCGGGGTCGGCCAGGGCCGGCCCGAGCAGCGCTGCGTCGCTCGCGGCGCCGACGGCGCCGAGGGCCGCGCACGCCTGGGCCCGCACGACCGGGTCCGGGCTCGCGCAGGCCTCGCGCACCGCGGGCGCCTGCGCCCCGGAGCCGACCGCGGCCAGCAGGCGCAGGGCCGCGGCGACGAGGTCGTGGTCGGCTCCCTCCGCGACGATGGCCGCCGCGGGTGCGGCCGCCGTGAGATCGTGCAGCTGGCGCAGCGCCTCGGCGGCGACGATCCGGCTCTCGACCGGCTGCCGCGGGTCGGCGAGCATCGCGCGCAGGGGCGGCGCCGCGGCGGGCCCGGCGCCGGCGATCAGCGACGCGAGGAAGCCGGGGTTCCAGTCGCGGAACCGGTGCAGGCGCGCGAGGATGGCCTTCACGTGCTGCGCGGCATCGCGCCGCGCGAGGACCCGCGCGGCCGTCATCGCCACCAGGGGCGACGGATCGTCGAGCCCGCCGGTGATGGCGGCGCCGAAGCGGCCGGGCTGCAGCAGGCCGAGCGTGAGGAGGCTGCGGGCACGGACCTCGGCCGAGCCCGCGGTCGCCCGTGCCGCCACCGCCTGGAGGTACGGCACCGCGATCCGGCCCACCTGCTCGAGCTCCGGCCCGCGGAGCCGCCGGGCGAAGCGCACCAGGAAGTCGGCGAACCGGAGCCGGTCCCGGCGCGCCACGCGCGCCGGCAGGTCGGACGCCGGACGGTCGCCGGCGAGCACGTCGAGCAGCGGGCCGGTCCAGGCCTCCTCGAGGCGTGCCCAGCGCGCGGCCGCGCGCGTGCTGCGAGCGCGGAGGTACAGCGTGAACGCCGCGAACAGCAGCGAGGCGGCGACCAGCGCCGCGATGACGAGCGAGAGCGCGGTGGCGACGTCGCTCGCGGCCGCGGCCTGGGCCGCCACGGCGAAGAGGGCGGCGGGCGGGGCGGTCACCGGCGGGTGGGGCTCCTCAACGCCGCAGCAGGTGCCGGTGGACGCGCGCCACGAGCTCGACCGGCGAGAACGGCTTCACGACGTAGTCGTCGGCGCCGAGCTGGAGCCCACGCACCACGTCCTGCTCGCTGCCCATCGAGGTCAGCATCATCACCGGCATCTGCCGCAGCGCCGGCTCCGCGCGGAGGCGCTCGAGAACCTCGAAGCCGTCCATGCCCGGCATCTTCACGTCGAGGATGGCGAGCGACGGCCGCAGCTGCGGGGCGACCCGGCAGGCGGTGGGTCCGTCCGGGCAATGGCGGACGGTGATGCCCTCGCGCTCGAGCCGGTGCTTCACCACCGAAACGATCAGCTCGTCGTCCTCGGCCAGCAGCACCAGGCGCGGCGCCGAGGGGCCCGGCTGCGACGCCGAGCGGACGGCGTCGCCGCCCGCGCTGCGCGCCGCCACCAGCTGGCTCTCGGCCTCGGCGAGGGTCTCCTCGAGGTCGCTGCCCTCCGTCCACTCGGCGATGCCCGCCGAGAAGGTGAACGGGCCCGCGTGCGGGTCCGGCGGCGGCGCCTCGCGCACCGCGCGCAGCGCCTCCGCGACCGCCGCCGTGGCGGCCGCCTCGTCGGCATCGGTGAGGAGGATCGCGAGCGTCGCGCCGGCCCAGCGCGCGACGCAGTCCGCGCGCCGCAGCGCGCGGGCGAACGCGCGGGAGCCCAGCGCCAGCGCGCGGTCGGCGGTGCCCCAGCCTCGGGCCGCGGCGAGCGGCCGGTACTGGTCCAGCTCCGCGAGCGCGACCGACACCGGGGCGGCCGCGCCGTCGCCGCCCGCGACGCGCGCGAACGCTTCGCGGAACGCCGCGCGGTTGGGCAGGGCGGTGACGGGATCGCGCCGCGCGTCGGCGGGGACGTGGGCCGCGCGCGCCAGGAGCCCCGCGACCGTGGTCGCGATCTCCGTCGGGTCGAACGGCTTCTGGATGTACGCGTCGGCGCCGAGCGCGAAGCACTCCGCGCGCGTCTCCGGCGAGGCGTGGCCCGAGAGGACGATGATCGGCAGCACCGACGTGCGGGGATCCTCGCGCAGCCGGGCGAGCATCGTGCGCCCGTCGGCGTCGGGGAGCATCACGTCGAGCACGACCAGCGCGACGGGATGCCCGCCGAGGACCTGCTCCGCCTCGGCGGCCGTCCCGGCCGCGTACAGCGCGCGGCCCGAGGCGGCCAGCACCACCGAGAGGATCTTGGTGACGTCCGGATCGTCGTCCACCATCAGCACGCCGGGCGGCGGGCCTCCCGCGGCGCCGGGAGCGGTCCCGGCGGCCGGCGCGGCGATGGACTCGGCGACCGAGAGGCGCAGGGCCTCCATCGCGTCCGGGCGCGCGGCGCCCGCGGCCGCCGACCGCATCACCGCGAGCAGCGCGTCGAGCCGGCCGGCCAGCGCGCCGTCGTCCGCCTGCTCGAGGGCGCCGGCGGCGGCGCTGATCTCCGGGAAGCCGTACGTGCCGCCCGAGCCCTTGAGGGCGTGGGCCAGCGCGCGGACCCGCCCGCGGGCCTCGGGGTCCCGGTCGAGACCGTTGCGCGCCGCCTCGAGGGCCGCGGCGCGCTCGGCCAGCCGCTCGTGGAACTGCCTCGCGAGGTCGTCCATCGTGCCGGCGAAAGGTGCGCACCGGCGCGCGCGGCTGCAACGCGGCGCTCCGCTCCGCGCCGGATCGCTGGGGTCCCGCGGCGGCCGGCGCCTAGCCTTCGGCATGCTGGCGCGGATCACGTCCGCCGCCGTTCTCGGGATCGACGCGTACCTGGTGAGCGTCGAGACCGACATCGCCAACGGCCTGCCGTCGTTCGTGACCGTCGGCCTGCCGCAGGGCGCGGTGAAGGAGGGCCGCGAGCGGGTGAACGCCGCGATCCACAACGCCGGCTACGAGTTCCCGCTCAAGCGCGTCACGGTGAACCTCGCCCCGGCCGACGTGCGCAAGGAGGGCTCGGCGTTCGACCTGCCGATCGCGCTCGGCGTGCTGGCCGCCACCGGACAGATCCGGCCCGACGCGCTGGCCGGCTACGTGGTCCTCGGGGAGCTCGGGCTCGACGGCGAGATCCGGCCGGTGCGCGGCGCGCTGTCGATGGCCGTGACGGCCCGGCGCACCGGCTGCGCGGGCCTCCTCCTGCCGGCCGCGAACGTGCGCGAGGCGGCGGTCGTGGGGGACCTGGACGTGCGGGGCGCCGGCACGCTGGCCGAGGTGCTCGGCCACCTGGACGGCGGGCCGCCGCTGGCGCGCGCGTCGGTGGACGTCGCGGCGCTGTTCGCGGCCCGCGCCGAGGCCGACGTGGACTTCGCGGAGGTGAAGGGCCAGGGCCACGTGAAGCGGGCGCTGGAGGTCGCCGCGGCCGGCGGCCACAACATCCTGATGATCGGGGCGCCGGGCGGCGGCAAGACGATGCTGGCGCGCCGGCTCCCGACGATCCTGCCCGCGACGTCGCTCGCCGAGGCGCTGGAGACCACCAAGATCCACTCGGTGGCCGGGCTGCTGCCGCCCGGCGAGTCGCTGATCGCGGTGCGGCCGTTTCGCGCGCCGCACCACACGATCTCCGACGCGGGGCTGATCGGCGGCGGGAGCTATCCGCGGCCGGGCGAGGTGAGCCTGGCGCACAACGGCGTGCTGTTCCTCGACGAGTTGCCGGAGTTCCGCACCAACGTCCTCGAGGCACTGCGCCAGCCGCTCGAGGACGGCATGGTCACCATCAGCCGCGCGGCGACCTCCCTGAGCTACCCGGCGCGGTTCATGCTCGCGGCGGCGATGAACCCGTGCCCGTGCGGGTACCTCGGAGACGCCGCGCGCGCCTGCGTCTGCACGGCGGTGATGGTGCAGCACTACCGGAGCCGCCTCTCCGGGCCGCTGCTCGACCGGATCGACATGCACATCGACGTGCCGGCGGTGCGCTACCGCGACCTGTCGGCGGAGCGGGGCGGGGAGCCGAGCGCCTCGATCCGCGAGCGGTGCGCGCGGGCCCGCGCCGCCCAGATGGAGCGGTTCGCGGGCCGGCCGGGCGTGTTCGCCAACGCGCACATGGCGCCGCGCGACATCCGCGCCCACTGCGCGCTCACGGCGCCGGCCGACGCGCTGCTCCGGACGGCCATCGCGCGCCTCGGCCTGTCGGCGCGCGCGTACCACCGGGTGCTCAAGCTGGCGCGCACCGTCGCCGACCTGGCGGGCGCGGCGCGCATCGAGCCCGCGCACGTGAGCGAGGCGATCCAGTACCGCTCGCTGGACCGCCCCGCGCGTTGAAGTCGGATTCGGGAAGGACGCCTAGCGGCAGGCCTGCTGCGCCCTGGCGCTGTCCGACGGCACGAACACCGGAAATACCCTGCGGCGCACGATCAGGCCGCCGCCGGGCCCCATCTCGGATTCCTCGTCGATCACCACGCCGGTCGCGCCCACGGAGCCGGCTCGCTCGCGCACCGTCCGCTCAGCGGCTTCGGCCTCCGACGGGTCCTGCACGCGGATCGGCGGGCCGGGCGGCATCGCGAGGCTGTCGTACGGCTTGGGGACCTCGCCGACCCCCTGGTAGGTGCGCACCCCGCTGGCGCACACCCTGGGATGACGGGGAGCCGGGGTCCCCGGCGCGGGGGCCTGGGCGAGGGCGTCGGCGTGGGACAGCACGGGCGCGAGCGCGAGCACCGCCGCGATGCGGGCGGCGAGCGTGTACCGGGACATGTGTTTTCGGCCTCCGCGTGGGGGAGCATGCCGGCCGTCCGCCAGGAGCGCGGCGCCGCCGCCTGCAGGGGCGGCGACGGGGACGGGCCGTGCACATGGGGATGCCCTGCCGCCCGGGGCCGTCGCAACCGACCCGCGATCCTGAGAGCGGGCGGAGGGATTGGCGCCGCTGCCCTCTCCCCAGCCCGTGCGGCGCGGTTAGGTTAGAGCGCGTGGGCGGAATGCGTTAGCGTGCGGCTCTTCGTGGCCGTGAATCTCCCCGCCGAGGAACGGCGGAGGGCCTGGGAGGCGGCGGCGCCGCTCCGCCGCGCGCACCTCCCGGTCCGCTGGGTCGCGGAGGACGCGCTGCACCTCACGCTCAAGTTCCTGGGCGAGGTGGAGCCGGAGCGCGTCGCGCCGATCGGGCAGGCGCTCGGCGGCGCGGTGCGCAAGGCGCGGCCGTTCGCCCTCTCGCTGGGCGGGATGGGCGCGTTCCCGAGCCTCGCCAAGCCGCGGGTGGTGTGGGTGGGCATCGAGCGCCATCCGGCGCTCGAGCTGCTGGCCAACGACGTGGAGCTCGCGCTGATGGGGCTCTCCTTCGAGCCGGAGCTGCGGCCGTTCAGCCCGCACGTCACCCTGGGCCGCGCGGAGCGGAGCGCGCGGCCCGCCGCGTTCAAGGAGTTCGCGCGCCTCGTCGGGGCGGTCGACTACGCGGGCACCACGACCGTCGAGAGCGTGGACCTGATGCAGAGCACGCTGGGGCCGCAGGGCGCCAGCTACGCGGTGCTCTCGCGCGCGTCGCTCGGCGCGGGCGCGGAGGCCTAGCCGATGGGCTGCCTCCGCAAGGCGCTGGCCGGGGTCGGGTGCCTGGTGGTGCTGGTGGCGATCGCGGCGGGCTACCTGTACCGCGAGCACCTCGCCGCGCTGTGGCGGCGGGTGCGGGGGACCCCGGCGCCTCCGCCGGTGGTGTACGTCGCGCCGGCGCCGGGCGCGGCGCGGGACGCCGAGGCGACGCTGGCGCAGCTGGCGCGCCCGGTGACGGGCGGCAGCGCCTACGTGGACCTCACGGCCTCCGAGCTGGCGGCGCTGATCCAGCGGCAGCTCGACGGCACGGCGCGCGGCGTGGTGGACTCGGTCGCGGTCGCGCTCGGCGACCAGCGCATCGCGGTGCGCGGCTCGCTCGACATGTCGGTCCTCCCGCACCGCCTGCTCGGCCCGCTGTCGGAGGGGCTGGGGTCCCGCGAGCCGGTGGTCGCGGGCGGCGTCATCTCGGCGCGGCGGGACGGCCGGGTGGTGTGGACCATCGACCAGCTCCGGATCCGGGAACTCGACTTCCCCCGGCAGGTGATTCCCTCCATTCTCCGTGCCATGACCGTGACCGGCGCCGAGGGCGCGTCCGTGCCGATCCCGCTGCCGGCGGGCGTGGGCGACGTGCGCGTGAGCCCGAAGGGCGTGCGCGTGTACCGGGCGTCGAGCAAGTGACGCCGCTGCGGCCCCACCCGCGATGAGCCACCGCATCCTGGTCGTGGACGACGAGCAGGGCGTGCGCGAGGCGCTGCGCCAGCTGCTCGAGTACGAGGGCTACACGGTGATGCTGGCGAGCTCCGGCTCGGAGGCGCTGGACGCGCACGCGGAGTTCAAGCCGCACCTCGTGCTGCTCGACGTGAAGATGGCGGGCATGGACGGGCTGCAGGTGCTCGCCCGGCTGCGCGAGACCGACCCGCAGGCGCTGGTGGTGATGATCTCCGGCCACGGGACGATCGCCACCGCGGTCGAGGCCACCC
This sequence comes from Gemmatimonadales bacterium, assembly GCA_035623755.1. Taxonomy (GTDB): domain Bacteria; phylum Gemmatimonadota; class Gemmatimonadetes; order Gemmatimonadales; family JACORV01; genus Fen-1245. The sequence goes on from DASPSV010000152.1 coordinate 12,495, forward strand.
AGCTCGGGGCGCACGACTTCCTGGAGAAGCCGCTCGACACCCACCGGGTCCTGCTCACCCTCAAGAACGCGCTGCAGCACGTGGTGCTCGCGCGCGAGGTGCGCGCGCTCAAGGCCGCGGTGGAGCAGCGGCACGAGATCGTCGGGTCCTCGGCGGCGATCCGGCAGGTGATCGAGCGGATCGAGAAGGTCGCGCCGACGCCGGCGCGGCTCCTGATCACCGGGGAGAACGGCACCGGGAAGGAGCTGGTGGCGCGGGCGGTGCACCGGCTGTCGCCGCGCGCCAACCACGCCTTCGTGGAGGTGAACTGCGCGGCCATCCCCTCGGAGCTGATCGAGTCGGAGCTGTTCGGCCACGTGAAGGGCTCGTTCACGGGCGCGTTCGCCGACCGGGTGGGCAAGTTCGAGCTGGCCGACGGCGGGACGCTGTTCCTCGACGAGGTGGGCGACATGAGCCCGGCCGCGCAGTCGAAGGTGCTGCGCGTGCTGCAGGAGGGCGTCATCACGCCGATCGGCTCGGCCCGCACCGTGAAGGTGGACGTGCGGGTGATCGCGGCCACCAACAAGAAGCTCGAGGACGAGATTGCCGCGGGACGGTTCCGGGAGGACCTGCTGTACCGGCTCAACGTGGTGCCCATCGACGTGCCGCCGCTCCGGGCACGGCGCGAGGACATCCCGCAGCTGGTCGAGCACTTCGCGGCCCAGCTGGCGACCCAGCAGGGCCTGGGGCCCCGCTCCTTCGCCGGCGAGGCGATCGAGCGGCTGCGGCGGCACCAGTGGCCGGGCAACGTGCGCGAGCTCCGCAACACGGTGGAGCGGCTGATGATCCTGGCCGTCGGCGACGTGGTCGGCGAGGCGGACGTGGTGCGGATGGTGGGGCCGGCGGCCGAGGAAGCGGGCCTGGGCGACGCGCTGCTCGAGTCGGCGACCTTCGAGGAGTTCAAGCAGAACGCGGAGCGCGCCTTCCTGCTGGCGAAGCTGAAGGAGCACGACTGGAACGTGAGCGAGACCGCCCGGCGGCTCGACATGCCGCGGTCCAACCTCTACAAGAAGATCGAACGCTACCGACTGTCGAGGACCTCGTGACGGCCGACCAGAAGGCGCGGGACTGGGACAAGGAGCTGGCGCAGATCGACAAGCTGATCGCGTCCGGGGCGGGCCAGGCGTCGCCGCCGGCCGCGGCGCCGGCGGGCGCCCCGGCGCCCGCGCCCCGCGGGGCCGCCTCGCCCGCGCCGGCGGGCCCGCGCCCGCGCGCCGTGGTGTTCACCTGGCTGCGGCTGCTGCTCGGCCTCGCGGTCGGCGTGGGCATCACGCAGTGGCCGTACGCCCGCGGGTGCGGCGTGCTGCTGTTCGGCTATCTCGGCGCGGTCGCTGGCGTGATTGTTGCTGGCCTGTGGAGCACGATTTCGTCGTGGCGGACGCGGTCGGGCTTCGCGCACGTGCTGTCGCTGGCGCTGGTGTGCTGGGGCGCCGTGCTGGGCGCGCGCGAGCTGCTGCCCCGGGTGGGCTACGCCCGCGCCCGCGCCACCTGGCTCTGCCCGGTGGGCGGCACGACGCCGCCGTCCGCCCCGGCCGCTCCGGCGGCCCCGGCCCGGACCCCCGCAGCGACGCAGCCTCCAGGAGCCTTCTGACATGGCGAAGACGTTCAAGAACTTCATCGACGGGCAGTGGGTCGCGCCGTCCACCGGCGAGTACATGGACAACCGCAACCCGGCCGACTGGAGCGAGCTGATCGGGCGCTTCCCCAAGTCGGGCCCGCGCGACGTCGCGCGCGCCGTGGCGAGCGCGGTCGCGGGCTTCGAGCTGTGGCGGAAGGTCCCGGCGCCGCAGCGCGGCGACGTGCTGCGCCGGGTGGGCGACCTGCTGGTGGAGCGCAAGGAGACGATCGCGCGGGCGATGACGCGCGAGATGGGGAAGGTGCTGGCCGAGACGCGCGGCGACGTGCAGGAGGGCATCGACACCGCCTACTACGCGGCGGGCGAGGGGCGGCGGCTGTTCGGCCACACGGTGCCCAGCGAGCTCCGGGACAAGTGGGCGATGAGCACCCGCCGGCCGATCGGCGTCGCGGGCATCATCACGCCGTTCAACTTCCCGATGGCGATCCCGACCTGGAAGATCTTCCCGGCGCTGCTGTGCGGGAACGCGGTGGTCTTCAAGCCGGCGAACGACGTGCCGCACACGGGCACGCTCCTCGTCGAGGCGCTGCTCGACGCGGGGCTGCCGCCGCAGGTGATCCAGCTGGTGCACGGCCGCGGCTCCGCCGTCGGCAACGCGCTGCTGGAGCACCCGAAGGTCCCGCTGCTCTCCTTCACCGGCTCGACCGAGACCGGCGCGATCCTCGCCGAGACGTGCGGGCGGCTGAACAAGCGCCTGTCGCTCGAGATGGGCGGCAAGAACGCGATGATCGTGATGGACGACGCCGACCTCGACCTGGCGCTCGACGGCGTGCTGTGGGGCGCCTTCGGCACCACCGGCCAGCGCTGCACCGCCACCTCGCGGCTGCTGCTGCACCGCAAGGTCCACGACCGGTTCCTGCGGATGCTGTGCGACCGGGTCGAGAAGCTGCGCCTGGGCGACGGGCTGGAGCCCTCCACCGACGTGGGGCCGATGATCAACGAGGGCGCGCTCCAGACCACGATGAAGTACGTCGAGATCGGCAAGCAGCAGGGCGCCTCGCTGGAGGTCGGCGGCCGGCGGGCGGGCGGCGAGCGGCTGGGGAAGGGCTGGTTCTACCGGCCCACGGTGTTCGCCGGCGTGAAGGCGCGCTCGCGCCTGGAGCAGGAGGAGGTGTTCGGGCCCGTGCTCGCCGTGACGCGCGTCGGGTCGCTGGACGAGGCGATCCGCGTCAACAACGACGTGAAGTACGGCCTGTCGAGCTCGCTGTACACGCGCGACGTCAACGCGGCCTTCAAGGCGGTGCAGGACATCGACGCCGGCATCACCTACATCAACGCGCCGACGATCGGCGCCGAGGCGCACCTGCCGTTCGGCGGCGTGAAGGACACCGGCAACGGCCACCGCGAGGGCGGGTGGACCGTGTACGAGTTCTTCTCCGAGATCAAGACGGTGTACGTCGACTACTCGGGGACGCTGCAGCGGGCGCAGATCGATACGTACGGTGAGCCGTAGGGACGGGGAGCCGTGAACGGGTCACTTGCCGTCTCGTAACTGCTTGACTAGACTAACGGTGACCGCACCCTAGCGGAGCGCAATGGCAAGGCATTTACCCTCCGTGAGGAAGACGTCGGTCGACGAAGGCTCGCTGGATCAGTACCTCCGCGAGATCAGCGCGTACCCCCTCATCTGCCGGGAAGACGAGATCGACCTCGCGGTCCGCATCCGGCGGAGCGAGGCGGAGGCGCTCGACAAGCTGGTCCGCTCCAACCTCCGCTTCGTGGTCTCGGTCGCGAAGAAGTACCAGAACCAGGGCGTCTCGCTCGCCGACCTGATCAACGAGGGCAACCTCGGCCTCATCCGCGCCGCCCACAAGTTCGACGAGACCAAGGGCATCAAGTTCATCTCCTACGCCGTGTGGTGGATCCGCCAGGCGATCCTCCAGGCGCTCGCCGAGCAGAGCCGCATCGTGCGCGTGCCGCTCAACCGCGCCGGCACGCTGCACCGGATCGGCAAACGTTCCTCCGCCCTGCAGCAGGAGCTGGGGCGCGAGCCGACGGTGGAGGAGATCGCCGAGGGCATGGACATCAGCGAGGAGGAGGTCGCGAAGACCCTCTCGATCTCGCAGAGCCATCTCTCCCTCGACGCCCCGATGAGCCCGGGCGAAGACAACAAGCTCCTCGACTACATCCCCGACACGCTGAACCCCACGCCCGACGAGCAGACCTTCGAGCACGCGCTGAGCGAGAGCATCGAGCGGGTGCTGGGGACGCTCAAGGAGCGGGAGGCGAAGATCCTCCGCCTCTACTTCGGGCTCGACGGCCAGGAGCCGATGACCCTGGAGGAGATCGGGAGCCTGCTGGGCATCACCCGCGAGCGCGTCCGGCAGATCAAGGAGAAAGCGCTGTCGCGCCTGCGGCACATCTCCAAGGCGCGCGCCCTCGAGAGTTTCCTCACCTGAGTTGAAGCTCGGCGTCATTTCGCTCGGCTGCGACAAGGCGACGGTGGACACGGAACACCTCGTCGCCGGCCTCGTCGGGCACGGGGCCCGCGTCACGCCCGCGCTCGAGGAGGCGGACGTGATCCTGGTCAACACCTGCGGCTTCATCGACGCCGCCAAGCGCGAGTCGATCGAGGCGATGGTGCAGGCCGGCCGCTGGAAGACCGAGGGCCGCTGCCGCGCCGTGGTCGCGGTGGGCTGCCTCGTGACCCGCTACGGCGCGGAGCTCAAGGCCGAGCTGCCCGAGGTGGACTACCTGCTCGGGTTCCGCGACCTGCCGGAGCTGGTCCCACGGCTGGTGGGCGCCGGCCTGCTCGACGCCGCCGAGACGTCCCATCCTGGCCTGCGCGCGTACCTCGGCACCACCCCGCACGTCCGCTACCTCAAGATCAGCGAGGGCTGCGACCACACCTGCGCGTTCTGCGCGATCCCGCTGATGCGCGGGCTGCACCGCTCCCGCCCCCTCGCGGAGCTGGTGCGCGAGGCGCAGGAGCTCGAGCGCGCCGGCGCGCGGGAGATCAACCTCGTCGCGCAGGACCTCGGCCACTACGGCCGCGACGTGCCCGGCGGCCCGCGGCTGCCCGAGCTGCTGGCCGCGCTGCTCCGGGAGACGGGCGTGGCCTGGTACCGCTGCCTGTACGTGTACTCGGCCGGCATCACCCCGCCGCTGGTGGAGCTGATGGCCGCCGAGCCCCGGGTGGCGCCGTACCTCGACATGCCCATCCAGCACGCCACCGAGCGGATGCTGGCGGCGATGCGCCGGCCCGAGCGGCCGGACACCATCCGCGCCAAGGTGCGCTGGCTGCGCGAGGCGGTGCCGGACCTCGCGCTCCGCACCACGGTGCTGGTCGGCTTCCCCGGCGAGACCGACGACGACTTCCGTGCGCTGCTCGACTTCCTCGACGAGCTGCAGTTCGACCGCGTGGGCGCGTTCGCCTACTCCGAGCAGGAGGGGACGCGCGGGGCCGCGCTGCCCGACGACGTGCCCGAGACCGTGAAGCAGGAGCGGCTGGCGGAGGTCCTCGAGCTGCAGCGCGCCGTCTCGGCCGAGCGGCTGCAGCGGCTCGCGGGCCGCGACGTCGCGGTCCTGGTGGACGGCCCCGCGCACCCGGACGATCCGGGCGTGGCCGTGGGGCGCACGATCTGGCAGGCGGACGACGTGGACGGCTGCACGCACCTGCGCGCGGCCGCGAAGCCGGCGGCGGGCAGCTTCGTGCGGGCGCGCGTGGCGGAGACCCTCGACTACGACTTGGTGGCCGAGGTGCTGCCGTGAGGCGCCGCGGCCTCGCCGCGGCGGCGCTGCTCCTCGCGGCCGGCTGCGCGCGGCCCGCGCCGTTCGGCCCGGTGCAGGGCATGCCCGTCGTCCGCGTGGGCATCGTGGTCGATCAGGGCGCGGCGGAGCTGAGCGCGACGGGCCAGTACCGCGTGCTCGGCCCCGACGGCGGGATCGTGGCGGTGGTGGATCCCGGCGTGACCTGGCGGGTGGAGCCGGGCGACGACCCGGGGAGCCTCCGGCTGGTGCGCCCCGACCGCCCGGAGCCGGTCCTCCTGGCGGCGCCCGTCACGGTGCGCCCGGACCAGCCCGCGGACCTGGTGGTGATCGGCGGCCGGCGCTTCCGCGGGGAGGCCGCGGTGGTCCGGGGCTCGACCGGCGTCACGGTCGTCAACCGCGTGCCCCTGGAGTGGTACGTGGCGTCGGTCACGACGGCCGAGCTGGGGATGCGCGCGCCCGAGGCCCGGCAGGCGGTGCTGGCGCAGACCGTCGCCACGCGCACCTTCGTGATGCACTTCCGCGGCCGGCGCGAGGCGCTGGGCTTCGACGTCTATCCCACGGTCGCCGACCAGGTGTACCCCGGCGCCGACGCGGAGAAGCCGGAGATCACCTCGGCCACCCGCGAGACCTACGGGCAGGTCCTGACCTGGCGCGGCCAGCCCGTCGAGGCGGTCTACCACTCGGTGTGCGGCTGGTCCACCGAGGCGGCCGACCAGGTCTTCCGCAACGGGCCGAGCCTGCCGTACCTTCGCGCGGTGTCGGACCGGTACGGGCCCGGCCCGCGGGACTACTACTGCAGCGGCGCGCCCAACTTCCGCTGGACGGAGACCTGGGACGGCGCCGCGCTCAACGCGGTCCTGGCCCGGACGCTGCCGGCGGCGCTGGGCGCGGCGGCGGCGAGCCCGGGGCGGGTGACGGACCTCACGATCACGAAGACGATGCCCTCGGGCCGCGTGGCGGAGATGGTGGTGACCACGACCACGGGCAGCTTCACCGTCGCGTCGTACCAGGTGCGCGACGTGCTGCGCCCGGCGCCGGACCGCCAGCTGCTGTCCACGCTGTTCCAGCTGCACGTCGACAAGCAGGGCGGCGAGGTGACGCAGGTGGTCGCGGCCGGGGCGGGCGCCGGGCACGGCGTCGGCATGTGCCAGTGGGGCGCCGTGGGCCGCTCGCGGGCGGGCGAGGGTTACGCGCAGATCCTGGCGACGTACTATCCGGGCACCAGACTGGAGCGGCTCTACTGATGGCTGGCGGCGGCGCGGTCTCCAATATCCGGGTGGGCGTGGTCGGCGGCGGGGCGATCGCCCAGGTCGCCCACCTGCCGGTGCTCCGCAAGCTCAAGGGCGTGCAGGTCGTCGGCATCTGCGACAACGACGGCCCGAAGGCGAGCGCGCTGGCGGCGCGGTTCGAGACCGGCGCCGCCTACGGCGACATCGAGGAGCTGCTGGAGCTGGCGAAGGTCGACGCGGTCGTGATCTGCACCCCGAACCACCTGCACGAGGCGCACGCGGTCGCCGCGCTCGCCGCGGGCGCGCACGTGCTGGTGGAGCGGCCGCTGGCGCTGTCGCCGACCGGCGCGGCGCGGGTGGTCAAGGCGGCCGAGCGCTACCGGCGCACGCTGCTGGTGGCGATGAACCACCGCTTCCGCGCCGACGTGCAGGCGGTGCAGGGCTTCCTCAAGGGCGGCGAGCTGGGTGCGCTGTCCACGATCCGCTGCGGGTGGCACGTGTTCCGGCAGCTGCAGCACAGCATGGGCTGGCGCTCCCGGCGCGCCGAGTCGGGCGGCGGCGCGATGATGGACCTCGGCCTGCCGATGCTGGACCTGGCGCTGTGGATCGCCGGGAACCCGGCGGTCGAGCGCGTGTCGGCGTTCCTCGACCGCGCGAGCGGCGGGAAGCAGGTGGACGAGGTCGGTGCGGCGCACCTGTTCTGCGAGGGCGGGCTCTCGATCTTCTGCGACGTGTCGTGGCGCCACGTCGGGGAAGGGGAGCGCACCTGGCTGGACCTGCAGGGCGCCCGGGGCTCGGCGTCCATCTCGCCGCTGCGCGTGTTCAAGGAGCTGCACGGCGCGGCGGTGGACGTGACGCCCACGGGGGCGGCGGGACGCGAGAACCCGTTCTCGGCGTCGTACCGCTCGGAGTGGGCGTACTTCCTGGCCGGGATTCGGGGCGAGATCGACGTCGAGGCGCCCGAGGACCAGGTCCACCTCAGCAAGGTGCTCGAGGCGATCTACAAGTCGGCCGACGAGCAGCGCGACGTCAAGCTGTGACGATCCGCGGCTGGCTTCCGGACCGGAAGGACCTGACGGCGGCCGCGACGACCGCCGTCTTGCTGTTCGTCGCCTACCCGCCGTACAGCCTCGTCCTGCCGTCGTTCGTCGCGCTCGTGCCGCTGCTGTGGCGCCTCGAGGACCGGCTCGATCCCGCGGCGGCCACGGCCGGCGCCGCGAAGCTCGGGTTCTGGGCCGGCCTGCTGGCGAACGGCCTGGTGCTGTACTGGTTGGTCGTGGCGCTGTGGCACTTCACCCCGCTGTCCGCGGCCGGCTACCTGGCCACCATCCTGATCCTGGCGGGCTACTGGGCGCTGCTGTGCTGGACGACGGTGTGGGTGCGGCGCCGGACGGGCCTGCCGCTGTGGGTGGTCTTCCCGCTGCTGTGGACGACGGTGGAGTGGTGCGTCGGCCACCAGGGCGAGATCCGCTTTCCGTGGCTCGGCCTCGGCACGTCGCTCACCTCGGTGCCGTTGCTGGTGCAGTGGGCGGACCTCGCGGGCGCGCGCGGGGTGACGCTGTGGCTGGCGGCCATCAGCGCGGCGCTGGTGGTGGCGCTGCGGGCCCGCCGCTGGCTGCCCACGACGGTGGCGGGCATCTCGGTGGTCGCGGCGCTGGCCTACGGCGCGTGGCGCGAGCGCAGCCTGGCGCTGCGCCCGGTGACGGTCGTCGGCGTGGTGCAGCCGAACGTCGGCTTTGACGAGAAGCGCGCGCGGCGCGACGAGGACGCGCTGGTCGAGGAGCTGCTCGCCCTGACGCGGCGCGCCGACTCGCTGCCCGGCGTGCGCCTGGTGGCGTGGCCGGAGGCCGCCGCCGAGGGCTACTTCGTGGACCATCCCGACTGGCCCCGCTGGATCGGGGACACCGTCCGGCGCACCGGCATCCCGATCCTGGCGGGGTCGCTCGACGCGCAGTTCTACCCGAACGGCACCGTGGACACCTACAACGCCGCTTTCTTCTTCGACTCCACGGGCTCGGACGAGCGGTGGCCGTCGTACCGCAAGACGTATCTGGTGCCGATCGTGGAGCGGGTGCCGTTCGTGAACCCGCGCTGGTTCGGCAACATGAAGTGGTTCGGCGGCTTCGGCCACGGCGACCGGTTCCCGGTCTACCGGCTGCGCGAGGGCGGCTTCGGGGTGCTGATCTGCTACGAGTCGGCGTTCGAGGACCTGGCGCGGCGCTACCGCGCCGAGGGCGCCGACTTCCTGGTGAACATCACCAACGACGCGTGGTTCGGCCGCACCGCCGCGCCCTACCAGCACGCGGCGCACCTGGTGATGCGGGCGATCGAGACGCGGATGGGCGTCGCGCGCGCGGCCAACACCGGCATCAGCGAGTTCGTCGATCCGCTGGGGTACACCCACCGGCGCACGCCGCTCGAGGTCCGGCGCATCGAGGCGGACACGGTGTGGACCACGGCGGGCCGGAGCGTGTACGTGGCGCTGGGAGACTGGGTCGGTCTCCTCTCGCTTGTCGGCACGGCAGCGTTGGTGGTGGCCGCGGCTGTGAGAAGCAAGACGTGAGAGGTGAGACGTTCACGTGAGAGGTGAGAGGCAAGGACGTGAGAGGTTGTGAGAGGTGAGAAGCGAAAGGCGTGAGAGGTGAGCTCCCTCTCACGCCTTTCCAGCTCTCACGTCTCACTTGAACGTCTCACTTCTCACGTCTCACCTCTCACGCTTCACCCTCACGCCTCACGCCGTCAGCTTCTCAAACACCTTCCCCTCGATGAACAGCCGGAACAGGTCCTGGTCCAGCGACCCGGTCTTGACCTCGTCGCTCATGATGTCCAGCGCGCGCTGCAGCGGCACCGCGCGCTTGTACGGCCGGTCCGCCGCGGTCAGCGCGTCGAAGATGTCGCTGATGGTCATCATCCGGGTCTGGATAGGGATCTCCGGCGCGTGCACCCGCCGGGGGTAGCCGTGCCCGTCCAGCTTCTCGTGGTGGCCGTACGCGATGAGCGGGATGTGCGACAGCTCCTTGGTCCACGGGATCTGGAGCAGGAAGCGGTAGGTGTGGGTGACGTGGCTGTTGATCTCCTCCCGCTCCGCGTCGTCGAGGCTGCCCTTGCGGATGGTGAGGAAGCGCACCTCGTCGTCGTTGAGGTACGGCTGCGCCGCCCCGTCGATGTCGGTGTAGCGCCGCTGCGCCAGGGCCAGCAGCTCCTCGAAGCTGCCTTCCGGCAGGACCGTGGGCTCGTTCGACTGCATGACCGTCTGCAGGAACCGCTCGCCGTCCTCCAGCTCGCGGCGGTGCTCCTCGTCGAGCCCGGCCAGGAACCGCTCGTAGCCCTCGCGCGGGTTCGCGAGCAGCCACTCCGCCCGGCGGCGGTGGTACTCGGCCTCGGCGGTGCGACGGATGAACGCGTAGCGGCTCTTGAGGAGCGCGAGGTCGGGCGGATAGAGCTTCTTCGCCTTGACCAGCACCTGCTCGCGCACGCCGACCTTGCCGAAGTCGTGCAGCAGCCCGGCGTAGCGGATCTCCTTGAGCTGCTCGCGGGTGAAGCGGATCGCGCGGTACGGCCCGTCGCCGGAGCGGTCCACCACTTCGGCGAGGCCGACGGTCATGGTCGCCACCCGGCCCGAATGGCCGAAGGTGGTCGGATCGCGCTGCTCGATGGCGGTGACGGCGGCGGTGACGAACCCCTCGAACAGCCGCTCGATGTCCTCGTACAGCAGGCTGTTCTCGATCGACACCGCGGCCTGGCCCGCCAGGGCGGTGACGATCTCCACCGTGCGCCGCGAGAACGGGATCACCTGCGCGTCCACGGCTGCCGGCGTGTCGAGCACGACCGCCGGGTCGCGCTTGCGGTTGATGAGCTGCAGCGCCCCGATGATCTCGGCCTTGTGGTTCTTCATCGGGACCGTGAGCATGGACTTCGAGCGGTAGCGGTTGCGCTCGTCGAAGCTGCGGTTGAACGAGTACTCGACGTCGGGCGGCAGGAAGTACGTGTCGTCGATGACGACGGCCTCGCCGGTCGAGCACACGTAGCCGCCGACGCTCGCGTGGTTGAGCGGCATGGTGAACTCGACGAACGGCGCCTTCGGCACGGTGTCGTTCTGCGCCAGCTTGAAGCGCACCCGCGGATTCGGGGTGTCGCGCCCCTCCACCAGGTACAGCGAGCCGCCGTCGGACTGGGTGATCCGCCGCGCCTGGGTGAGGATCATCTCCAGCAGCACGTCGTAGTTGCGCTCGGTCGTGAGCGCGACCCCGATCTGCGTCAGGTCGGTGATCTCCTTGGAGCGCGCGGCCACCTCGGCCCGCGCCCGGAGGACCTCGGCGCGCGCGGCCGCCTCGCGGAAGCCGGCGCGGATCGCCGCCAGCAGCTGCCGCGCTCCCACCGGCGCGGTGAGGAAGACCGGGGCGAGCTCGGCGCCGGGCAGGTCGGCGGGCAGGTCGGACTCGCCGGGGGCGCCGAGCGCGATCAGGGCCGCGCCCGCGTCGGCCGCGGCCCGCACGCCGTCGCCGCCCAGCGAGCGCCGCAGCGACTCGTCGAGCAGCAGCACCGTCGGGCGGTCGTCGATCAGGCCGGCCGGCGGCCCCACCACCACCTTGCGCTCGATGGGCTCCGCCTCGAGCGCGGCGCGCGCCGGGCCGCCGTCCCAGGCCGGCCCGTGCAGCAGGACGAGCTTGTTCACGGCTTCGGCGGCCTGGCGGCGGAGTCCGGCGCCGTGCCGCCGTGCGCCGTGTCGCGGTGCGCCGCCGGCGGCGCCGCGGGGGCGGGGGCCGCGGGCGCCCCGAGGGGGGGGGCCGCGCGGGCGGCGGAGTCCGCCGGGTGCGGGCGCGGGAAGGTGAGCGTGTCGGGGATCTTCACGCCGCTGATGAACCGCAGCGGGCGGCGGCTCAGCTGCTCGAGCACGTAGCCGAGCTGGGCCGAGATGTCGCGGAAGTTCGACACCATCTCGGCGATCCCGGGCCGGTTCTCGCCCGCCATCGCCGCCATCTGGCGGGTCAGGGTGTCGAGGCTCGCCAGCAGCACGCGGGACTGCGCCAGGGTCGCGTCCACCTGCTGGAAGGTGATGCCGGTGCGGGTGTTGGCGCTGTCGAGTACGCCCTGCAGCCGGTCGAGGTTCGCGTTCACGCCGGCGAGCATGCGCTCGGCGCCCGGCTGGGTCGCGATCAGCAGCCGGCGCGCCGTGCCGGTGGCGAGCCGCAGGCTGTCGGCCAGGACGCGCACCATGTCCATGGTGCCGGTCGCCGAGACCAGGGCGTGCTGGATGGTGCTCTTGAGGTCGCGCGCCAGGTCGCCGAACGCTTCGATCGGCGAGGTGCCGCGCTGCATGCCGATGGTGTCCCCGGGCGCGAGCGTGCCGCCGCTGTCGGTCGTCACGTTGAGCGCGAGCTGCGAGCCCCCCAGCAGGCCGCCGGTGACCTGCGCGTACGTCCCGCGCGGCAGCCGGAGCGGCGTCCCGTCGGGGAAGCGGTCCACCAGCCGGAGCCGGAGGATGAACTCCAGCCGCCCCGCGCCGGCCATCGGCCGGGGCGCGATGGAGGCCACGCGGCCCACTTCGAGACCCTGCAGGTAGATCTTGGTGTCGGGCGCGATGTCCTGCGCGTTGTCGGTGCGAACGTAGACGTCGTAGCGGTCCACGCCCCAGCCGCTGGTGGCGATGAGCGCGATGGCCACCAGGGCGACCGTGGCCACCAGGAAGATGCCGACGTACAGGTCGGTCCGCTGGACGTTCACCGCCATCCGGATTCCCTCTTCTGGTCGTCCACCGCCACGCCGTCCACCACGCGCACCACCTGCGTCACGAGATCGCGGACGGCCGGCGTCAGGTCCCGCGACGTCAGCAGGATCGCCCGCTCGCTCCCGTCGTCGCTCCGCCGCACGCGGTCCAGGAGCTCCTTCGCCGCCCGGCCGGTGAGGCCCACGAACGGGAGCTCGAGCACCACGAGCTTCGGGTTCAGCGCCACCGCCCGCGCCATCGCCGCGCGGCGCCGGTCCTCCTCGGTGGCCTGCGCCGGCCGCAGCGCCGCGATCGCGCGCAGCCGGAAGTCGTCGACCAGCTGGGACACCCGCGCCTCCACCTCGTGGAGGCGGTGGTCGGTGGCGAAGCGCACCGGCAGCGCCACGTTGTCCTTCAGCGTGAGGTTTTGCAAGAGCCCGTCGCCCTGGGGCAGGTAGCCCAGGTGGCGGCGGAAGCCGAGCAGGTCGTAGTAGGGCAGCAGCGCGATGGGCACGCCGAACACCTCGACCTCGCCGGCGCGCGGCGCCGACAGGCCCAGGGCGAGCGGGCCGAGCGCCTCGACCCCGCTCTCCTCGTCCCCGATGGCGGCCACCACGGCGCCCGGCTCGACCACGAGGCTG
>DASPSV010000154.1:0-4829 GCA_035623755.1 Gemmatimonadales bacterium
AGCCAGGCGGTCGTGGCGGGAGGCTTCCTGTTCACCTCGGGACAGATCGCGCTCGATCCGGGCACGATGCAGGTGGTCGAGGGGGACATCCGCGCGCAGACCGAGCGGGTGCTGCAGAACATCGCCGCCGTGCTCGAGGAGGCCGGCTCGAGCTTCCGGCACGTGGTCAAGACCACCGTCTTCCTGGCCAACATGGACGACTTCGGCGGCATGAACGAGGTGTACGCCCAGGCGTTCGGCGACCACCGGCCGGCGCGCTCGACCGTCGCGGTGAAGACCCTGCCCAGGAACGTGCTGGTGGAGATCGACGTCATCGCGCAGCTGTAGCGCGCCGCCCGCGGCCGGGGCCGCGCGGCGCCCGGCACCGGTCTAGGCGCGGACTTCCTGCACCGCCTTGAGCAGCGCCTCCCGGGAGATCGGCACCCGGAGCGACGGCACGGCGCCCAGCCCTTCCACCACCTCGCGGGGGTCCACGCCCGCGTACGACGGCCGGCCCGCCAGGGCGACGACCCGCGCGTCGGGGAACGCCTTGCGCAGCCGCTGCAGGAACTCCGGCGCGCTCACGCGTCCCGAGGCCACCACGTCGAGGAGCACCACGTCGGAGGGCAGCGCCTCGTAGGCGCCGAGCCCGACGGCCGCGTCGGCCACCTCGACCACCTCGTGGCCGGCGTTGGCCAGCATGTCGCGGAGCAGGTTGCGGAGCGGCGCGATGTCGGAGACCACGAGGACGCGCGCCGCGGGCGTGTCGTGCATGACCGCCGCCCGGCCGCAGCCGGTGCACAGGACCAGGCGCTCGACCGCGGCGCCGGCGCGCCGAGCGGGCCCGAGGGTGAAGCTGGCGCCGCAGGCGGGGCAGGTGACGAGGCCGGGCGCGGCGAAGCGCGCGCGTAGCTCGGCCGCTTCCTCGGCGGTGTAGGGAATGGGCGTCGGGCTGCGGTGCGTGTCGTGCCGGCGCGGCTCCTTGGTGCGCCGCTCCGCCGCGGCGCGCCGCTCGGCCTGGCGCCGGTCCTTGCCGGTCCGGCGCTTCTGGTCCGCGCCGCTGCCCGACTTGCGCCGGTCGGCGCCCCCCGGCGTGCCCGTGCCGCGCCGCGGATCCGGGGAACGGCGGTCCCACAGCCGGCGGCGCTCGCCACGCCGCTCCGGCTCCTCGCCCTCGCTCACGGGACCTTCGTCGTCCTTGGCGGACATCGGGTCATACATACCCACCCGCGTCCCGTCCCGCAACGCGAGCCCGCCCGAAGGGGCGGCGTGGCGCCGGTGTCCTCGCGCCGGCGCGCCCCCCCCGGGCCCGGGGACGCCGGTCCGCGCCGGCGGCCGGCGAGCCTCAGCGGCAGGTGATCTCGACGTCCGCCTCGTTCGAGGCGATGCGCGTGTTGCCCGAGGCCACGAACAGCTTCTCCCAGACCTGGAGGTGCTGGCCCGCGGCTCCGAGCTGCCACCAGTCGTGCACGCCGATGGTCTGCGCGTTCGGGTTCGTCACCCGGATGACCCTGGGCTGGCCCTTGGCGCCGTCGCTGCGCTCGAAGTGCCAGTTGAACACCATCGGATGGACCGTGACGCCGACGTGTCCGAAGAAGTGGATGCGGACCGGGCACGCGCCCTTGTACTTCATCGGCGTCACCGTGACCGTGACGTCGCCGAAGGGAGCCTGCGGCGCGTCGGAGCGCGCCGTGGCGCCCGGCAGGGCGGCGAGACCGGGCAGGACGGCGAGCGCGATCCCCAGGGCTCGAACGAGCATCGCTGTGGTTCCTCTCTGCGCGCATGGCGCGCGATGAGATCCTCGAGCACGCGCCGCGGCGGCCGGCGGCCGTCCCGGGCGCGGCTCCCACCGTACGCGCCGCGAGCCCGGGACGCAAATCTCGGCGCGGCCCTTTTGCCGATGGAATTCGTCCCCTCTCGTCGTTAGACTGCGCCTCGTCCCCCTCGTCACCAGGTCAGGAGGAGACTCCCATGACACGCCGGCACCGTCCCCACCACGCGTGGGGCTTGGCAGTCATTGCGGCCATCCTGGGTGCGTGCAGCAGCGCGCCGCCCCCGCCGCCCCCGCCGCCCACGCCCGCCGGGCCCGAGGCGGCCGCGGGATTCGACGGGAAGAGCAACGGCCTGGTGAGCGACTCCGTGCATGCGGCCGATCGCACGACCTTCGACCAGGTGGAGGAGATCGCGGACGGGCTCGGGCCGGTGTACAACGCGCAGTCGTGTCGCGAGTGCCACCAGAATCCGGCGTCGGGCGGCGGCAGCCAGGTGACCGAGCTCCGGGTGGGCCACCTCGGGCCCGACGGGCGGTTCCGCAATCCGGACATCGCCATCGGGCGGGGCAACGACACGATTCACGGCCGGACGCTGGTCAACGACCGCGCCATCTGTCCCAACGCGACCTTCCCCGACAGCGAGATCCAGGAGCGCGTCCCCGACGAGGACACGATCCAGACCCGGCGCGCGTCGCTCAACCTGCTGGGCGACGGCCTGGTGGAGGCGGTCCCGGACAGCACGCTGATCGGCATCGCCCTCGCGCAGCGGCGCGCGACCGGCGGCCGGATCCACGGCACCGCGCTGTTCGTGCCGATCGTCGAGTCGCCGGGGAAGACCGGCGTGGGCCGCTTCGGCTGGAAGGACCAGCACGCCAGCCTGCTCTCCTTCTCCGGCGACGCCTACGTCAACGAGATGGGCATCACCAACACCCTGTTCCCGGACGAAGTCACCAACGTGTGCAACACGGTCTCGGAGCCGAACGACACGCCGGGCGCGGACGGGCTGCAGGACATCGACAAGTTCGCGCGGTTCGTGCGGGCCACGAAGGCGCCCGCGCGCGACAGCATCCTCGCCGCGACCGCGGCGGCGCTCCGGGGGTCGGCGCTGTTCGACAGCATCGGGTGCGTCACCTGCCACGTGCGGAGCATGATGACGGCCGCGGCGGGCACGGTGATCGACGGCGGCCGGGACACCGTGACGGGCCCGCTGGCGGGCCGCGTGTTCCATCCGTTCGGCGACTTCCTGCTGCACGACGTCGGCACCGGCGACGGCATCGCGATCGCGGTGCCCGAGCACTACGGCCGCCGCTACGCCGAGAACCGCTGGCCGAACTTCTCGATGGACACGATCCTCGGCGCGCGGAACAAGCTGCGGACGCCGCCGCTGTGGGGCGTGCGCTTCCGCCCGCGCCTGATGCACGACCAGGCGTCGTTCACCTTCCACGACGCCATCCTGCGGCACCGCCGGGAGGCCGAGGACGTGACGGATCGCTTCCGGGGGCTCAGCGCCACGGAGCAGCTGGCGATCATCGCCTTCCTGAAGTCGCTCTGAGAGCCGGACCGGCGCCGCGGGCGCCGGCTCGCCGCTCCCGAACGCCAAGCCGGCCCCCTCGCGGGGGCCGGTCTGGCTTTCGAGCTCCGGGCGCGGACCGGACGCGGTCAGCGCCGCTCGGTGTTCTGCGCGATGGTCACCAGCGCGATGCTCGCCTCGGCGGCGGCGTAGAACACGATCAGGGAGAGGAAGCCCACCAGCAGCATGTGGATCAGGAACAGGAGGCCGCCGATGAACGAGCCCTCGGCGCCGCCCATGGCTCCGGCGTGCGGCAGCCACGAGAAGAAGACGCCGATCAGGTCGAGCGGGCTCTGCCTGGTGATCCACAGGAACAGCATCCCGCCGACGCCGAACACGACGGCGAAGGCCGCGTAGATCTCGCCCAGGCTGCGCAGCAGCTGGGAGAAGATCGGGATCACCGTGAACTTCGAGTCGGGCAGCGCCTCGACGGCCTTGGCGCGGTAGACCAGGATGTCCGCCATGGCGGCGACGGCGACGACCATCAGCACCGCGATCAGCAGGCCGGCGCCGGTCTGGCCGGACTCGGAGAGGCTCTTCAGGGCGCGGTACGCCGCGACCAGCCCTGCGATGACGGCGAGGACGGCCACGACGCGCAGCGCGACGGCGACCCAGGTGCGGATGACGCGACCGGTCTCCAGCGCCTTCAGGGTGGGAGCCAGGCTCGGAATGGCGGGCATGCACGCCTCCTCGGGTGACTTGCCTGCGGACGATGGGTCGTGGGACGGCCCCCATTCAACCACCCGGGCGCGCGTCTGTCAAACGGTCCGGGCGACGGACCGCGGTAGCTCCCGCCGCCCGGCGTCACGCCACGTTGACCCGGCGGCCGGGCCAGGGCCATCTTCGACGCCGAGACGTTGGCGCGGGGGCGGATCGGGCCTGGTGGTCTGACTGGTCTTCAAAACCAGCTGGGGCCTGCTGAGCAGACCCTGGTGGGTTCGATTCCCACACGCTCCCGCCAACGCCGGTCCATAGCAGTCGCGTCCGCGAATTGCGACTTCAAGCCGGGATCAGCTCGCAGGAGAAGCTCGCGCACCTGGCAGGCGTTGATAGGACATACGTCGGCCGTTTGGAGCAGGGGCGGTCTGGCGTGACTCTGGAAACGCTGGCCGCGATCCTGAGTCGCATCGGCGTGTCCCTGAAGCAGTTCTTTGCTGCATTCGATGCTCCGGTTCGCCCGCGCTCACCGAGGCGGAGGGAGTAGCCCGTCCCGCGCCGGGGCTGTGCATCCTGTCCCCCAGCCTACAGACGCCTTGGTCCGCTGCCCTAACGCCGACCTAACGCCCCTCCCGCAGCTTTCCAGGGACCGTTCGGCGGGTCGGCAGGGGGCCCGCGGCTGGCGGGCGTGGTCGGCAGGTCGCGTAGCTCGGAGGGATCGTGACTCAACCGGTAGCTGTCGCAGCGCAGCCCCCCGTCTTTCGCGCAGCGCGGGCGGTCGGCGTCCTCAAGCCGAAGCTCCAGCCTCAGCCGCAGGGCAAAGTGTTCGCAGACACGCTTGACGTGAGGGG
>DASPSV010000162.1:0-21920 GCA_035623755.1 Gemmatimonadales bacterium
CGCTGCTCGCCGCCGCCGTCCTGCAGGCTCCGCCTCGCGGGCCGGCCCCCCGGCTCGTGGTGCACATCACCATCGACCAGTTCCGGGCCGACTACCTCGACCGCTGGCGCCCCCAGCTCTCGGGCGGGCTGGCGCGGCTGCTCCGGCAGGGCGCGGTGTTCGCGGAGGCCTACCAGGACCACGCGATGTCGGAGACGGCGCCCGGCCACGCCACCGTGCTGTCGGGCCGGAATCCCTGGTCCACCGGCATCGTGCGCAACAGCCTCGGGGTCACGGACAACAACGAGACCGGCGAGCTGCTCGACGTGAACGGCCCGGGCGCGTCGCCGTGGCGGTTCCGCGGGACCGCGCTGTTCGACTGGATGCAGGCCCGCTGGCCCGACGCGCGTGCGCTCTCGGTCTCGCGCAAGGATCGGGGCGCCATCCTCCCCGTCGGTCGCGCGCGCCAGCAGGTCTACTGGTACCAGTCGGGCCAGTTCACGACCAGCCGCTACTACGCCGACTCGCTGCCGCGGTGGGTGCGGGACTTCAACGCCGCCCTGGTGCCGGCGCGCGCGCCCGGCCGGCGCTGGGACCTGCTGCTCGACGCCGCGGCGTACGCCGAGCCGGACTCGATGGACTACGAGCACGGCGGCAGGGACTTCGTGTTCCCGCACGTGCTGCCCCGCGACAGCGCCGCCGCCGCGGACGCGCTGGTGGGCACGCCGTGGATGGATTCGCT
Organism: Gemmatimonadales bacterium; assembly: GCA_035623755.1. Classification (GTDB taxonomy): domain Bacteria; phylum Gemmatimonadota; class Gemmatimonadetes; order Gemmatimonadales; family JACORV01; genus Fen-1245. The sequence goes on from DASPSV010000162.1 coordinate 722, forward strand.
GACGCTGGCCCTCGCGCTGGACGGCGTCTCGCAGCTCCGCCTCGGGAGTGCGGGGCACCCCGACCTCCTGGCCGTGAGCCTGTCGGCCACCGACTACGTCGGGCACGCGTTCGGCCCCGACTCCCGCGAGATCCACGACCAGGTGCTGCGCGTGGACCGGTACCTCGGCGCGTTCCTGGACTCGCTCGACCGGCTGGTCGGCCCGGACGGGTACGTCGTTTCGGTCACCGCCGACCACGGCGTGACCAGCTACCCGGAGTACGCGAGCCGCCACGGCCACCCGGAAGCCCAGTGGCTCAATCCCGTCGGCCTGTTCCGCGTCGACAGCGCGGCCCTGGCGCAGCGGCTCGGGCCGCACCGCTGGCTCCGCTTCTTCGAGACCGGCCTGCTGGTGGTGGACCGGCCGGGGCTGGTGTCGCACGGCGTGGACGTGGATTCTGTGGTGCGCTCGATCGCGGCGGAGATGCGGCGCTACCCGCAGGTACTGCGGGTGGACACGCCCGAGAGCCTGGCGGCCGCGGACACCGCCACCGACGCCGTCGCGCGGCGGTGGCTGCACGCGGTCCCGCCCGACGTCCCGGCCGTGCTGATGGTGACGCTGAAGCCGCACATGGCGTGGGGCAGCGGCGACGAGGCCCAGCACGGGCAGCCCACGGACGACGACACGCACGTGCCGCTGATCATCGCCGGCCCCGGCGTGAAGCCGGGCCGGTACGCGGGCCGGGTGCAGGTGGCGGATTTGGGGCCGACGGTGGCGGCGTTGGTGGGGGTGGTTCCGCTCGAGAGGCTGGATGGTCGAGTTCTCAGTGAAGCACTCGCTCGGTGAGTGTGAGAGGTGAGAGGTGAGGCGTGAGACGTTCACGTGAGACGTGAGAGGTCGAAGGGCGTGAGAGGTGAGCGAGGCTCGTGCTTCGGTGTCGCGGGGCTGAGCTACGTCTTCTCACGCCTATCGCTTCTCACATCTCACGTGAACGTCTCACGTTTCACCTCTCTCCTCTCACGGGTGGGGACGGGAGGGCTTTCGCGGTGAACGCCATCGTGATTACCGCAGCGGGCGGCCCCGACGTCCTCCAGCTCCGCTCCGTCCCCGACCCTCATCCCGCCGCCGGCGAGGTGCTGGTGCGCGTCCGCGCGGCGGGCGTCAACCGCGCCGACGTGCTGCAGCGCCGCGGCCACTATCCGCCGCCCGCCGGCGCGCCCGCCGACATCCCGGGCATGGAGTACGCGGGCGAGGTGGCCGCCCTCGGCGCCGGGGTCCGGGCGTGGAAGGTCGGCGACCGCGTGATGGGGCTGGTGGCTTCGGGAGCATACGCCGAGGCGGTCGCCGTCAACGAGGCGGTCGCGATGCGTTTTCCGGCCGCGTGGTCGTTCGAAGAGGCCGCCGCGGTCCCGGAGGTGTTCATCACCGCGTACGACGCCCTGTTCCGCCAGATGCGCCTGCGGGCGGGCGAGCGGGTGCTGATCCACGCGGTCGGGAGCGGGGTCGGCACGGCCGCGCTGCAGCTCGCCCGGTCGCTCGGCGCGCGCACCTTCGGCACCTCGCGCAGCGCCGCGAAGCTCGAGCGGGCCCGGGCGCTCGGCCTCGAGGTGGCGATCGACACCTCCCGCGAGGACTTCGCGGACGTGATCAAGCGCCGCACGTCGGGCGAGGGCGTGGAGGTGATCCTGGATCTGGTGGGCGGCCCGGTGCTCGCGGGGAGCATCCAGGCCCTGGCCCGCGGCGGCCGGATGATCATCGTCGGCCTCACCGGGGGGCGGAGCGCGCCGATCGACCTCGGCGCGCTGCTGAGCAAGCGGCTCACGCTGGTGGGCACGGTGCTGCGGGCGCGGACGCTGGAGGAGAAGATCGGCGTCACGGCCCGCTTCGTCGCCGAGGTGCTGCCGCTGCTGGAAGGCGGCATCGTGCGGCCGGTCGTGGAGCGCACCTTCCCGCTGGCGCGGGCCGCGGAGGCGCACACACTGCTGGAGACCGACACGGTGTTCGGGAAGCTGGTGCTGACCTGCGACCAGGCGGGCGGCTAGCCCGCCCGCGGGCGGAGGCGAGAATGGCGGGGTTCAAGCTGTCGGCGAAGGCGACGGAGACCATCGAGTACCTCGAGGTCGTCCTCAAGGAAGCGGACCACTTCGCGGCGCTGGTCGAGCAGTTCGCCTCGATGCAGAAGGGCGGCGACATGTACGCCGCCCAGCTGGCGCGCGAGCTGGGCCAGCTGCGCCAGAAGGCCATGGCGCGCAACCTCGGCTTCGTCGCGGACAGCGCGGGCCAGCTCGGCGTGATGGCCTCGCGGACCGGCAGCCCGATCATGAAGAGCCGGGTGCTGCGGGACGGCGTGGCGTCGTTCAAGTCGCTGATCGAGCGCACCATCAAGGCGACGGTCGTGGCGGACGAGAACGAGCAGAAGGAGAAGGCGTTCCAGGCCGAGAAGGAGCGCAAGACGCAGGCGGAGCACGTGCGTGCGCGGGTGCTCGCCGAGGAGGCCAGGGAGGCGGCGAAGGAGGCTGCGGTGCCCCCGGCGCCGGCGGCCGGCCCGTCGACGCCCGCCGCTCCGGGCTCGGCTCCGGCGGCCCCAGGCCCGGCCGCGCCGGCCGCCCCGAAGCCGGTGCCGCCGGTGAAGCCGCAGCCCTAAGAGACCCCGAGGGAGTGCATGGCGACACTCGACAAGTTCATCGACGTGATGTTCCAGCAGCAGGCCTCGAGCATGCGGCTCGCCACCGGCGCCGCCGTGATGCTCACGGTGGACGGCGCGGACCGCCCGGTCACGCGCGACCTGCTCACCAAGCCGAAGATCCTGGCGCTGGTGCGGGAGATCGCGCCCGAGGGAATGCGGGACCACCTCGAAGCCGAATCGCGCATGGCCTTCGGCTACGCGCTCGACGGCCGGCGGGTGGACGTCGAGATCGTTCACATGGGCGACGACATGGTGGTCACGATCGGGCCCGCGAAGCCCCGCCGCTCGAGCGCGGCGATCTCCATGCCGATGGAGGCGAGGAGCCCGGCCGCGGCGCCGCCCGCGGCGCCCCGCCGCGCCGCGGCCGCGGTCGTGGGCGAGGCCGAGGGGGCGGCGGAGGAGCGCATCCAGGGCCTGCTGCGCCGCCTGGTCGAGTCCGGGTCCTCCGACCTGCACCTCCGGGTGGGGGAGCCGCCGATCACCCGCAAGGCGGGCGTGCTCAGCCGGGTGGAGGGCCACGAGCCGCTCACGGTCGAGGAGATGGAGGCGCTGGCCTTCTCGATCATGCCGGACCGCAACCGCCGGGAGTTCGCCGAGAGCAACGACACGGACTTCGCGTACGAGATCCTCGACCTGGCCCGGTTCCGCTGCAACGTGCTCCGGGACCGGAAGGGGCCGGCGGCCGTGTTCCGCGTGATCCCGACCAAGGTGCAAAGCGCCGAAGAGCTCGGCCTGTCGGAGGAGATCCAGAAGCTGTGCTTCCTCACCAAGGGGCTGGTCCTGGTGACGGGGCCCACGGGATCGGGGAAGTCGACGACGCTGGCGGCCATGCTCGACCTCATCAACCGCAAGCGCACGGATCACGTCATCACGATCGAGGACCCGATCGAGTTCGTCCACGCCAGCAAGAGCTGCGTGGTCACCCAGCGGCAGGTGGCGCTGCACACCGAGTCGTTCAAGCGCGCGCTGCGCGCCGCGCTCCGGGAGGACCCCGACATCGTGCTGGTGGGGGAGATGCGCGACCTCGAGACGGTGGCGATCGCGATCGAGACGGCGGAGACCGGGCACCTGGTGTTCGGCACGCTGCACACCACTACCGCGGCGTCCACGGTGGACCGCATCATCGATCAGTTCCCGGCCGACCGCCAGAGCCAGATCCGGGTGATGCTCTCCGAGTCGCTCAAGGGCGTGGTGGCGCAGATCCTGTGCAAGAAGATCGGCGGCGGGCGCGTGGCGGTGCGCGAGGTCCTGCTGGCCATCCCGGCCATCGCCAACCTCATCCGCGAGGGCAAGACCTTCCAGATCCCCTCGATGATCCAGACCAACAAGAAGCTGGGGATGGTCACGCTCAACGACGCGCTGATGGAGGTCGTGGAGAAGAAGCTGGTCGAGCCCGCGGAGGCGTACATGAAGGCGGCGGACAAGGGGGGGCTGGAGGCGATGATGAGGGCCCGGGGGATTGATCTGGGGTTCCTGAAGACGATGCAAGCCTGAGAGGCAGAAGTGTGAGAGGTGAGGGGTGAAGAGTGAGACGTTCACGTGAGGGGTGAGAGGCAGAAGCCGTGAGAAGAAAGGCGTGAGAAGCGAAAGGCGTGAGAGGGACCTCACCTCTCACGCCTTTTCACTTCTCACTTCTCACTTGAACGTCTCACCCCTCACGTCTCACCTCTCACAGCCCTATTTCAAGGCATAGCTGCTCAGCACGCGGACGTAATTAGCCCGCTCATATGCTTCCGGGTTCGCCGTGGACCGCTGGCTCAGGCTGCCGCGCATCTGGTGCACCGACTCGTACTCGTGCTCGTCCATCCACGCCGCCAGCTCGCGCTTCACCGCGCTCAGGTGCGGGATGCCGCGCTGCAGCAGCGCCGAGGTCATCATCGCGACGTTGGCGCCCGCCATCATCGCCTTGAGCACGTCCGGCGCGGCATGCACGCCCCCCGTGACCGCGAGGTCGGCCTGGACGCGGCCGTACAGCACCGCCACCCAGTGCAACCGGAGCAGCAGCTCGTACGGCCGGCTCAGCGTCAGGGCGCTCACCACCTCGAGCTTCTCGATGTCGAGGTCGGGCTGGTAGAAGCGGTTGAACAGCACCAGCGCGCCCGCCCCCGCCTCCTCCAGCCGGCGCGCCATGTTGGCGAACGCCGTGAACTGGTGTCCGATCTTCACGGCGAGCGGGATGCGGATCGCTCCCCGCACGTCGCGCACCAGCTCGACGTACTGCTGCTCCACCGCCGCGCCCGTCAGGTGGGCGTCGGTGGGGATGAAGTACACGTTCAGCTCGAGGGCATCCGCGCCGGCCTGCTCCATCCGGCGCGCGTAGTCCGTCCACCCGCCGCTGGAGACGCCGTTGAGGCTGGCGATGACCGGGATGCCGAGCGCGGCCTTGGCCTTCCGGATGTGCTCGAGGTAGCCCTCCGGCCCCAGGTTGTAGCTCCGGAGGTCGGGGAAGTAGCTCATCGCTTCGGCGTGGCTGTCCGTTCCGGCCGACAGCGCGCGGTCGAGCACGGCGCTCTCCACCGCCAGCTGCTCCTCGAACAGCGAGTGCAGCACCACGGCGGCGGCCCCCGCGTCCTCGAGCCGCCGGAGGTTGCCCAGGTCCTCGCACAGCGGCGAGGCCCCGGCCACCAGCGGGCTCGACAGATCGAGCCCCAGGTACGTCGTCGAGAGGTCGCTCACGGCTTGGACCCTCCGTTCCCGCCGTTGCCCCCCGGACCGCTCATCTCCGCCATGAAGCTGTAGGTCCGCCACCGGGCGGCGACGTCCTGCTGCGCCAGCTCCGCCAGGTGCTTGGCGGCGTCCGGATCGCTGTGCGCGAGCATCGTGTACCGCGTCTCGCTGCGGGTGTACTGCTCCAGCGGCAGCGAGGGCGCCTTCGAGTCCAGCGTCATCGGGTTCTTGCCCTGCGCCGCGGCCGCCGGGTTGTACCGCAGCAGCGGCCAGTAGCCGGACTTCACCGCGATGTCCTGCTGCGCGAGGCCGTACAGCATGTCGTAGCCGTGGTTGATGCAGTGGCTGTAGGCCACGATCAGCGACGGGCCGTCGTACGCGTCGGCCTCCAGGAACGCGCGCACCGTCTGGGCGTCGTCGCCGCCCATGGCGACCCGCGCCACGTACACGCTCCCGTACGCCATGGCCATCAGCGTCAGGTCCTTCTTGGCGCTCGGCTTGCCGCCCGCGGCGAACTTGGCCACCGCGCCGCGCGGCGTGGCCTTCGACGCCTGGCCGCCGGTGTTGGAGTACACCTCGGTGTCCAGGACCAGGACGTTCACGTTCCGGCCCGACGCCAGCACGTGGTCGAGGCCGCCGTAACCGATGTCGTAGGCCCAGCCGTCGCCGCCCACGATCCACACGCTCTTGCGGACCAGGACGTCGGCCAGCGACTCCAGCATCCGGGCCTCGGCGTCCGGCAGGCCGGCCAGCGCGGTCTTGAGCTGCGCCACCCGCGCCCGCTGGGCCGAGATGCCGGCCTCGGAGGACTGGTCCGCCGCGACCAGCCCGTCCGCGAGCCCCTCGCCGATGCGGCCGGCCAGCCGGCGCACCAGCTCGCGCGCGAACTCGGCCTGCTTGTCGATCGACAGCCGCATCCCCATCCCGAACTCCGCGTTGTCCTCGAACAGCGAGTTGGACCACGCGGGGCCGCGCCCCTCGGCGTTCACCGCCCACGGCGTCGTCGGCAGGTTGCCGCCGTAGATCGAGGAGCAGCCGGTGGCGTTGGCCACCACCGCCCGGTCGCCGAACAGCTGGCTCAGCAGCTTCACGTAGGGCGTCTCGCCGCAGCCGGAGCACGCGCCCGAGAACTCGAACAGCGGCCGGAACAGCTGCACGTCCTTCACCTGCTCGGGCCGGAGCACGGTGCGGTCGGTCTCGGGCAGGGAGAGGAAGAACGCCCAGTTCTCCCGCTCGGTTTCGCGCAGCGGCGGCTGCGGGCGCATGTTGATCGCCTTCAGCTTCGCCTCGCTCTTGTTCTTGACCGGGCACACCTCGACGCACAGCCCGCAGCCGGTGCAGTCCTCCGGGGCCACCTGGAGCAGGTACTTGCGGTCCTTGAACTCCCGCCACCGCGCCGGCGCGGACTTGAAGGTCGCGGGCGCGTCCGCGACGGCGGCCGCGTCCACCACCTTGGCCCGGATCACGGCGTGCGGGCACACCAGCACGCACTTGCCGCACTGGATGCAGATCTTCTCGTCCCACACCGGGATCTCGACCGCGATGTTGCGCCGCTCCCACTGCGTGGTCGCGGTGGGATAGGTGCCGTCGTCCGGGAGCGCGCTCACCGGGAGCAGGTCGCCCCGGCCCGCGATGATCTCCGCCGTGACCTTCTGCACGAATTCGGGCGCCTCCGCCGGCACCGGCGGCTGCAGGTCGAACGTGCTGGTCACCTTCGCCGGCACCTTCACCTCGTGCAGCTGGGCCAGCGCCGCGTCCACCGCGGCGTAGTTCTTCTTCACCACCGATTCGCCGCGCTTGCCGAAGGTCTTCTCGATCGCGTGCTTGATCGCCGCGATCGCCTCGTCCTTCGGCAGCACGCCGCTGATGGCGAAGAAGCAGGTCTGCATCACCGTGCTGATCCGGCCGCCGAGCCCGGCGCCCTGCGCCACCTTGAGCCCGTCGATCACGTACAGCTTGAGCCGCCGCTCGACGATGTGCTGCTGGGTCTTCTTCGGCAGCCGGTCCCACACCTCGTCCGGGCCGAAGGGCGTGTTGAGCAGCACCGCGGAGCCGGGCTCCGCCGGGGCCAGGAGGTCGTTCCGCTCCAGGAAGGTGAAGTTGTGCACCGCGACGAAGTTGGCGCGGGTCACGAGGTAGGTGGAGCGGATCGGCTTCCGGCCGAACCGCAGGTGCGAAGTCGTCATCGTGCCCGACTTCTTCGAGTCGTACACGAAGTAGCCCTGGGCGTAGTTGTCGGTGCCCTCGCCGATGATCTTGATCGAGTTCTTGTTCGCGCTCACCGTGCCGTCGGCGCCGAGCCCGAAGAACAGCGCCCGCACGGTGCCGGGATCCTCGGTCGAGAAGTCGGGGTCGTACCTGAGGCTGGTGTTGGTGACGTCGTCCTCGATCCCCACGGTGAAGTGGTTGCGGGGCTCCGTCGCGGCCAGCTCGTCGAACACGCCCTTCACCATCGCGGGCGTGAACTCCTTCGACGACAGCCCGTAGCGGCCCCCGATCACCCGCGGGAAACGCGTGAACGGCGGCTCCGCGCCGCTCATCGTCTCGGCCAGGGCGGTGAGCACGTCCTGGTACAGCGGCTCGCCCGCGCTCCCCGGCTCCTTGGTGCGGTCGAGGACCGCGATTGCCTCCACCGACTTCGGCAGGGCGTCCACGAACGCGCGGACCGCGAACGGCCGGAACAGCCGGACCTTCAGCATGCCGACCTTCTCGCCCTTGCCGACCAGGTAGTCCACCGTCTCGTGGGCCGCCTCCGCCCCCGAGCCCATCAGCACGATCACCCGCTCGGCGTCCGGCGCGCCCACGTAGTCGAACAGGTGGTAGGACCGTCCCACCACCTTGGCGAAGCGGTCCATCACCCGCTGCACGACCCCCGGGCACGCCAGGTAGTACGGGTTCACCGCCTCGCGGGCCTGGAAGTAGACGTCCGGGTTCTGCGCCGACCCGCGGAGCACCGGGTGGTCGGGCGAGAGCGCCCGCGCGCGGTGCGCGCGCACCGTCTCGTCGTCGATCAGGGCGCGCAGCTGCTCGGGCGTCAGCGCCTCGATCTTGGCCACCTCGTGCGAGGTCCGGAAGCCGTCGAAGAAGTGCACGAACGGCACCCGCGACTCGAGCGTGGCCGCCGTCGCGATCGCCGCGAGGTCGGTCACCTCCTGGATCGAGTTGGACGACAGCAGCGCGTAGCCCGTCGCCCGCGTCGCCATCACGTCGCTGTGGTCGCCGAAGATGGACAGGGCCTGCGCCGCCAGCGAGCGCGCCGCTACGTGGAACACGGTGCTCGTCAGCTCGCCCGCGATCTTGTACATGTTGGGGATCATCAGCAGCAGCCCCTGCGACGACGTGAAGGTCGTCGACAGCGAGCCGGTCTGCAGGGAGCCGTGCAGCGCGCCGGCCGCGCCGCCCTCGCTCTGCATCTCCACCACGGTGGGGATCGTGCCCCACAGGTTGGGGCGCTTCTCCGACGCCCACTGGTCCGACCACTCGCCCATCGGCGACGACGGGGTGATCGGGTAGATGGCGATCACTTCGTTGAGCTGGTAGGCGACCCGTGCGGCCGCCTCGTTGCCGTCGATCGTCAGCGTCTGCTTGCCCATGGTCTCTCCGTGGCGCGCCCGCTCGCAGGTCGGCGACACCCGGGTTGGGCGTCGCTCAGAGCAGCGTCACCGCGCACCGAGTAGCGCAAGATGCGTTCCTATTGCCGGGGAGCCGGCAGGGACTTGCTAACGGGTTGTGGCGGAAGGAGATACGGCGAAGCCGGCGGCGCACGGTGCCGCCGGCTTCCTGACGCACTTGGGGCTAGGCGGTCGCCGCGGCCTCGAGAAGCTCCACGGCGATCTCCGGCCGGTGCGAAAGCGTGTGGTGGACGGTGCAGCTTTCGGCCGCCCGCACCACGGCGTCGCGGTACTGCTCGGGGACGCCGCGCGGCACGCTCACGGCCACCTCGAAACGCCCGATCCGGTGCGGATTGGACTCCGGTGCCGTGTACACCTGCACCGACATCCCGGCCGGATCGAGCCCCCGCGTGACGAGGAACTGCTGGACGAACAGCGCCACGCAGGTGCCCAGCGCCGCCGGCATCAGCTCCAGCGGCATCGGCCCCGAATCCCGGCCGCCGCCCTGCGGCGGCTGATCCACGGAGATCTTGTGGCCGCGGACGTCGGCGGTGAAACGGACCCCGCCGTCCCAGGTGACGGTGACGGGCTTCATGCGCTCTTGACCTCCGCCGCGCCCTTGCCGACGTGCTTGTCGAGCATCTCGGTGAAGTAGGGCAGGGGAGCGGCGCCGAGCACCCCGTCCACCACGTCGCCGTCCTTGAACAGGGCGACGGTCGGGATGCTGCGGATGCCGTAGGCCTGCGACACCACCGGGTTCTCGTCCACGTTCATCTTCGCCACGCGGACCCTTCCGGCGTACAGCTCGGCCACCTTCTCCAGCACCGGCGCCACGGCCCGGCACGGCCCGCACCAGGGGGCCCAGAAATCGACCAGCACCGGGCCGGCGGCCTTCAGCACGTCGGCCTCGAAGCTGGCATCGGTCACCACGGTCACGTCCTTCACGGTTCAATGCCCTTTCGGTGTCATGGTGGTGTCGGCGGCCGTCTCGCGCACGCGCTCCAGCGCCTGCAGGAGCAGGTCGCGCGCCTCGGTCGCCATGGGTTTCATGTCTTCGCGGCCGGTCACGCCCAGCTGCACGACCGGGTCGAGCACGGCCACCACGCTGGTCCCGGGCCGCTCGCCCGCGTAGACGATCACGTTGCACGGCAGCAGGAGCCCGACCGGCAGCTCGCTCGTCAGCACGCGGTGGGCGATCGGCGGGTTGCAGGCACCAAGGATGACGTACGGCCTGAACTCGGCGCCGAGCTTCTTCTGGAGGGTCGCCCGAACATCGATCTCGGTCAGGACCCCGAAACCGCGCTCGGCGAGCGCGGCGCGCGTGAGCTCGACCGCGCGGTCGTAGCCCACCGGCACCTCGGCCGCGAAGCCGTAGGCGATGTCCGTCACGGCTCCGCTCACTGCTGGGCCTCCGGGCGTTGCGCGGCCTCGCCGGCCGGGAGATCGCAGTGCCGCAGGCAGTCGAGCATCCGCACCACCCGCGCGTCCGCGATCGAATACCAGACGTTCGACCCGGCCCTGCGGCCCGCCACGATGCCGGCCGACCGCATGCGGGCCAGCTGCTGCGAGACCAGGGCCTGGGGAGCCTCGAGGCACCCCTGCAGCTGCGTCACCGTCTGCTCGCCCGCCTCGAGCAGCTCCACGATCCGGAGCCGCACCGGGTGGCCGAGCACCCTGACCATCTCCGCCGCTTCAGCCAGGACGCGAGGGTCGAGCGGCGCCTGGCGCATGGTGGTGGTAGCCATAGTGAGATAGTAATATCGCTATCAAACGATGTCAATGGTCATCCGGACCATGGTCGAGCCAGCCTGACATATGCCTCTTGACATTTGTCGTGATAACGAATAAGATGTACCTCATGACACGTCGCCTGCAGGACGAGATCAAGCAGACCCGGCCCTTCCTGACCCTCGAGGAGGAGGTGCTGGTCGGGCTGGCGCACACGGCGGATGCCATGCAGCGCGGCTTCGCGGGCGTCTTCAAGGCCGCGGGTCTCTCGTCCACGCAGTACAACGTGCTCCGCATCCTCCGGGGTGCCGGTGCTCCCGGCCTTTCGTGCGGGGAAATCGCCGAGCGCATGGTGACCCGGGATCCCGACCTGACCAGGCTCCTGGACCGGCTGGAGACGAGGGGATTCGCCGCTCGAGCCCGGGACGGACAGGATCGCCGCGTGGTGACGACGCGGATCACCGAGGCAGGACTGGCGGTGCTCAGCGAGCTGCAGGGGCCGCTGACCTCGGAGCAACGGCGCGTCCTGAGCCACATGGGCCAGGACCGGCTGCGGCAGCTGGCGGACCTGCTCGACGAGGCACGTTCGAGCGCGCAGTGACACTTTTTTGATGAACCGATATCCGTTATCACGATTAGTGTCTAGAGGTACAACGCAGTCAACGCAACGAGGAGGGTAAGGCCATGCAGTCCAGCAACCAGAAGTGGGCATTCGACGCGGTGCACTCCAGCGTGAACTTCACGGTGCGCCACATGGTCGTGTCGAAGGTGCGGGGCCGGTTCACGAAGTGGGATGGGACGCTCGCGATGGACGAGAAGGACCCGGCCGGCGGGTCGGTCGAGGTCTCGATCGACGCGGGCAGCGTCAACACGGGCGTGGATCAGCGCGACGCGCACCTCCGGTCGGGAGACTTCTTCGACGTGGAGCGCTTCCCGACGATCACCTTCAAGAGCCGCAAGGTCGAGAAGGCGGGCGAGGGCGCGCTGAAGATCACGGGCGACCTCACCATGCACGGCGTCACCAGGCCGGTGGTGCTCGATGCCGAGTACGCCGGGAGCGCGAAGGATCCCTGGGGCGGCGTGCGGGCCGGCTTCAGCGCCCGTGCCGTGCTCGACCGGAAGGACTTCGGCCTGACGTACAACCAGCTGCTCGAGACCGGCGGCGTGCTGGTGGGCGAGACGGTCGAGATCGGCATCGAGGTGGAGCTGGTGAAGCAGGTGGAGGGAGTGAAGGCAGCGGCGTAGCGGATTCGCACCCTACACCCTACACCCTACACCCTTACACCCTTACACCCTACACCCACTCGCATCACAGCCGGGTGTAGGGTGTGAGGGTGTAGGGTGTGAGTATCTTCCCTTCGTGGCCACCGTCCCCTCTCCCCCCTCCGACGCCCGGCACGCGGTGCTTGCCCTGGCGGCGGGCGCCGGCCGCGAGCCCCTCGACGCCGTGCTCGAGCGTGTCGTCGCCGCGCTGCAGTCGCGGTTCTCGCACTACACGGGCGTCTACATCTACTGGCTGGACGGCGACACGCTGGTGCTGCGGGCGTACCGCGGACGTCCGACGGAGCACGTCCGCATCCCGGTGGGTCTCGGCATCTGCGGGCGGGCGGCGCGCGAGAAACAGACGGTGCAGGTGGACGACGTCAGCGCCGATCCCGCCTACCTGGCCTGCAGCCTGGAGACGCGGAGCGAGATCGTCGTGCCGGTGATGCGGGGGACGCAGGTCCTGGGCGAGATCGACATCGACTCGGACGTGAAGGCGGCGTTCGGGGAGGGGGACCGGAAGTTCCTCGAGCAGGTGGCGTTCTTGATAGCGAGCAGGGTGTAAGACGGGTGTAGGGTGTAGGGTCTAGGGGTGCACGCCCTACACCCTACGCCCTCACACCCTACACCCTGCCTCTCACGTCACCGTATACTCGGGCCCCGAGCCACCTTCGGGCGGCGTGAGGCGCCCGCCCTTCGCACTGATCGCCCCGCACTGCACGCAGTTGGGCGCGTTGACGCGCAGCTTCTTCCCGCCGCTCTCGTCGGTCACCCACTCGTAGACGCCGGCCGGGCACATGTTGATCCACGCCGTGCCCAGCGCTTCCGGCACGTCGGTCTTGACGAGCAGGTGGCTCGGCTGCGTGTCGCGGGTCCGGTTCCCGCTCGCGTACACGCTGGAGAGCTTGTCGAAGGTCAGCCTGCCGTCCGCCTTCGGGTAGCGGCGCGGGAGCGGCGCAACGGGCCGCAGCGCGTCGGGCTCGGCGCCGAAGCGACCGCCGGGGAAGGCGCCGCGCGTCAGCGTCATCAGGCCCGCCAGCGCCGCGCCCGGCAGCAGCCCCGCGCCGAAGGCCTGGCGCATGTTGCGCACGCGGTAGAGGTCGCCCCAGATGAAGCTCCGGCGCACCGCGGCGTCGTAGCCGGCGAGCGCGCCGAGGAGCTGCGGGTCGCGTCCTTCCTTGAGGCAGGCGAAGATCGCCTCGGCCGCGAGCATCCCCGACCACATCGCGTAGTGGATGCCCTTCAGGGCCGGCACGTTGACGAAGCCCGCCGAGTCGCCGGTGAGCAGGGCGCCCGGCACGCTGAGCCGGCCGGGCAGGGCGTAGAACCCGCCTTCCGGAATCGCTTTCGCGCCCCACCCGTGCTCCGCGCGGCTGCCGCCCTCCAGGATTGGCCGCACCAGCGGGTGGAGCTTCAGCTCCTGGAGCAGGTCGTGCACCGAGAGGGAGGCGTCGGTGTAGTCGAGGCCGACCACGAGCCCGACGGCGACCTGCCGCTCGCCCATCGGGTAGAGGAAACTCCCGCCGAACTCGGCGGCCGCGCGTCCCCAGCGCAGCGGCCATCCCATGGTATGGATGACGCGGTCCAGCGGCCGCGGCACGTCCCACACTTCCTTGACGCCCAGCGCGTAGACCTGGGGATTGCGGCCGGCCACGTGGAAGTGCCGGTCGAGCGCCGCCGCGAGGTGGCCGTTCACGCCCTCGGCGAGCACGGTCGTCCCCGCGAGGATTTCTGCCCCCGGCTCGAAGTTGGCCTCGGGGCTCCCGTCGCGCCCGCGGCCCTTGTCTCCGGTGAGGACGCCGCGCACCGCGCCGTCGCGGACGAGCAGCTTCGCGGCGGCGGTCTCGGTGAGGATCGTCACGCCCGCCGCTTCGGCCCGCTCGCCAAGCCAGCGGGCCATCTCGCTGATCGAGGCGGCCCAGTTGCCGTGATTGCGCATCGTGGGCGGCATGAGCGGGGCGCGCAGCGCCCCGCGCGGGGTGAGCAGGTACAGGGCCTCGCCGCGCACCGGGCTCCGGAACGGGAGCGCGGACTCGGCGACGTCGGGGAACAGCGCGCGGAAGGCGACCGGGTTCACGACCGCGCCCGACACCAGGTGCGCGCCCGGATACTTGCCCTTCTCCACGACCGCGACCGGCACCTCGCCCAGCCGCTCCTTCACCTCGGGCGCGGACTCGAGCAGCTGCGCGAGGCGGATGGCCCCCGCCAGGCCGGCGGGGCCGGCGCCGACGAACAGCACGCCGACCTCGATGCGGGCGTCGGGGCCCGCCTCGGGGACGGCGAGGTACTCGGTGTGATCGATCCTGGGCTGGTAGTCCGACGGTCTCGCGGTCACGCCGCCCTCCGGCAGGGTGCGGGAAGCTAGCGCACCCCGGGCCGGCCCGGGAGCGCCGGCGGCGCCCCCGGGCCGAGCGGCGCTACGGCCGCGCGGGCCCCCCGCCCGCTCCCTGGAAGCGGCGGAACAGCGTGGACTGGAACTCGCGCACCGACGCGGGCAGCCGCTGCCACTGTTCCTCGCGCAGCACGGCGTGCACGTCGACGATGGCGTGCGCCACGTCGTCGCGGGCGGCCTGGAACAGCGGTCGCAGCTGCGGCATCAGACCGATCAGCTGGCTCGGGGCCGGGCTGTCGCCGAGGCGCTCGAGCACGCGGCGCAGCGAGTCCACCCGGACCTGGTTGCGCGCGGCCAGCGAGTCGCGGATCGGCGTGAGCAACACGACCTGGCTCGAGTCGAGCTGGAGCGAGTCGCGCAGGTCGAGCGCCACGCCGGCCGGGTTGGGCAGCGCCGAGTCGATGCGCGCCACCAGGGCCGCGGCCGAGAGCTGCGGCCGGAAGCCGCCCTCGCCGCCGAAGCCGCCGAACCCGCCCGCGCCGCCGAAGCCCGCGAACCCGCCGCGCACGCCGCCGCGCATGGCGTCCAGCGCCTGGCGCACGCGGTCGGGCCCGACGGTAAGCCGGATCTGGAAGCCGATCTGGAACGGGGGCCGGTACGCCGTGGCGGAACCGTACGTGGCGCCGAACCGCTCGTTCACCTGGTACTGGTAGCTGTTGGTGGACGGATCGAAGCCGCTGACGTAGAGCAGGGTCCCGTCGGGCCGGGTCTGCAGCCCCCAGCCCTGCGCGCCGTTCACGCCGTGCAGCAGCTCGTCGAGGCCGCGGAGGAAGTTGTAGGTGACCACCGAGACCTGGAGCCGGTGGTTGAGGCCCCAGAAGGCGGGCCGCCAGTTCATCTGGAAGTCGATCGTGCCCTGCCACGGCCCGAGGCAGGAGTTGGGTCCCGCGACGGTCCCGATCTGCCGCTGGAGGCAGTCGCGCACCGACGGCGAGGCCGAGGCGAGCAGGCGCTGCATCGCCTGCGCGACCGGCGTGCCGCTCCCCGGCGCGAAGATGAAGGCGCGGTCGTTCCGCAGGCCGTCGCCGTTCACGTCACCGCCCACCATCGGCGTGAACGGCGTGCCCGAGGTGAGCCTCCCGATCGACGTGATCTCCAGCGCGGTCGAGAAGGGGTAGGTCACCGTCAGCAGGAAGCTGTGCTCGCGCCCGAAGTCGCTGGGCGCCCACTCCACGGTGTTCGGGTCGCCGGCCGTGGAGCCGCGGATCCCGGTCTGCTGGGCCTCGGCGTGCTGCCACGTGTACGAGGCGGAGAACACGATCCCGGGGCCCCACACGCCGCCGAGCGTGGCCGTGACCTGCTCGGCGCGGGTGTGGAGGTTCGACTCGGCGAGGATGACCGCCCCGTACGAGGTGTCGCGGCGCGACGCCACGAAGCTCGGCACGCCGGTGCCCGGGATGATCGCGCTCGCCGGCACGTAGACGGGGCGGTTGCCCTCGGCGGCGAGGGTGAACTGCGGGGTCCCGGCGAGGTTGAGGTCCTCGTAACCGGTCTGCGCGACGCCCTCGGCGTAGCTCCCCTCGACCGACAGCCGGAGCAGCGGCGTGAGACGCCGCTCGACGCTCAGCGAGCTGCGCCACGCGCGCGGCGTCTGGAAGCCGGGCGCCAGCGCCGTCACGGTCGGGGCGCCCTGCGAGCCGGGCAGGGGTCCGCCGAAGGTGGTGCAGGCGATCGGGATCGAGTCGGGGCTGGCGAAGTAGCCTCCCCAGTCCGGCGAGGGAACGCCCGGCCCCGCGCAGAACAGCTGGGTGGTGCTCTGCGGCAGCCCGGTGGCCGCGCGGGCCTGCGCGACGAGGCTGGTCGGCGCCTGGTTGCGGAACTCGCCGACCCCGCCGCGGATCACCCAGGTCGCGGGCTGGAAGGCGCGGAACTCGCTCGGCGGCGCGCTGCCCAGGGTCCAGGTGAATCCGGCCCGCGGGCTCAGGTGCACCTCGGACGGGATCCGGTCGGTCCGCACGCCGAAGGCCGAGTCCACGGCGGGGTTGTACGCGGGCGGATCGCCGAACGACGAGCCTTCGAGCCGCAACCCGTAGGTGAGCTGAAACCCCCGGGTCGCCATCCACACGTCGCCGGCGTACGCGCCCCACTGCTGGTCGTAGGAGCGGCGCTCGGTGATGCCCAGGGTGCGGCGGTAGGTGGCCGGCGAGTCGGCCGCCAGCGCGCCCAGGGAGTTGTAGGTGAAGGTGCCGTACTCGTCGCCGCCGAGCAGGTTGTCGGAGCGCTCGGTGAGCCAGCTGCCGCCCACCTTGATCCGGTGGCTGCCGGAGCCCGGCAGCCACGAGATCTCGTCGGAGCCCTCGAAGCTCGAGCTGGTCGCGTGCGACGGCAGGCCCGCGTTGCCCCCGAAGACCAGCGTGGTCACGCTCGTCGTGGTGTCCGGCAGCGCGGAGGCGATCTGGACGCGCGCCTGGGGCGTGAGGCTGAACGGGTCGCCGTTGTTGGTCGCGCCCTGGTAGAAGCCGCGCAGCTCGTTGAGGAACGTGGCGCCGAAGTGCGAGGTGAGCGTGGCCATCAGGCCGCCGCCCGCGTTCGTCAGGTCGCCGCCGGACTGCGGCAGCGCCAGGGTGCCGACCCGCGCCGGGTTCTGGCTGGTGCCGTTCCAGTTGCCGCGCAGGGTCAGGGTGTGCGCGTTGCTCAGCACGAAGTCGAGGCGCACCAGCCCGGACAGGTTGTTGCTCGCGCGCGTGGCGGCGCCCGGCACGCTGTAGAGCGGCACCCCCAGCGAATCCGCGAGCTTGAGGAACCGGGCCACGGAGTCGGGTGCCACGCCCAGGCGCGTGAAGTCGGCGGCGCTCGCGCTGAACAGCGTCTGCTGCGGGTCGGCGCGGAGCCGCGCCATGCCGGAGGCGAAGACGAACACGCGGTCCTTGACGATCGGGCCGCCGATGCCGCCGCTCAGCTGGTTCTGGGTGTAGCCCTCGGTGTACGGGGAGTCCCCCGCGTCCACCGCGAGATTCTCGTTGCGGAGCTGGCCCGTCCACGAGCCCTGCACCACGTTGCTGCCGCTGCGGGTGGTGGAGGCGACGAGCCCGCCCGAGAACTGGCCGCGCGAGACGTCGTAGGTGCTGGTGACGACGCGCGTCTGCCGCAGGCCTTCCTGCGGCACCGTGGTGTTGCCGAACAGCAGGCCGTCGAGCGTGACGGCGTTCGCGTCGGGCCCGAGGCCGGCCACCGAGAAGGCCGACGCGGTCGAGTCCGAGCCCGCGATCGGGAGCACGCCCGGCACCAGCGACACCAGGGACGCGAGGTCGGACGGATCAATGGGCAGGCGGGCGAGCTGGTCGGGCGTGAGCACGCGCTCGGTCGAGCCGGGCGTCGGGCCGTCTCCGCCCCGGAGCAGCGGCCCGCCGTTCACGTTGACCGGCTCGAGCGTCACCGGGCTGGACTGCAGCTGGACGTTCCACACCAGCCGGTCCTCGTCGGCGTCCCGCATGATGAGGGCGGTGCGCGGGTTCATGCCCAGCACCCGCACGCTCATCCGGTACTGCCCGCCGCCGTCCGGGAAGAGGATCGTGAACCGGCCGCGGGCGTCGGTGCGCGCGCGGCGCGTGACCTGCGTCTCGAGCGAGTACGCCTCGACGCTCGCGTCCGGGACCGGGGTGCCGTCGTCGCTGAGAATGGTGCCGGTGATGATGTCGGTGCCGGCGATGGCCTGCGCCGAGGCGCGCGGCGGCGCCGCGACGGCGAGCGCCGCGACGGCGACGGACAGCAGCAGGACGGAACGGCGCATCGGACCTCGACCTCGCAAGCCCACGACAGGAGATACGGCTGATGGGTAGACGATGCTGGGCGGGTGGCGTTAGCCGGCGCGGCCCCGCGATATTGCGGCCATGACCAGCGTCAATTCCTTCGGCAGCCGGGCCGCGCTGCGGGTCGGCGACCGGTCGTACGAGATCCACCGGCTCGACGCGCTCGAGAAGGCCGGCCTGGCGGTGGGCCGGCTCCCGTTCTCCCTCAAGATCCTGCTCGAGAACCTGCTCCGCTTCGAGGACGGCGCGGCCGTGCGACGCGGCGACGTCGAGGCGCTCGCGCGGTGGGAGCCCGCCGCCGCGCCGTCGCACGAGATCGCTTTCATGCCCGCGCGGGTGCTGCTGCAGGACTTCACCGGCGTCCCGGCGGTCGTGGACCTGGCGGCGATGCGCGACGCGGTGCGGCGCCTGGGCGGCGACCCGCGGCGCATCAACCCGCTGCTGCCCGCGGAGCTGGTGATCGACCACTCGGTGCAGGTGGACGCGTTCGGCGCGCCCACCGCCTTCCAGGAGAACGCCGGCCTCGAGTTCGAGCACAACCGGGAGCGGTACGCGTTCCTGCGCTGGGGCCAGCGCGCGTTCCGCAACTTCCGGGTGGTGCCGCCCGACACCGGCATCGTGCACCAGGTCAACCTCGAGCACCTGGCCCGGGTCGTGTTCACGACCGACGACGCGCGGCCGCAGGCCTACCCCGACACGCTGGTCGGCACCGACTCCCACACCACGATGGTCAACGGCCTCGGCGTGCTCGGCTGGGGCGTCGGCGGCATCGAGGCGGAGGCCGCGATGCTCGGCCAGCCGATGACCATGCTGATCCCGCAGGTCGTGGGCGTGCGCTTGAGCGGGCAGCTCGCCGAGGGCGCCACGGCGACGGACCTGGTGCTGACCGTCACGGAGATGCTGCGCAAGAAGGGCGTGGTGGGAAAGCTGGTGGAGTTCTTCGGGCCCGGCGTCGCGACGCTCCCGGTCGCGGACCGCGCGACCATCGGCAACATGGCGCCGGAGTACGGCGCCACCTGCGGCATCTTCCCCATCGACGCCGAAGCGCTCCGGTACCTGCGGTTCACGGGGCGGCCGGAGTGGCGCGTCGCCCTGGTCGAGGCCTACGCGAAGGAGCAGGGCCTGTTCCACGCGCCGGGCGCGCCGGAGCCGGTCTTCAGCGACACGCTCGCGCTGGATCTGGCGAGCGTGGAGCCGAGCCTGGCAGGGCCGCGGCGGCCGCAGGACCGGATCGGGCTCAAGCGGGCCAAGGCCGCGTGGGCCGAGGCGCTGCCGACGCTGGTGCAGGGCACGGGGCCCGGCGAGGCCCCGGTGGCGGTGAACGGCGGCCGGCACGTGCTGCGGCACGGCTCGATCGTGATCGCCGCGATCACCAGCTGCACCAACACCTCCAACCCCTCGGTGATGGTCGCGGCCGGACTGCTGGCCAAGAAGGCGGTGGAGCGCGGGCTCAGGAGCCAGCCGTGGGTCAAGACCAGCCTCGCGCCCGGCTCGAAGGTCGTCACCGACTACCTGGCCCAGGCGGGCCTCACGCCGTACCTGGAGCAGCTGCGGTTCCACCTCGTCGGCTACGGCTGCACCACCTGCATCGGCAACAGCGGGCCGCTGCCCGAGCCGGTGTCGGCCGCCATCAAGGCCGGCCAGCTGGTCGTGCTGTCGGTGCTCTCGGGGAACCGCAACTTCGAAGGGCGCATCCAATCGGAGGTGCGGGGCAACTACCTGATGAGCCCGCCCCTGGTGGTCGCGTACGCGCTCGCGGGGCGGATGGACATCGACCTGATGACCGAGCCGCTGGGGCAGGACCGCGAGGGGCGGCCGGTGCTGCTCAAGGACGTCTGGCCCACGGCCCGCGAGGTCGCGGAGACGGTCGAGCGCGCGCTCAAGGCCGACATGTTCGGCAAGGAGTACGCCGCCGTGTTCGAGGGCGACGAGCGCTGGCGGGGCCTGCCGGTGCCCGACGGCGAGCGGTACGCGTGGGACGAGGCGTCCACCTACATCCGGCGCGCGCCCTACTTCGACGCGATGCCCCGCACGCCGGGCCCGGTGGGCGACATCACCGGCGCGCGGGTGCTCGCGTTCCTCGCCGACAGCATCACGACCGACCACATCTCGCCGGCGGGATCCATCCGCAAGGACGGGCCCGCCGGCCGCTACCTCACCGAGCGCGGCGTCGCGGTGAAGGACTTCAACTCGTACGGCTCACGGCGCGGCAACCACGAGGTGATGGTGCGCGGCACCTTCGCCAACGTGCGGATCCGCAACCGGCTCGTGCCGGGCGTGGAGGGCGGCGTCACCCGCCACCTGCCCGACGGCGCCCAGCTGAGCATCTACGACGCGGCCGAGCGCTACCGGG
The DNA here is from genome assembly GCA_035623755.1 of Gemmatimonadales bacterium. GTDB lineage: Bacteria > Gemmatimonadota > Gemmatimonadetes > Gemmatimonadales > JACORV01 > Fen-1245. Next base: position 21,151 of record DASPSV010000162.1, read on the forward strand.
CGGAGGGCGTGCCGCTGGTGATCCTGGCCGGGAAGGAATACGGCGCCGGCAGCTCGCGGGACTGGGCGGCGAAGGGGCCGCGGCTCCTGGGCGTCCGGGCCGTGATCGCCGAGGGCTACGAGCGGATCCACCGCAGCAACCTGGTGGGGATGGGCCTGCTGCCCCTGCAGCTCGAGGCCGGCCAGACGGCGGAGTCGCTGGGCCTCACCGGCGAGGAGACCTTCGACATCGTGGGCGTCGCGGCCGCGCTCGAGGGCTCCAAGAAGGTCACCGTCCGCGCGAAGGGCCCCGCGGGCACGCGGGAGTTCCGGGCGACGGTGCGCATCGACACGCCGAAGGAAGTGGACTACTACCGCCACGGCGGGATCCTGGAGTACGTGCTGCGGCAGCTGGTGTGAAGGACTGCCGTCCCGCCGCTAGTCCCCCGGCGGGAGCAGCCGGTCGGCCTGGCCGGCCTTGACCCCGAAGCCCACGCCGACGCCCAGGGCGACGGCGGTGAGCCCGGTCACGAGGGGCAGCAGGGTGAGCGGCGTCGCGACGAGGGCCGCCACCCCCCCGGCGATCCACGGCGCGGGCCGGGAGTGCACGGCGTCCACGAACCGGAGGCGCCGGCGGACGAAGCCTTTCGTCCAGCTGAAGCCGCCCACGAGCGCGGCGCCGCTGAGGATCAGGGTCGGAAGGATCATGGTGTCCTTACGTAGGTACGGGGGCGGGGGATTCGCCGCCCGCCCGCCGGCGCCGCCCGCCCGCTCCCGCCGCTAGTCCAGCCA
>DASPSV010000164.1:0-13152 GCA_035623755.1 Gemmatimonadales bacterium
AGCCAGGCGAAGACGGGCGACAGCGAGACCAGGACCGCGGACGCGGCGACGCTCGTCAGGCGCAGCGACGTGATCCACGAGGCGAAGTGCAGCGCGAGGAGCACGCCGGCGAGCGCGGCGATGCCGCGGCTCCGGCCCGCCAGGCGCGCCCACTCCCCCCGCGCGCCGGACAGGACGAATGCCGGACCCAGGAGCAGCGAGGCGAAGGTGAGGCGCCACGCCGCGATCGCGAGCGGCGGCGCCCCCGACAGCCGGATGAGCGGCGCGGCCCAGGACATGGCGAGGACCGAGAAGAGCATGACGAGGAGCGGCGAAGGGCGCCTGCGCACGCGAGGATAGATATCCCCGTGCGAGGGGTTTGGGGATTAGCCCCAAACCCCAGTCCCTAGCCCCTGAGCCCGGCCCCCTCACATATTCGCCGCCATGCGTCGCTATCTGCTCGCCTCTCTGCTCGCGCTCGGCGCGGCCGCGCCGCTGGCCGCACAGAACGACACGCTCCGTCCCGCTCCGCCGTCGGACACCGCGGCCGCCCGCGCGCGGCACCTGATTCCCAAGACGCCGCCCCGCATGCCGGCCGACACGCCGCCGCCGCCGCACCTCGTGCCCAAGGCGCCGCCCGGGGCGCCAGCGTCGGACACCGTCCCCCCGGCGGTGCCGGCGCACGACCTCGTCCCCAAGGCGCCGCCGACCGCGGCGGAGCCGCCGGCGGGCGTCGAGAGCAACCTGTACCTGCCGGTCGCGTCGTGGGTGGAGCCGTACGTCGAGCACCTGATCCGGGCCGGCGTCCTGCGGGGCCTCGACCCGCTCACGCGGCCGCTGCGGCGCGCCGACGTCGCGCGCGCGGTGGCGCGGGTGGACACCGCCGACCTGCCGGGGCCGGTCAAGAGCCAGCTGCGCCTGCTGGCCGGCGAGCTCGAGGAGCGGCAGGACACGGTGCGGTGGAAGCTGGACGGCGGCGTCGGCGCGCTCGCCGCCTCCGACGCGAGCCGCTGGCCGTGGCGGCCGGCCGCCGACACGGCCCGGGTGTATCCCGAGGCCGATCTCGCCTTCTCGCTCGAGGCCCCGCACCTCGCCTTCGTCACGCACCCGTACATCGACAACCGGCTCAAGTACGACCCGGAGTACATCGGGAAGCGGGACCGGGTCATCGCCGGCCGGAACGACGAGGCCTACGTCATCGGCTCGTGGAAGTACCTCGACGTGTTCTTCGGGACCGCGAGCCGCAACTGGGGGCCGCCGGAGGTCGAGGGCCTGCTGCTCTCGACGGCGCCCTACGCGTACGACCACCTGTTCCTGCGGCTCGGCCCGCGGCGGCTCAGGCTGGAGATGGTGGCCACGCAGCTCAACGACCTGCCGCCGTGGGGCAGCACGACGCCCGCCAAGCGGTTCCTGTCGGTGCACCGGCTGGTCGTGATCCCGTCGGACCGGTTCGCGTTCTCGATCTCCGAGGCGATGCTGTACGCCGACGTGAACGGCACCACGCGCGACTGGGAGCCGTGGTACCTGAACCCGCTGCAGCTGTGGCTGCTCGCGCAGTACCAGTCGAAGCCGAGCGGCAACACGCTGCTGGCTGCCGATTTCTCGTGGCTGGTGCGCCCGGACCTGCGCCTCGCCGCGCAGCTCTACGCCGACGACATCCAGGTCGACCGCGGCGGCAGCCTGTACAACCGCAAGCCCGAGGAGCTGGGCTACACGCTCTCGCTCACCGGCGGCGCGCTGCGCGGGCTGGTGAGCTGGTCGGCGTTCTACACGCGGGTGGACGCGCTCGACTACCGCACCAGCTCCAACCAGGAGCAGTACTCGATCGACAGCGTCGGGCTGGCGCGGAACCACTCGGACTACGACCAGCTGACCTTCCGCGCCACCACCGCCCCGGCGCCGCGCGCCCTGGTCGCGGGCGAGCTGACCTTCATCCGGCAGGGCCAGGGCGACTTCCGGCTCCAGTATCCGGACTCCACCGCGTTCGCCGATTCGCTCGTCTTCCTCACCGGCGTGGTGCAGCGCACCCTTCGCGTCGCGGCCCAGGCCAGCTGGTCGCCGACGCCGGGCATCGACCTCAGCGCCGATGTCGGCCGCCACTTCGTGTGGAACGCGAACCACGTGCGGGGCGCGCGCGGCGACCGCTGGGTGTGGCGGCTCAAGGCCGAGATCCGCCGCCGGGCCACCGGCGCCGTGCGCTGGCCGGACTGAGGCGGACCGCCGGCGCGTGGACGCGGACGCCGTCGTCGTCGGCGCGGGCGTCGTCGGCCTCGCCTGCGCACGCGAGCTGGCGGCGCGCGGCCGCGACGTCGTCCTGATCGAGCGGCACGAGCGCTTCGGCGTCGAGACCAGCAGCCGCAACTCCGAAGTCATCCACGCCGGCATCTACTATCCGGCCGGGAGCCTCAAGGCGCGGCTGTGCGTCGAGGGCCGGCGCCGCCTCTACGCCTGGTGCGCGGGGCGCGGCGTCCCGCACGCGCGGATCGGCAAGCTCATCGTCGCCACGTCGGCCGAGGAGGAGCCCCGGCTCGACGAAATCGTCCGCCAGGCGCAGGCCAACGGCGTCGGCTCCCTGGTGCCGCTCACGGCCGACGGCGTGCGCGCCCTCGAGCCCCACGTCCGGGCGACGCGCGGCCTGTGGTCGCCCGAGACCGGCATCGTGGACTCGCACCGGCTGATGGCGAGCCTCCTGGCCGACGCCGAGGCGCGGGGGTGCGCGGCGGCGTGGCGCCACGAGGTGGTGGGCGCCGAGCCGGCGGCCGCGGGCTACCGGGTGGCGGCGCGGAGCGGCGGCGAGACGACGGCCATCGAGGCACGGACGGTGGTGAACGCCGCGGGGCTCGACGCCGACCGGGTGGCGGCGCTGCCCGGGCTCGACGCTTCGGCCGCGGGCTACGCGCTGCACTGGGCGCGCGGCCACTACTTCCGGGTGCACCGGCGCAAGGCGCACCTGGCGCGGCACCTGGTCTACCCGACGCCGCGCCGGACCCATCTCGGCATCCACGTCACCCTCGACCTCGCGGGCGGCGTGCGGCTCGGACCGGACGCCGAGTACCTGGCGGAGCGGGTGCAGGACTACGACGTCGCGCCGGGGCTCCGGGACGCGTTCTTCGCGGCCGCGTCGCGCTACCTCGAGGGGCTCGAGCCCGACGACCTGGCGCCCGACCTGGCCGGCATCCGCCCCAAGCTCCAGGGGCCGGGCGAGCCGTTCCGCGACTTCGTGATCGCCGAGGAATCGGCGCGCGGGCTGCCGGGCTGGATCAACCTTGTGGGCATCGAGTCGCCGGGGCTAACCTGTTGCCTCGCGATCGCCACGGCCGTGGCCGACCTGGTGGAGGGGAAAGCGTGATCACGCGCGACCGGCTGAACGCGCTGCTCGAGGCGATGCCCAGGAAGCGCATCGTCGTCGTGGGCGACGCGATGCTCGACATCTACCTGATCGGCGACGTCGAGCGGATCTCGCCCGAGGCGCCGGTCCCGGTGGTGCGGGTGGCGGAGCGGCGCTACGCGCTGGGCGGCGCGGCCAACGTCGCGGCCAACGTCGCGGCGATCGGCGCCGAGGTCACGCTGGTGGCCACGGTGGGCGACGACCGGCGGGGCGAGCAGCTCCGCACCGAGATGGTCGCGGCCGGCATCCGCGACGACGGCATCGTCACCACGCCGGACCGTCCCACCACCTCCAAGACGCGGGTCGTCGCCCGCGGGCAGCAGATGCTGCGCTTCGACGAGGAGGAGGACGCGCTGCTCGAGGGCGAGGCCCTCGAGACGCTGCGCCGGCGCCTGGTCAAGATCATGAAGGACGTGGACGCGGTCCTGCTCGAGGACTACAACAAGGGCGCGCTCGCGCCGGTCGTCATCGAGACCGCGCTCGCGGCGGCGAAGGAGCGCGGCATCCCCTCGGTGGTGGACCCCAAGTTCAAGCAGTTCTTCGCCTACCGGGGCGCCACCGTCTTCAAGCCCAACCGCCGCGAGCTCGAGGCCGCGCTCGGCGCCACGCTCGACATCGAGCACGCGGCCACGCTGCCGTCGGTGATGGAGCGGCTGGAGGTGGAGAACCTGCTCCTCACGCTCGGCGCGCACGGCATGGCGCTCCTCACGCGCAGCGGCGGCATCGACCGGCTGTCCTCGCACGCCCGCGAGGTGTACGACGTCTCCGGGGCGGGCGACACGGTGACCGCCTGGGTCGGGACGGCGCTGGCGGCGGGCGGGACGGTGCACGAGGCGGCCGAGCTGGCGAACTACGCGGCCGGCATCGAGGTGGGCAAGGCGGGCGTGGCGGTGGTGGCGCGCGACGAGGTGCGCGCGCTGTTCGAGCGCCAGTTCGACTCGGTGGGGATGTTCCGGCGCGGCGGCGTGCTGTAGCCGGTCAGGCCGCCGCCAGCGCCTCCTCGTAGGCGCGGATGGTCTGCTCGGCCGCGCGCCGCCAGGTGTAGAACGGCGCGCGCTCCCGCGCCTTGGCGGCCAGCGACTCCCGCACCGCCCGGTCCGAGGCCACGCGCCGCATCGCCGCGGCCAGCGCGCCCGGGTCGTCCGGCGCGAAGGTGATGCCGGCCTCGCCCGCGATCTCGGGGAGCGAGCCCCCGGTCGAGATCACCGACGGCGTCCCCACGTGCATCGCCTCCACCACCGGGAGGCCGAACCCCTCGAGCCACGACGGCAGCACCAGCGCCAGCGCCCCGGCGTAGAGCGCGGCGAGCCGTCCGTCGTCCATGCCGCCCAGGATCCGCAGCCACGGCGACACGCCGGAGCGGATGGCGCGCTTGCGCAGAGCGTCGGCGCCGCCGCCGCCCTCGCCCACCAGCGCTACGGTGGCGCGCCGGTCCTGCGGCTGCATCCCCAGCGCCTCGACGATGGCGCCGAGGTTCTTCCGCTCGTCGAACCCGCCCACGTAGATGAAGTAGGGGTCCTTCAGGTCGAACTCGGCGCGCACCGCCGACACGCGCTCCGGCTCCGGCGCGTGGTCGAAGGCCGGCGCCGCGCCCTCGACCGTGACGGCGATCCGCTCGCGCTCGACGCCAAGGTGGCGCGCGATGCTGCCCGCCGTCCACTCCGACACCGCGATGATGCGGCGCGTCTTCCGCAGCACCAGCCACTGCTCCATCTCGTGGCGCGCCGCGGCCCGGAGCCCGCCGTGCACCGCCAGCTCGGGCCGCTCGCGGTCGGCGAGGTCGTGGATCGTGGCGACGACGGGACACGGCGCGTGCCACGGTACGCCCCAGTGCGCCGGCGCGTGGAACAGCTCGATGCGCTCGCGACGCAGCGCGCCCGGCAGCCAGCGGTGCTGCCACAGCGCCTGCGGGCGCACGAACCGCAGCACCCGCGGGATCTGCTCGAGACCGTGGACGGGATGGATCGGCGCGTCGGAGAACAGCACCGGCTCGACGCGGCCCGAGGCCGCCAGCGCGCGCACCAGCTCGGCCGTGTAGCGGTTGAAGCCGCGCCGGTCGGGGCCGGCGAGGAGCCGGGCGTTGACGCCCACGCGGAGAGGGGTGCCGTCGCGGCGCGCGGTCATGCGCCGCTCAAGCTACCGCGCTCTGGCGCGATCCGCCAAAAGCTCCTACGATGACTGCCCGTGGGCTATTCCCCGCTGGAGCTCGACCCGGTCGTCCTGCCCCTGGTGGAGGGCACGACCGTACTCGATCTGGGCTGCGGCTTCGGACACTGGGGCCACCTGCTTCGCACCCACTATCACTCCGACGCTCCCGCGCTCGCGGCGCGCGTCACCGGCGTCGACATCCACGACGGCAACGTCGCGTTCTGCCGCTCGACCGGCGTGTACCACGCGCTGGAGTGCGCCGACGCCCTCACGTTCCTCGCGCGCCAGCCCGCCGCGGCCTTCGACACCGTCATCGCGACCGAGCTGATCGAGCACCTCCCCAAGGCGGACGGCGAGCGGCTGCTGGCCGAGCTCGCGCGGGTGGCGGCGCGCGTGTCCGTCCTGTCCACGCCCAACTGGGAGTACCTCCGGCCCGGCGCGGCCACCATGACCGGCTGGAACGCGCACGAGGCCCACCTGTCCTCGTGGACCGCGGGCGAGCTCCGCCGCCGCGGCTTCACGGTCCGCGGCGTCGGCCACAAGGCCGGCATGGCGCGCGTGCGCGGCGTGCAGCGCCTGCTGCGGACGTTCCCCACGGTGGACCTGATGCTCGGGGCCTGGGCCGTCCGGCATCCCTCGCTCGCCCTCCATCTCGTCGCCTTCCGGCGTGGCTGACCCGGGCATCGAGCGCCGGGCCGCGCGCATGACCGCGGTGGCGAGCGTGCGCCAGGTGCTCGCCCTGCCGCTCGGGCTCGTGTCGGCCATCACCATCGCGCGGCTCTACGCGCCGGCCGACCTCGGCCGCTTCGGCATCCTCGCCTTCGTGGTCTCGATCCCCGCGCTGGTGGGCGACTTCGGCCTGTCGCAGGCGTTCGTGCGCCAGAAGGACGACCCGGCCACGGCCGAGCTGGCCTTGGCCAGCTCGCTGCAGGCGTGGATCGTCGTGCTGGCGTTTCCCGTCATCGCGCTCGCCGCCGGCGCGGAGGTGCGCGGCGCCACGGACTGGCTGGCGCTCGCGGCCCTGCTCTACCTGCCGACGCTGCTCGGCCCCGCGGCGCTGCGGGCCAACGTGCTGGTGCAGCGCCGGCTCGACTTCGCCCGTCTCGCGGTGCTCGACCTCGCGCAGCAGATCGGCTACATCGCGATCCTGGCCACGCTCGGCTTCCTCAAGGCCGGGGTCGCCGGGCTCGTCGCGGCCACCGCGCTGACCCAGGCCGCACGCCAGGTGGTGCTGGCCTGGTGGTATCCGGTGCGCCCGCGCGCCGTGCCGCGGCTCGGCCGCCTGCGCGAGGTGATCCGGAGCGGGCTCCCGCTCCATCTCACGGGCATCGTCTCCGGCTTCCACGCCGGGATGGTCAACTGGCTGGGGACCCCGCTGTTCGGGCCGGTGGGCGTGGGCTACCTGCGCTGGAGCCTCGACATGACGAGCCGCGTGGGCATCGGCCTCGCGCACGCCATCGGCCAGGTCGTGTTCCCCACGGTGGCGCTGATCCAGGACGACGCCGTGCGGCTCGGTCGCGTGCTGTCGCGCGCCGTGCGCTACAACGCGCTGCTGATCGGCTTCCCGCTCGCGCTGCTCGCCGGGCTCGCGACGCCGGTCATCACGGCGATCTTCGGCGGCCGCTGGCTGCCCGCGACGCTCGCGCTCCAGATCTTCGCGCTCCACATGACGGCCGGCGCGGTGCTGATCCCGCTCGACGCCGCGGTGCGCGTGGTGCGGCCCGCGCTGTGGTCGCTGGCGATCATCGTGGTGTACCTCGCCGTCGAGGTCGCACTCGCGCTGGCGCTCGCCGGCCCGCTCGGCCTCGTTGCCATCCCGGTGGCGCACCTCGCGGCCACGGTCCCGCTCATCGCGGTGCTGCGCGGCCTGCTGCCGGCGCCCGCGCGGCCCGCCTGGCTGGCGAACGTGCTCCTGCCGGTGCTCGCGCTCGCCGCGACGTTCGCGGTCAGCCGCTGGGTGGCGGGCGTCCTGCCGCCATGGCCCGCGCTGTTCGCCGGTTGCGCCGCTGGTGCCCTCGCCGCCGCCGCGGCGGTCTTCCTGCTCGGGCGCCGCAGCATCTGGCCCGAGCTGGTGCGCGACCTGCGGCACCTCGCGCCCGCCGGCTCGGGCGCCTGATGCGGATCCTGGTCCTCTCCGACCTCTACCCGCCGGAGAGCCTCGGCGGCTACGAGGTCGCGGCCCGCGAGGTCGCAGAGGCGCTCGCCGCGCGCGGCCACGAGGTGGCGGTGCTGACCGTGGAGAGCGCGACGGGCGCGCGCGCAGAGCCCGCCGCGGGCGCCGCGCCGCGCGTCCACCGCGCGCTGCGCTCGCGGGTGGGCACTCGGCCCGGGCTAGCGGGTCTCGGGGGCGAGGCCCGCCGCCAGGCCGACGACCGCGCGACCGTGGAGCGCCTGCTCGCCGCGCGGCCCGACGTGGTATTCCTGTGGAACACGGGCGGCGTCTCGCACCAGGTGCTGGCGCGGCTGATGAACGGCGCCGTGCCGACGGTGATCTACGTGTTCGGCGACTGGCCGCTCCGCAAGCTCGCGCGCCCGGACGACCTCGATCCGTGGGCCGGGATCTTCGCGCCCCGGCCCGAGCCCGGCTGGCGCCGCGCGGCGCGCGCGGCGTTCGCCGCCCTCGCGAGGCTCCGGGGCGTGGCCACGGCGGCGGTGCCGCTGCGCTTCGACCACGTCGAGTACGGGTCCCGCTTCATGATGGACCTCCTGCACCGCGGCGGCTTCGCGGCGCGGGGCTCCGAGCGGCTGCTGTACTACGGCCTGTTCGGCGAGTACGCGCGTGCTGGGCCGAGCCGGCCGCTCCGCGCGGCCCCGGACGGGAGATCCTGTTCGTCGGGCGGCTGTGGGACGCCAAGGGCGCGCACACCGTCGTGGAGGCGCTCGGGAGGCTCGACCAGCGGGGCGAGCGGTCCTGGTGCCTGACCGTCGCGGGTCCCGCCGAGCACGCCGACTACGCCGCCGCGCTCCGCCGCCGGGCGGGCGAGCTGGGCATCGCCTCGCGCGTGCGGTGGGCGGGCGCCGTGGCGCGCGCGGAGCTGCTGCCGCTCTACCGCCGGCACGACGTGCTGGTGTTCCCGTCCATCTACCCGGAGCCGTTCGGCATCGTGCAGCTCGAGGCGATGGCGGCCGGGTGCGTGGTCGTGGGCACCGGCACCGGCGGCAGCACCGAGATCCTCGAGCGCGGGAAGAACGCGCTCGTCTTCGCGGCGGGCGATCCGGCGGACCTGGCCGCGCAGCTGTCGCGGCTCGCGGCCGAACCGCCGCTGGCCGACCGGCTGCGCGAGGGAGGCAAGCGCACCGTGCGGGAGCGGTTCCTGGGAGCGCGGATGGTGGACGAGATCGAGGCGCACCTCGGCGAGATCGTGCGGGCGCCGCGCGGTGCGGCCCCGGCGCGGGCGGGCGCGTGAGCGCCCCGCTCCGGGCGGCGTGGGGCCGCCTCAAGCTCGAGCTGATCGTGGCCTACGTGCACCGGCGCACGCTGCTCACGCGGCGGAGCGTGATCGCTGCGCTCGGCGCGCGCGGCGGCCTGCGGCTGCACCTCGGCTCGGGCGACCGGCTGCGCGCCGGCTGGGTGAACGTGGACATCCACCCCGCGGCCGACCTCCGGCTCGACGTCCGGCGTCCGTGGCCGTTCGCCGACGGCACGGCGATCGAGGTCTACGCGGAGCACCTGTTCGAGCACCTGGCGTGGCCCGGCGAGACGGCGCACTTCCTCGCCGAGGCGCGGCGGGTGCTCGCGAGCGGCGGCACGCTCCGGCTCAGCGTGCCCGACCTCGCGCGCCACGTGCGCGCCTACGCCGCGCACGACGCCGCGTTCCGCGCCGACTTCGCGCCGTTCCTCCCGCCGGGAGCCACGACCTGGGGCGACGCCCTGAACCACCACTTCCGGCAGGACGGCGAGCACCTGTACGCCTACGACGCCGAGACGCTCGCCGAGCGGCTGCACGCGGCGGGATTCACCGACGCGCGCGCCGTGCCGCCCTCGCGCGAGTACGAGCAGGCGTCGCGCGACTTCGAGAGCCTGGTGATGACGGCGCGGCGCCCGTGAGGATCTGCGTGATCCCCGCGGTGCCCAACACGCCGCTCCGGCACCGGGCGGCGGACATCGCGCTCGCGCTCGGCCCGCGGCACCGCGTCACCATCCTGTTCGGCGAGCGGCAGCCGCCGGGCCTGGGGCTCGCGGGCAAGGCGGCGTGGCACCTGCGCCAGACGTTCACCGCCTCCCGTCGCGCGCTCGGCCCCGGGGTGACCGCGCTCCGGCTCCCGTCCCTGCCCCGCTGGCCGTCGCTCTCGCGCGCCTGGCAGTCGCTCGGGCTGGCGCTGTTCGCGCGGCTCGCGGGCGTCGAGGCCGTGGTCACGCAGAACACCGGCGAGGTGCGCGCCCCGCGCCGCCGCGGGGTGCGCGTGGTCTACGACCTGCCCGACGACCACATGGCCGGCCTCGAGCTGGCCGGCCGCCGCGGCGACGCGGCCCGGGTGCGGAGCTTCATCGCGGGCGAGCTGCGCGGCGCCGTCGCGGCGACGGCCTCCTCGCGGGTGCTGGTGGAGGTGCTGCGGCGGGAGTTCGGCGCGGACGCGCGGCTGGTCCCCAACGGCACCTGGGTGCGGCGCTTCCGGGACGCGGCCGCAGACCGGGCCGCGGCGCTGCGCGGGCGGCTCGGCCTCGCCGCCGGACCGGTCATCGGCTTCACGGGCGGCCTCGACGAGTGGCTCAGTGCGGGCCTCCTGATCGAGGCGTGGCGCGCCGTCCGACGCGCGCGTCCGGCGGCGCAGCTGCTGGTGGTGGGCGGCGGCAGCCGCGCGGGCGAGCTGCGCGATGCGGGCCAGGGCGTCACCGTCACCGGGTTCGTCGCGCCCGACGACGTCCCCGCACACGTGGCGCTGTTCGACGTCGGCGTGGTGCCGTTCGCCCGCAACGCGCTCACCGACGCGATGCTGCCCATCAAGATCTTCGACTACGCCGCGGCGCGGAAACCGGTGGTGAGCACGCCGCTCGGCGCCTACGCGGGGGAGGACCTGCCCTTCCTGCGGATCGCGGCGCCCGCGCCGGCCGACTTCGCCGCCGCGGTCCTCGCGTCGCTCGACGCGGGGTGGCAGCCCGCGTGGGACGCGGCGGCGGACCGCTACGACTGGGAGCGCCTCGTCGCCCCGCTCGAGCGCCTGCTGGCCGGGGAGCGCGGCGCGTGAGCGGACGCGCGGCGTGAAGGTCCTGGCGCTGGTCTCCGACGCCCCGTGGCCGCCCAACACGGGCTCGCGGGTCCGCAACGCGTACCTGTGGCCCGCGCTCGAGCGCCTCGGCGTGGACGTCCGGCTGCTCGCGCTCGACCAGGGCCACACGCCCATCGTCCGCAACCACACCGGGGACGCGCGAGAGGGGGTGGACATCGAGCTGCACGCGCTCGACCGCGAGGCGTTGCCCTCCCGCGCCTGGCACGCGCTGACCCACAGCTACCACCAGTGGCCGGCGTCCCGTTCCCTCCACCGCCGCGTGGACGACTACGTGACCGCGTGGCGTCCCGACGTGATCCACGCCGAGGAGCTGCGGATGGCCGCCTACCTCCCGGGCCGGCATCGCGTGCCCGCGGCGCTCCGCACGCTCACGCTGCACAACGTCGAGTCGGACCTGCTGCGCCAGACCGGCTCGACCGCGCTGCGCCACGGCCGCGCGGCGATCGAGTGGGTGCACCGCCGCTCGCTGCTGCGCTTCGAGCGCCGGTCGGTGCAGCGCGCCGACCTGGCCTTCGCGTACTCGGCCGCCGACCTGGCGCGCTACCGCGCCCTGATCCCCCGCGGCCGGTGGGCGGAGACCCGGAACGGCACCAACGCCTCCGGGATCACGCCCTCGCCGCCCACGGCGCCGGGCGTGCTGCTCCTCGGCTCGCTCGGCTACGCGCCCAACGTGCAGGGCCTGTACTGGTTCCTCGACCACGTGCTGCCCCGGCTGCCGCCCGCGGTCACCGTCACCGTCGCCGGCTCGCGCGCGCCCCGCGAGGTGCGCCGGCGCCTGGCGGACGCGCCGGTCCGCTTCGACGACTCGCCCGACGACGTCGCGCCGCTCTATGCCGAGCACGCCGTGTGCGTCGTGCCGCTGTTCCAGGGCAGCGGGACCCGGGGGAAGATCCTCGAGGCGCTCGCCTACGAGCGCGCCGTGGTGACGACGGGGCCGGGAGTGGGCGGGCTCGAGCTGTCGGAGGGTGAGGGCTACGTCCTGGCCGACGACGCCGAGCGGTTCGCCGCGCAGGTCGCGCGGCTGGCGGCGTCGCCGGCCGAGCGCGACGCGCTGGCGCGGCGCGGCCGGGCCGCGGTGCTCGCGCGCTACGACTGGTCGGTGGTGGCGCGCGACCTGCTCGCGGCCTGGACCTCCTGCCGGCGGGCGGGCTGATGCACGTTGCGCTCATCAAGCTCGGCGCGCTGGGCGACGTGGTGCGCACGACGTCGCTGGTGCCCGGCCTCAAGCGGCTCGACCCGGCGATGGAGCTGACGTGGATCACCGACGCGGCGGCCGCCCCACTGGTCGGCTACCACGGCGACGTCCGGTTCGTGCGCACACCCGACGAGCCGGGCGCGTGGCGGGAGACGCAGTTCGACTGGGTCATCTCGCTCGACGACAGCCGCGTCGCCTGCCACCTCGCGAGCCTGCTGCGCTCGCTGCAGCTCTCCGGCGCCTACCGCGCCGCCGACGGCAGCCTGCGCTACACGCCCGACCTCGAGGCGTGGTTCGGGATGGGGCTGCTGCGGCCCGAGGAGGAAGGCGGGCTGGCGGAGGCCAACCGGCTGAAGCAGGCGAACACGCGGACCTTCGGCGAGATCCTGTTCGAGGGGCTGCGGCTGCCCGGTCCGGTGGAGCGGCCGCTGGTGCAGGTGCCTCCGGCCGCCCGGGTCGAGGCGGGGCGCGTGATGGTGGATCTCGGCGCGCTGACCGGCACCGACCTCGCCGGCGAGCGCCGCGGCCCGGTCGTGGCGCTCAACACCGGCGCGGGCGGGCGGTGGAAGTACAAGAGCTGGGGCGAGGAGCAGACGGCGCAGCTGGCGGCCAGGCTGCACGACGAGCTGGGAGCCACCGTGCTGGTCGCGGGCGGCGTGGACGAGGTCGTGCGCAACGCGCGCATCGTCGCGGCCGCGGACCGGCCGCACGTGCTGGCGGCGCCCGTGGTGCCGGACCTGCTCGTGTTCACGGCGCTGCTGGGCCGCTGCGACGCGGTGGTCACGAGCGACTCGCTCGCGATGCACCTGTCGCTGTCGCAGGGCGTCCGCACGATCGCCTTCTTCGGCCCGACCTCCGACGCGGAGATCGACCTGTTCGGCCTCGGCGAGAAAGTGGCGACGTCGCTGCCCTGCCGCCGCTGCTACCTCGCCGACTGCGACGTGCGGCCCCACTGCATGGAGAGCATCGGCGTCGCGCGGCTGTTCGACGCGACCGCGCGCTGGCTCGCCCGGCCGCGGTGGAGCCGGCCGTCGGGCCCCGCCGGCCGGATCAGCGGCGCGGGTCGCGTCTCCGGGGAGTCGCGGCCCGAGTCCTGACGATGGCGGTCTTGTCGCCCACCCCAGGCCGCCGCAGATTGCCGGGCGCGGGCCCTTAGCTCAGATGGTTAGAGCGGCGGACTCATAATCCGTTGGTCGGTGGTTCGATCCCACCA
>DASPSV010000174.1:0-18306 GCA_035623755.1 Gemmatimonadales bacterium
AGACGAGCCCGTCGGCCTCACCCGAGTCGAACAGCGAGAGGATGTGCGGATGCTGAAGGTTGGCGGTCGTCTTGATCTCGGAGAGGAACCGCGCCCCGCCCAGGATGGCCGACAGCTCCGGCCGCAGGACCTTGAGCGCCACCTTGCGGTCGTGGCGCACGTCGTGGGCGAGGTACACCGTCGCCATGCCGCCCGCGCCCAGCTCCCGCTCGATGCGGTAGCGGCCCTCCAGGGCGAGCGCCAGACGGGCGGAGACGTCAGTCACCCGGGAACCCCAGTCGCGCCAGCGCAGCGCGGTAGCGCGGGTCGGCCCGGAGCTTCGGCGTCACGCAGCCGCAGTAGATCACGGCGCCCACGCGGTTGCGCTTCGGATCGGGCGTCACCCGCGCGAGGAACGCGATGGCGCTGTCGTCGCCGTCGAGCCGCTCGATGACCGGGACGCTCCACCACGGCTGCCCGGGCTGGGCGGCGCTCTCACGGAGCGCGGCCTCGCGGCGCGCCGGGTCCCGGAGCCGCGCGGCCCAGGCCGCCGCCGCTGCGCTGTCGGTGCCCGCGAGGCGCAGCAGCGCGGCGTAGTCGCCGGCCAGGGCGTCGTCGTCGCCGCGGTACAGGTCGTGGAGGGCGCCGAACAGCCGCACCAGCATGTGGTCCGGCGCGAGCGCGCGCGCCTGGGCGAAGACCGCCTCGGCGTCCGCCGGCCGGTCAGCCCCGTCGTAGGCGGAGCCCAGCGACACCACGTTGATCACGGACGACGGATCGAGATCGCGCGCGGCCTCGAACTCGCGCACCGCGTCGTCCCACCGGTTCCAGGCCTCGAGGTCGTACCCGTACCACAGGTGCGCGGTGGGGTACTGCGGGCTCAGCGCCACCGCACGCTCGAAAGCCGCGCGCGCCTCCGCCCAGCGGGACCGGTACTCGAGGATCTCGCCGAGCGACGCGTACGCCTCGCCCAAGTCGGGCGCCAGCGCGAGGGCGCGGCGCGCCGCGCGCTCGGCCCGCGCCAGGGTCGAATCGGGATCGATGCCCGGCACGTCGTATTCCGACGGGAGGAACAGCACGTAGCTGTCCGCCAGCCCGGACCACGCCCGCGCGAAGCCGGAGTCGGCCGCGATGGCCTGCTGGAAGTAGCCCGCCGCCCGCACCAGATCCGGCGCGGTGCGCTTGCCGAAGTAGAAGCGGCCCAGCAGGTAGGCGTCGTAGGCGGCGCTGCTGCGCGTCGGGCGCTCGGCGATCGCCTGCCGCTCGGCCGGGAGCAGCCGGCCGACGATCCCGCTCGCCACGTCGGCCGCCACCGCGGCCTGGATCGCGAACACGTCCCCACCCTGCTGCTCGAACGCGCGGCCCCAGACCTCCGCGCCGCCGGCGGCGCGGATCAGGTCCGCGTTGACGCGCAGCCGGCCCCCGGCGCGGCGCAGGCTGCCGCTCACCAGATACGTGACGCCCAACGCCCGGCCGACGGCCGCCGGGTCCTCGAGTACGGCGCCCCGGTAGCGGCGCACCAGGTAGCGGCTCCGCACCGTGAGCCGCTCGACGCCGGAGAGCCGGGTGATGATCTCCTCGGTGAGGCCGTCGGCCAGGTATGCGTCCGCGCTGTCGCCGGTCGCGTTCTCGAAGTACAGCACCGCGACGCTGTTGAGCGGCGAAGCGGCTGCCGCACGGCGCCCGCCGCACGGCGGCGGCGTGCCGTCGGGACACTGGCTGTTCAGTTTGCCAGTTGCGCAGACGCCAAGAAGCAAGAACAGCCAAGAGGCACGGACCGCGGCAGCGAGCCGGGGCGGGCCGAGGGCGACGCGGGTCAGGAACCCGGCGGCGCTCACGGCTCCACCGATCCCGGCGGCCGGCACTCGGCGAGCAGGCGCTGGAACCGCGGGTCGGAGCGCAGGGGATTCAGCTCCGGCCACAGCATGTTGCTCCACAGTGAGGCGCCGCGCGGCGTGCCCTGCTCGAGCACCTCGAGCGCCCGCTCCTTCTGCCCGGCCGCCACGAACGCCTCGGCGAGGGCCCCCGCGACGAACGGCCCACGGCGGCTTCCGGCCACCGCGGCCGCCCTCGCCGCCAGGTCGCGCGCCGCGGCGGAGTCGCCAGTCGCGGCCGCGACGGCCGCGGAGGCCCCGAGCCCGTAGTACTGCTCCGACGGCGGGCTGGTGCGCATCGCGGCTTCGGCGTCCGCGCGCGCCCCGGTCGTGTCGCCCAGGCGCAGCCGCACGAAGGCGCGCGACGAGTACGCCAGGTAGAAGTCGGGGTCCACGGCAAGCGCACTGTCGTACGCCGGCACCGCTTCGCGGTCCCGGTGCAGGATCTCGTAGGTGTTGCCGTCCTGGAAATGGGTGATGGCGCGTCCTGGCTCGAGCTGGAGCGCGCGGGCCGCCGGCCCGAAGGACCGCGCGGGATCCACCACGGAGAGCCAGGAGCTGTACTGGTGCCACGCCTCGGCATTGCGCGGGTCGAGCCGGGTGGCACGCTCGAGCGCAGGAAGCACGCCTTCGAGCGTCCGGGGGTGCACGAATGCGAGGATGTACCCCCGCGCCATCCACGCGTCGGCGGACGCAGAGTCGAGTGCCAGCGCGCGGTCCACCGCCCGGGTGCCGCGCGCGACGAGGCTGTCGTCGCTGAGCCCCTGGTAGTCCCAGCCCCAGTCGAGGTAGAGCGCGTAGCCCAACCCGATCCGCGCTTGGGCGCGCGCGAAGGTCGCGTCCAGCCGCGCCGCCTCGCCGTACTCGTCGATCGCTCGCGCCACGCCCTCCGGCGTGCGCTTCGCGAGCTGGAAGTCGCCGCGCAGCAGGTGGTCGTAGGCGTCCGCGTTGCTGGTGGGTCGGCTCGCGAGCACCGTGCGCTCGGCCGGCAGCAGCCGCCCGGCGATCGCCGTCGCGACGGCGTTGGCGATGTCCTCCTGCACCGCGAGCAGGTCCGCCGCGGGCCGCGTGTACGACTCGGCCCACTGCTGGGTCCCCGCGGCCACGGCGACGAGGTTCACCGAGATCCGGATCCGGCCGCCGCCGCGCTGGTAGTCCCCCTCCACCACGTAGCGCACGCCGAGCCGGCGGCCCATGCGCCGCGGGTCGGCATCCCCGCCGCGCTGGGCGCTGCGCACCACGCCGGGGCTCGTCACCACGAGCCGCGGCACGCGCGCCAGGCTGGTCGCGATCTCGGAGGCGAGCCCGTCGGACAGGTACGCGTCGGACGAGTCTCCCGTGACGTTGGCGAACAGCAGCACCGCGACGCTGTTGGCGGGCGGTGCCGCCAGGCCCGCCGCGCGGGCGCACGGGGGCGGCGTGCCGTCGGGGCACTGGCCGAAGGCCGGATGCACGGACGCACCGACGCAGCAGAGACACAGCAGCAGTGCCTCGCGCACGGCCGTCAGCCTGCCGAAGACGTCGGTCATTCGAGCCGGATGTCTCCGTCGCTGGTGGCCAGGGACGTCTCCTCGTGCACGCGACTCTCCCGGCGCCCTGCCGTCCGCCGCCCGCCCGGGGGACGCCGCGACCATCCGGCGGTCCCGGCCACCGCAGCCCCGCTGAAGCGCTCGACGCTCTATAAGGAATGGGAACGGGTGCAATCAACGTCGGCCCCCGTGCGCGGGCAAGAGCGCGGCCGCCGGATCATGTGACCCGGGTCATCCTCGGCCGACCCTTGCGACGGCGCCCCCCACCGCGGACACTTGTCGGATGGAGTTCCTCAACTTCCTGATCATCCTCTGGATCGCGTGGCTGCTGTGGCGGCGGCCGGAGCGCGAGCGCCTGGCGTTCACGCTCCTGGTGGTGAGCTGCCTCCTGATGGCGCTCTGCTTCTTCATCGGCAGCCACGGCTCCCTGGTGCCGGGCGTGAACGTCTGATGGCGATCTCCGAAGACCGGCTGCGCTCCATCCTCGCGTGGGTGGTCGTCGTCCTGATCGGCGGGCCGGTCCTGGGCGCGGTGCTGCTCGGCGTGCTGCACGGCGATTCGCCCTGTATCCTCTGCTGGGCCGAGCGCACCGGCATGGTCCTGATCGCTCTGGTGGCCCTGTTCGTCGTCCGCTACGGACCTCGTCCGCGCTACCTGGGCACGGCGGTTCTGCTCGGGGTCTGGGGCGTGTACATGTCGCTGCGCCACTCGGGCCTCCACGCGGCGCGCGACGTCGGCCAGGGCTTCAGCGCCCCGATCCTCGGCGTGCACACCTACGTCTGGGCGCTGGTCATCTACGTGATCGCGCTGACCGTGATCGGCGTGCTGCTGCTGTTCGTGCGCGCCATCGCTCCCGTCGAGGGCCCCCGCGAGCCCGGCCCGGTGGGCCGTTTCGCCGGCGGCCTGTTCCTGGTGGTCGTCGCCGCCAACGCGCTGCAGGCGTTCGCCTCGACCGGGCCGCCGCCGTGGTTCGGGCAGGGGGACCCGGTGCGGTTGTCGTGGAACCCGAAGCACTGGGTGTGGTCCTTCGAGGAGCTGGACCCGCCGGAGATCTCGCTGCGCGGGTCGTGGACCATTCCTCGGCCGGACGCCAGCGCCGTGGACCTCGATCCGTCGCACGGACCGCTGGCCGGCCTCCCCTCGCTCCCCGTGTCGGGATGGGACCACGTCGGCGCGCCGCTCGGCGTCACGCTGAGCGGCTTCGCGCGCGACGCGGCGACGGGCCGCTTCCTGGTCGTCACGGACCGCTGGGGCGTCTACCTGCTCGACAGCACGCGGACCCACGTGCTGCACCGCGTGGTGATCGATCCCGGCTTCAGCGTCGACCTGGCGCCGCTGGTGGGCGCGGCGTTCCTCGGCGGCGACACGCTCGCGGTCGTGGCGAACAACAAGAGCTGGGCCCTGCTCCACCCGGTCGGGCGCGCCGACGAGCGCGCCGAGTGGCGCCACTTCCTCCAGACCGACGGGCTGATGAGCGAGGCGGGGCTGGGACGCTTCCAGACGGTGCGCGCGCACCAGATGTACGTCCTGTCGCTCGCGTTCGATCCGGCGGCGCAGGAGCTGATCACGGTGAGCGTGCCGAACCCGCGCCACCGCCAGCTGGTGGTCTCGCGGTTCGCCCGCGGCGACATGGTGGTCGCGTCCGAGTTCGAGCCGCGTCCCGCGGCAGCGTTGAAGCTCGTGCCCGATCGCGCGCTCGCGGACTACGTCGTCACGGGAGCCGCGGTGGACGGCGGCCGGCTGTACGCCTTCAGTGCCGCCTACTCGACGCTGCTGGTGATCGACCTCGTGGAGCGGACGGTGCGCGCCGCGTACGCGGTGCCCGGCCTCGTACACCCCGTCGGGGTCGCCGTGCGGGACTCGACCCTGCTTGTCGCGCAAGCCGACGGGAAGATCGCGGTGATTCGGAAGCCGGCCCCGTAGGGTCGTCCGGAGTTGGGCGCCGGGTCACGTCCCGTATCCCCCACACCTCACACCCTACACCCTACACCCCGTCTCTTAGTTCTTCTCCACCCTGATCGCCTGCGCGACGATCAGCCGGCCGCGCAGCGACCTCACCTCGAGCGCCGCGGACGCCGTGTCGGGGAGGACGACCCGGAAGTCGAACGTCTCGCCGATGGTCACCGGCTGCTCGGCGCGCCGCGGCTCGGCGGCCCCGAGCGGAAGGGCGTAGCCGTCCTTCGCCAGCGGCGTCCAGCGTACCGGAGTGCCGGCGCGCACGAGCCAGAAGACCAGCCCCGGCGCCCCCATCGTGACGTTCATCAGGCGGAACCGGTACGGCACGCCCGCCCGCAGCGTGATGGTCGCCGGCCTCCGCGTGCCGTTCAGCTCCGGCCCGTAGTCCGGGGCGTCGCCCGCCATGAAGACGCGGTCGGTCTCGGGATTCCACGTGGCGCCGGAGTCCACCACGATCAGCGGCCCGTAGAGGCCGTGGCTCTCCTGGCGGATGTCGTTGATGTGCGTGTGGTACATGAAGCTGCCGGCGCGCGGCGGCGTGAGGAGCACGGCGAGCGAGTCGCCGGGCAGGATCGGCGGCTCGACCGCCGTGCCGGTGCCGCTGATGCCGGCCACGCCGTCGTTGTAGCTCTCGATCTCGAGGCCGTGCCAGTGCACCTGGGTCATCTCGGGCGTCCGGTTCACGACCCAGATGCGCGTCGGCTCGCCGCGATGCAGCACCAGCGCCGGTCCGGGCACCGCGATCCCGTCCGGCGCCGCCGGCCCATCCCCCTCCTGGAGCGCGTACCCGAAGCGGCGGGTCGAGTCGCCCGGCGCGGAGTCCGACCGCACCAGGAGCCGGAGCGTGCGCCGCTCGCCCGCGCGCGGCTGCCAGCCGCGCGGGGGCCGGACGTAGATCCCCAGCACCAGCCCACCCATCCCGTAGCGCGCGTGGTCTTCCATGTGCTGGTCGCCGGGATAGCCGTTCAGCACGTGCGCCACGCGCATGCCCACCGGCTCGGTGTCCGGCGGCAACGCCGCGTCGGGGATGACGTGCCAGTTCAGGTGGCAGTGGGCGATCCACCCGCCGGGGCGGTCCGGGCTCCACGCCATGTCCATCGTGGTGCCGTCCCACACCGGCTCGGTCACGTTCATCCGGCGCTGCGACGGCCAGTAGACGGTGTCCTGCTGCAGGTCGCCCTTGGCGTCCACCCGGAAGTAGAAACCGTGCAGGTGAATCGGGTGCACGTCGTTGCTCGCGTTGATGACGCGCCAGCGGACCGAGTCGCCCACGTCGTAGGTCAGGCGCTCCGTGTGCGGCCACGGGCGGCCGTTGATCGTGAACTCCTCGAACAGCTCGTCGTCGTTGCCCGCCGAGTCCCCGGGCGGCATCCAGCGCTCGATCACGAAGACGCGGTCCGGCTTCGGCGCGGCGCCGGCCGGGTCCACGATCAGGGCGCCGTTGAGGTGCGCGTCGTCGTAGAGACGGTCCTCGAAGCCCTGGTGCCGGGTGCTCGCCCAGTAGTAGTAGGTGCCCTCGGCGTCGGCGACGAAGCGCGCCTCGCGGGTCGCGCCGGGAGGGATCACCAGCGTGTCCATCACCGCCACGCGGCGCCGCGACAGGCCGTGCACGACCAGCGTCGAGTCGGTGCGGTTCGCGATCCGCGCCCGGATCTCGGTGCCCTCGCGCACCCGGAGCAGCGGGCCCGGGTCCTGGAGCGCCTGCCCGGCCACGGCGAACGCGTAGATCGGCACGCCCGGCCGGTCGGGGCCCAGCGGGTGCCAGTCGCCCAGGCGCGCCTCGAGCGAGACGGTGAGCACGCCGCGCGCGAGCCGTCCGGCCGCGACCCGGTTGTCGTTGAACTCGATGCGCGGCCCGGACGCGGGACGCGGCGCGGAGATGCCCGTGAGGCCGAGGAGGCCCACCAGCCAGATCGTCAGTCGCATGGAATGGGGTGAAGGAGCGGGCAAGATCGAGGCGGCGCGCCCCTGAAGTCAAGCGCGCCGCCCTGACCCTGGTCCAGAAATGCCCGTCGCGCGGGCCGCCGGCGTCAGTGCCCGCCCGGCCCCGCGCCCGCCGGATGCACGCGGTCGGGCGCCGCCGGCTGGGGCTTCAGCTCCGTCGGGTGCTCGCGGAGGAGCCGCAGCGCCTCGGCCACGCCCCGCTCGAGCTGCACGTCGTGCCCCGCGATCAGCTGCGCTGGATCCTCCTCCACCTCGATGTCCGGGGCCACACCCACGTTCTCCACGTCCCACTGTCCGTCCACGTTGTAGAAGCCGGTGCTCGGCGCGCTGATGAAGCCCCCGTCGACGAGCGGAGGCTGGTCGCCCCAGCCCACCAGGCCGCCCCAGGTCCGGGTGCCGATCAGCGGGCCGATGTGCAGCTGGTGGAACATGTACGGGAACATGTCGCCGCCGGAGCCGCTCATCTCGTTGATGAGGAGCACCTTCGGGCCCCAGATCGCGGCGGCGGGCGCCGTCACCGCGCTGTAGCGCTCGCCGAGCCGCTGGTTGAAGTAGCCGTGCAGCTGCCGGCTCATGACGTCCACCATGTAGTCGGCGATGCTGCCGCCGTGGTTGAACCGTTCGTCGATCACCGCTCCCTGCTTCTCCTGCTGGGAGAAGTAGTAGCGGTTGAAGCTGGCGTACCCGCCCTGGCCCGTGTTGGGCACGTAGACGTAGGCGAGCCGGCCGCCGGAGAGCGAGTCCACCAGGCGGCGGTTGGACTCGATCCAGTCGCGGGTCCGCAGCCCCGATTCGTTGGCGATCGGCACCACCGTCACGAGCCGCGAGCCCTCGGCGACGGGACGCGCGTTCACGCGCAGCTGCACCTGCCGGCCCACGGTGCCGACGAACGGCGCGTAGGGACTCTCCGGCGGTGCGAGGTCGCGGCCGTTCACCTCGAGGATGTAGTCGCCCGCGCGGACGTCCACGCCCGGCGCCGACAGCGGCGCGCGCAAGTCGGGGTTCCAGTTCTCGCCGGTGTAGATCTTCCGGATCCGGTATCGGCCGTTCGCCACCTCGAGGTCGGCGCCGAGCAGGCCGGCGGGCTGCGCGTCGGCGGCGGGCAGGTCGCCGCCCCCCGCGAAGCTGTGCCCGATCGTCAGCTCGGCCTGCATCTCGGAGAGCAGCTCGGTGAGGTCGGCGCGGTGGCGGACGTACGGCAGGAAGACCTCGTACTTGCGGCGGATGGCCGGCCAGTCGGCACCGTGCATGTTGGCGACGTAGAGGTAGTCGCGCTCGATGCGCCACGCCTCGGCGAACATCTGCCGCCACTCGGCCGGGGGGTCCACGTCCATCCGGAGATCCGCGGTCGCCAGCGCTCCCTTGTCGGGCGTCGGCGCCGGCCCGCCCGCATCCACCACCGCCCAGTGCCCGCTGGGGCGTCCCTCCGGGCTCGCGCCCTGGTAGAGCAGCTTCTTCCCGTCGCGCGAGATCGCGTACGCCTCCGCGGCGGCGGGGAGGAACTCGATCGCCTTGCGGTCCTTAAGGTCGTAGCGGTGCAGCACTTCGGCGCGGTGGGGCACCCGCTCGAGGTAGAACCACTGGCCGGCCGCGCCGGCCCTGAGCCCCACGTAGTCGCGGGTGGGCAGGTCGAGGGCGAGGATGCGCTGCGACAGGCCGTCGAAGTCGATGCGCACGCCCGCCGTGTCGCGCGCGGCGCCCGCGCCGGCCGCCGCCGCCCCGCGGCCGCGCCGCTGGGTGCTGTCGGGCCCGGCGGCGCTCGCGCCGCCGTGCGACGTGTCGGCGCTCTCGTCGCCGCTCTCGGGCAGCAGCGGCGACGGCTCGGACCTCGCCAGCACGGCGAGGTACACGCCGCGCTCGACCGGCCGGTCGTAGCTGCTCATGTCCAGCCAGCCGCTGCGCAGCGCGAAGTCGGTCGAGGCCAGGAACAGCAGGTACTTGCCGCTCCGGTCCCAGGCCGGGCTGATGACGTCCGACAGCCCGTCCGTGACCTGGCGCGCCGTGCGGTCGGCGAGGCCGTACACGAACACCGCGTGGAACTGCGAGCCCGGCAGCCGCTTGGTGTAGGCGATCCAGCGGGAGTCGGGCGACCAGGCCGGACCCATGTCGCGGCTCGGCCAGGTGTAGTTGTCCTGGTCCACGCGGGTCTGCTGCCCGCTCGCCAGGTCCAGGACCCACAGGTTCATCTCGGCGTCGCTGAACAGGAGCATCTTGCCGTCCGGCGACCAGGACGGCGCGTAGAAATACGTCGGGTGGTCGAGCGGGTAGGCGCGCGGCGCGGCCGTCCCGTCCTGATCGCCGACCATCAGCTGGTACTCGCCCGAGGCGTCGCTGAACCACGCGATCCGGCGGCCGTCCGGCGACCAGACCGGCGACCGGTCGGCCACGCCGGGCGAGCGGGTGAGGTTCCGCCAGGTGCCCTTGTCGGTCGGCACGGTGAACACGTCGCCGCGCGCCTCGAACAGCGCGCGCACGCCGGTCGGCGAGAGCTGCGGCGCGGTCAGCATCCGCGACACGTCGGCCGCGTGGGGCATGGCCCACGGGAAGTCGCCGTTGACCCGGACGTCGAGCCGGGTGTCCGACCCGGCGGCGGGATCGTAGAGGTGGATGTCGCCGGCCTGCTCGTAGGCCACCACGCCGGCGCCGGCGCTCACGCTCTCCACCTCGTAGTCGCGGTAGTGGGTGATCTGGGTGAGGGTGCCCGCGTCGGTGTCGTACGCCCAGACGTTGTTGACCCAGTCGCGGTCCGAGATGAAGTAGACGGTCCGCCCCAGCCACACCGGCTGCTGGTCGCGGCTGTCCGTCCACGAGAGCTTGCGCAGCGAGTCGGTCCGGAGGTCGAGCACGCGGATGGGCTGGTTCTGCCCGCCGCGGTAGTTGCGCATCTCGTGCTCCCACGGGCGCACCAGCTGGTAGGCGATGTCGCGGCCGTCGGGCGAGAGCGCGCCGGCCTCGGCGCGCGGCACCGGCAGCGGCTCGGGGAGTCCGCCCTCGACCGGCACGGTCCACAGGCGCGGCTCCGCGTCGGGCACGCCGGTGCGCGTCGAGACGAAGACGATCTTCCGCCCGTCCGGCGTCCAGCCGCAGACCTCGTCCGGTCCGGGGTGCCAGGTCAGGCGGCGCGGCGTGCCGCTGTCCACGCCGACCACGTACACGTCGGGGTTGCCGCCGTATTCGCCCGTGAACGCCAGCCACTTCCCGTCGGGCGAGAAGTGCGGGTCGCGCTCGACCGTGGGCGAGCTGGTGACCCGGCGCGCCTCCCCGCCGGCGCGCGGCACGAGCCAGATGTCGCCGGCGTAGGCGAACGCCACGTAGCGCGCGCTGACGTCCGGCTGGTGCAGCAGGCGGGTGGACTGGGCGGCGGCGGCGGCCGGCGCGAGCGCGGCGGCCAGCGCCCCGGCGGCGGCGAGCGCGGCGGAACGGACGTTCATGGCGGACTCCCGGTCGTCGTGGCGCGTGCGGCCGTGCCCCGCGAGGGCGCGGGGCGCGACCTCACCGCGGCAGCACGTGGTACAGCGACTGCATGCCCATCAGCAGGTGCGGCCCGACGTGGCAGTGGAACAGCCAGGTGCCGGGATTGTCGGGCACCATGTCGGCGACCACCATGCCCATCGGCAGCAGCCCCGCCACGTCGGCGCGCATCCGGTTGATCGTGACGGTGTTGCCGTGCCAGTGCGGCGCGTGGAACTCGAAGCCCGTCGTCGCCATCAGGTACCAGCGCACCCGCTGGCCCACCTGCATCGTCAGCCCCGGCAGGTGGCCGTACAGGTAGCCGTTCATCGTCTCCTTGAAGTTCCCCTCGGGGTGCGGGATCCCCGCGTCCTGGCCGAACGGGTCGTTGACGATGTGCTCCTTGGGGGCGAAGCGCCGGATGTTGTCGGCGAGGTACCAGCTCTGGCTCTCGTCGAACTCGGCGAACGCGACGACGAGCTCCCGGTCCACGTCCTTCGGCGTCCCGTCGGCGCGCGCCTGGTTGCGCGCGGTCACGATGATCGGCCCGACCAGGCCCGCGTCCACGTCGCGCTCGTCGCTGACGTGGGAGTGGTACATCCACATCACCGAGCTCTCGTCCCCGCTCGCCGGGCCCGCGCGCTCGGGCACCGGCCAGACATAGACGTGCGTGCCGCCCGGCGGCACCGCGTCGTCGGCCTTGTCGGCGCCGCTCGTCGAGTCGGCGTACGGGGCGCCCTCCGACGACTTCGTGTAGAACACGCCGTGCGGGTGCATGCTCGCGGGATGCGGCGTGTTGTTCCGGAACACCACCCGGATGGTGTCGCCCACGACGGCGCGGAGCAGCGGCCCGAGGATGCCCAGGTGCTCCCAGGCCGGGTCGCGCGGCTTCAGCGCCGTGAACGTCGAATCGGTGTACTCGCGGTAGACCGCCTTGAGGTACCGGTGCCCGATGTTGACCGAGTCGTTGCCGACCATGAACCGCGCCACGCTGTCGTAGGGCAGCCCGGTGATGCGGTTGGTGTCGCCGCCCGGCGCGTAGTCCCACAGCACCGTGTCCGCCGCCACGTAGTAGGTGCGGGTCCTCGAGGGAGGGCTCCCCGAGCCCCGGTGCCCGGAAGGCATCGCGAGTGACAGCGCGGCGCCCGCGAGGGCCAGTCGGCCAAGACCGATCATCGAGCGATCTCCTGCATGGAGGTGAATCCCGGCGGCCGCGCGCACGTGCGCGCCGTGGACGCGAGGGCCGTGAGAGGTCGAGACATGGAGATGCCTGGAAGACGGCGGCAGAAGATAACGCTCTCTAATCCTCAAAGTTAGAGTCGGAATTGCTCTGGAGGCTGTGCTGCGGATCACCAGGACCCGCGGACGCCTCCGACCCCTAACCTCCCGCCCCTCTAGGTCTTGCGCCGCCCCTCCCCGGTCTGCATCTTCGCTGTCCGCGCCGAAAGCCGTGACCAGATGAAACGCGATGATTTGATCACTCCGTTTCTGGCGGCGCTCACGACGGCGCCGTCGGCGGAGAAGGCGAAGCGTCTGGTGCGGACGCTGGTGGAGCGCCGGCTGGTGGCGTGCGGGACGGTGCTTCCGGGGGCCGCCTCGACGTACCGGTGGCACGGTGTGGTGACGGAAGAGGAAGAGGTGGTCGTCATCCTGAAGACGACGGCCACGCGCTGGGCGGCCCTGGCCGCGGCTCTGCCGGCGCTGCATCCGTACGAGGTGCCGGAGCTGGTGGCGCTGCCCGTGGTGGGCGGCTACCGGCCGTACCTCGAATGGCTGCGCAGCGAGACGGGGGCGGCGGACCCGGACCGGGCGAGGGCGCGGGGACGCGCCGGCCGGCGCAAGCGGAAGCGGAAGGAGTGAGGGATGGGTCGCGCACGACGGCGGCTCCGGCTGCTGGGTCACGGGAACGGAAATGGCAATGGATACGCGCCTGATGCAGCACTGCTCGCGGCGGTGCTCGCCCCGGCCATCGTGCCGGGCTCGAGCGAACCGCCGCGCTCGTACGTCCCCATGACCGGCGAGCCGTTGGCCCCGGTCTACGTGCCCGTGCCGGCGGACCGGCCGCCGGTCGTGGCGCCGGTGCTGCCCCTGGAAGGGCTGGATCCGTGGGCGGAGATCCGCGGGCCGGCGCTGGCCGTCGAGGAGCCGCACGAGGCGGGCGAGGTGCTGCTGCCGAGCCGGGATCCGGCACAGCTCGAGCTGGACCACGCGGCCCCGGTCGTCGCGGCGGACGTGGCTCCGGCCGCGGCAGCCGCAGCGACTCCGGCTGCCGAGGCCGCCGCGACCGTCGTGGCCCCGGAGGCCGAGGCGGGCGCGGCGGATGCGACGCCGGCCGGCGGCCCGGTGTTCGAGTTCGCTCCGCCGTCCGATCCCATCGACGTCCTGTACGACGAGGCCCGCGCGGCGTCCGACGCCGGCAACTGCGAAGAGGCCCGGCAGCTGTTCGTGCGGCTGCTGGCGAGCGCGCCGACGCACGTCCGCGCCCGCCGCGGCCTCGCGCTGGTGCTGGACGCGCAGGGGAACCACCAGGGCGCGCTCGCCGAGCTCGATCGCGCGCTCGACATCGATCCCGGGAACAGCGCGGTGCTGGTGAGCCGCGGTGCCCTGCTCGGCGCGATGGGCCGCTACGCCGCGGCCGAGCGCGATCTCCGCAACGTGGTGCGGGTCGAGCCCTCGAACGCCGAGGCGCTGTACCACCTCGGCGTGGTGATGACGAAGAAGGGGCTGTGGGCCGAGGCCATCCCCCACCTGCGGCGCTCGCTGGAAGTCGAGCCGTCGCGCGGCTCGGCCTACTACTACCTCGGCGAGGCGCTGAACCACGTGGACGATCTCGGCGGGGCGCTCGCGTCCTACCGCCGGGCGGCGGAGCTGCAGCCAGCCAATCCTCGCGCGCTCTACGGCCTGGGCATCATCTACGACCGGCTCGCCCGGCCCGACGACGCCGCCTACATGTACCGCCGCGCCCGGGAGGTCGGCCGACGGTAGTCCGCATCCTCGTGCAGGACCTCGCGTCCGCCGCGGCGGACGCGGTGGTGCGGCCCACGAACGGCAACCTCGACGCCATCACGCCGGCCCTGCGCCGCCTCGATCTGGCCGCAGGGCCGACGTTTCGGGACCTGTGCCGGGTCCAGCGCGAGCTGGGCGTGGGCGCCGCCGTCGTGACGCCGGCGGGCGACCTCGCGGCCGAGCTGGTGGTGCACGCGGTGGTGATGACGCGCGCGGAGCCCGTGACCCGGGACGGCGTGCGTCGCGCCGCCGAGGCGGCGCTGCGCCAGGCCGAGCAGTGGCACATCGCGACGCTCGCGACGCCGCCGCTCGGCACCGGCGCCGGCCAGCTGAGCCTGGACGACGCCGCCGCGACGCTCCTGGCTGCGGTGTGGGAGCACGGGCGCAACGCCGGACATCCCAGCACGGTGGCGATCGTGGTCGAGACCGACGCGGAGCGCGACGTCTTCGAGGCCCGCCTGGCGCGAGGCAGCCCCTCCTGAACCGCAAGCTGCTGGCAGCGCTGATCCTCGCCGCGTGGGCGGCGGGGGTGGCTCTCCTCGTGCGCCGCGAGTACTTCAAGCCGAGCGCCCTGCGGCTGCGGGAGGCCGCGCTGCGCGTGGGCCCGGGCGCGGAGTTCTACGCGGTCTCGATGGGCGGCGGGCCGGTCGGCTACGCGTCGACCACCGTGGACACGACGCCGCAGGGCATCCGCGTGCAGGACCTGATGGTCGTGGACGTCGCGGCGCTCGGCAAGGTCCAGCGCACCGAGCTCGCGACCGACCTCGCGCTCACCCGCGACCTGCGGCTCCGGAGCTTCGACGGCTCGCTCGACGCGCCGGGCGCGGCGTTCCGCACGCACGGCACCGTCGAGGGCGACACCGCGCTCGCGGTCGCGCTCGACGGCGGCGGCCCGCGTCCGCAGGTGACGCGCCTCGCGCTCCGGCCTCCCGTCGTGCTGACCTCGCTGCTGCCCCTCCAGCTCGCCTTCGGCCACCAGCTCGCCGCCGGCAACGAGTACGCGTTCCGGGTCTTCGATCCGCGCTGGCTCGAGGTGCGCGAGGTCGCCGTGCGCGTGCTGGCCGAGAGCACGCTGGTGGTGGCGGACAGTGCGCAGCGCGACTCCGCCGCGCGCCGCTGGGTGCCCGCGCACGCGGACACGCTCCGGGCCTGGCGGGTGGCGATGGCGTCCGGCGGCACGGCGCTCGAGGCGTGGATCGACCGCCAGGGACGGATCGTGAGCCAGGACCTGCCCCTCGGCTTCCACCTGGAGCGGATGCCGTTCGAGATGGCGGTCGAGAACTGGCGGCGCGGCGCCGGCGTGCCGGCCGTCGCGGGCGGGGTCGGCGGCGGGACCGGCGCCGACGTCGTCGCGGCCACGGCCGTGGCGGCCGGCGTGCCGCTCCAGGCCGAGCCGCTCGCCCTGCTGCGGGTCACCCTGGGCGGCGTCGCGCTCGCGGGCTTCGACTTCGCGGGCGGAGGGCAGACCCTCGTGGGCGACACGCTGGCGGTGCGGCGCGCGACGGGCCTGGGCGGGCTGGCGGGCCCGGCTCCGCGGCTGCTCGAGGCGCGCCTGCCCATCGCCGACACCGCGCTCGCCGCCGACCTTCGCGCGGAGCCGCTGGTGCCGTCCGACGACCCGCGCATCCAGGCCCAGGCGCGCCTCGTGGCCGGCCGGGAGCGGCGCGCCGGCGCCGTCGCCGAGCTGCTCGAGCGCTGGGTGCACGACAACCTGAGGGCGGGGACCGCGACCGGACTGCCGGACGCGGCGCAGGTGCTCGAGCAGCGCCGCGGCGACTGCAGCGAGCACACCGTGCTCTACGTGGCGATGGCGCGGGCGCTGGGACTGCCGGCGCGCACGGCGGCCGGTCTCGTGTGGCTGCGCGGGCGGTTCTACTTCCACGCCTGGCCCGAGGTCTGGCTGGGCGCGTGGGTGGCGGTGGATCCCACCTTTGGCCAGTTTCCAGCCGACGCCTCGCACCTGCGCTTCGTCACCGGCGGCCTGGCGCGGCAGCTCGAGCTGCTGCGCCTGATCGGCCGCGTGCACCTCACCGTGGTCGGGAGAGCGGGCTGACCCACGTGATCCGGCTCGAGGGACTCACCAAGGACTACGGCTCGTTCCGCGCCGTGGACGACGTCACGCTCCACGTCCCGAAGGGCGCGCTGTACGGCTTCCTCGGTCCCAACGGCGCCGGCAAGACCACCACGCTGCGGATGATCGCCGGGATCCTGCGGCCGACCGCCGGCCGCGTGCTGATCGGCGACGACGACGTGATCCGCAGGCCCATGGCCGCGAAGGCGCGGCTCGGCTTCATCCCCGACCGGCCGTTCGTGTACGAGAAGCTGACCGGCGCCGAGTTCCTGCGGTTCGTCGCGGGCCTCTACGGCCAGGACGGGCAGCTGGTGGAGCGGCGCATCGACGAGCTGCTGGAGGTGTTCGAGCTGTCGTCGTGGAAGAACGAGCTGGTGGAGTCGTACTCGCACGGGATGCGGCAGAAGCTGATCATCTCCTCGGCGCTGATCCACCGCCCCGAGGTGATCGTGGTGGACGAGCCGATGGTGGGGCTCGATCCCCGCGCGGCCCGGCTGCTCAAGGACCTGTTCAAGGGGTTCGTCGGCCGGGGCGGCACGGTGCTGATGAGCACCCACACGCTGGAGATCGCCGAGGCGCTGTGCGACCGCATCGCGATCATCCAGGGCGGCAAGATCGTCGCGGCCGGCACGATGGCGGAGCTGCGGGCGCAGACCGCGTCGGGCAACATCGGGCTCGAGGACCTGTTCCTGCGCCTGACGGGCGGCGCCGCGGCCAAGGAGCTGGCGGCGGTCCTGGAGGGCAGCCGCTGAAGCAGCCGACCCTGGTCCACGTGCTGGTGCCGAAGTGGCGCACCGCCCTCACGCGGGCGCGCCAGGACCGCGCCAGCGGCGGCCTCGGCAAGCTGATCGTCCTGGCCACCGTGGGCCTGCTGTTCTGGGCGGCGGTGTTCGGGGTGCTGTTCCGGGTGCTGCGCTACTTCCGCGGCGTGCAGGAGATCGGCGCCCTGCTCGCGGGCAAGCTGCTGTCGCTGGCGCTGCTCTCCTTCGTGTCGGTGCTGCTGCTCTCCAACGTCATCACCGCCCTGTCGTCGTTCTTCCTCGCCAAGGACCTCGACCTGCTGGTCAGCTCGCCGGTGGACGCCGTGCGACTCTACCTCGCCAAGCTCGGCGAGACGCTGATCAACTCCTCGTGGATGGTGGCGCTCATGGCGGTGCCGATCTTCACCGCCTACGCCGTCGTGTACCACGGGGGGATCCTGTTCCCGCTGGTCGCGGCCGGCGCGTTTCTCCCGTTCCTGGTGCTGCCCGCGGTGCTCGGCTCGGCCGCGACCCTGATCCTGGTGAACGTGTTCCCGGCGCGGCGCACCCGCGACCTGCTGTCCATCATCGCGCTCGGCGCGGCCGCGGGCGTGATCCTGCTGTTCCGCATCGTCCGGCCCGAGCAGCTGGCGCGCCCCGAGGGGTTCCGCAACCTGCTCGACTTCATCACGGTGCTGCGCGCGCCGGCGAGCCCGCTGCTGCCGAGCGACTGGGTCACCAAGGCGGTGATGGGGTACCTGGGCGGCACGATGGACTGGCTGCCGCTGTACCTGCTGTGGTCCACGGCGGGCGCCGCGGTCGTGCTGGGCGCGCTGCTGCACGGGCGGCTCTACCACACCGGGTTCACCCGGGCGCAGGAGGGCGCGGAGCGGTTCGTGCGCGGCGGCCTGTGGACCTGGGCGCTGGGCGGCGTGCTCCGTCCGCTCGGCGCGGCGCGGCGCGAGTTCGTGCTCAAGGACCTGAAGCTGTTCTTCCGCGACACCACGCAGTGGAGTCAGCTGATCCTGCTGGCGGCCCTGCTGCTGGTGTACCTGTTCAACATCCGAGCGCTGCCGCTGTTCCGCGGCGAGCAGGTGCCCTTCTACCTGGTGTCGGTGGTGTCGTTCCTGAACCTGGGCCTGGCGGGCTTCGTGCTCGCGTCCATCGCGGCGCGGTTCATCTCCCCCGCCGTGAGCCTCGAGGGGCGCCAGATGTGGCTGCTGCGCTCGAGCCCGCTCGAGCTCAGGGCGCTGCTGTGGTCGAAGTACTGGGTGGGGACGGTCCCGCTGCTGGTGCTGGCCCTCGCGATCACCGTGCTCACGAACGTGATCCTCAAGGCGAGCCCGTTCATGATGGTCGTCGGGATCGGGACGATCGTGCTGCTCACCCTGGCGATCAGCGCCCTCGCCCTGGCGTTCGGCGCCCTGTACCCGCAGTTCGAGACCGAGAACGCCGCGCAGATTCCCACCAGCTTCGGCGGCCTGGTGTTCATGATGGCGACGGTGGCGCTGCTGGCGCTGGTGATCGTGATCGAGTCGGTGCCGGTGTACCGCTACCTGCGCGCGGCGTTCGACCACGAGCCGCTCCGGGTCTCCGCGCTGATGATCGCCGCGTTCGTGCTGGTGATCGCCGTGTGCGTGACCGCGACGGTGGTGCCCCTCCGGGTCGCGCTGAGGCGGATCGAGCGGTTCGAGTTCTGAGGCGGCCCGGCGCACCGGCCCGGGCCGCAGCGCTCAGGACCCCGGCCCGGCGACGCG
>DASPSV010000182.1:0-8240 GCA_035623755.1 Gemmatimonadales bacterium
GCTCCGCTAGGCGGCGGGCGTCACGTCGTCCCGGGTCAGCTCGCCGTTCACGCGCCGCCAGATGCCCAGCACGTTCCGGTCGCGCAACGCCGGCGGCAGCGCGTCCTCGGGGAAGTCCTGCCAGCACACCGGCCGCGCGAAGCGGTGGATCGCCGCGGTGCCCACCGAGGTGGACCGCGCGTCGGTGGACGCGGGGTACGGCCCGCCGTGCTGCATCGCGTGCCCGACCTCGACGCCGGTCGGGTAGCCGTTGAAGATCAGGCGGCCCACCTTGCGCCGCAGCACCTCGACCAGCGGCGCGAACGTGGCCAGCTCCTCGGGGCTGGCGTGGATCGACGCGGTCAGCTGGCCCTCGAGCGCCTCGGCGGCCCGCATCAGGTCGGCGGCGTCCCGGGCCTCGACCACGAGCGCGGCGGGCCCGAAGATCTCCTCCTGCCACTCCCGATCGCCGGCGAACCGCGCCGCGTAGGTGCCGAGCAGCGCGGCCCCCGCGCGCGTGGGTCCCTCGCGCGCCGCCGGCGCCGCGAGCACCAGCGCGCCGCGCGCCCGGGCCCGGTCGAGCGCCGCGGCGTAGTCCTCGGCGAGCCGCGCGTACAGCATCACGCCCTGGGGCTCGGCGCCGAGGCGCGCGGCCAGGGCGCGGCGCAGCCGGTCGAGTCCCTCGCCGCGCATGCCGATCACCACGCCCGGATTGGTGCAGTACTGGCCGGCGCCGAGCGTGACGGACTGTGCGAGCCCTTCGGCGATCGCCTCGCCGCGCTCGGCGAGCGCGGAGGGCAGCACGAACACCGGGTTCACGCTCCCCATCTCGGCGAACACCGGGATCGGCACGGCGCGCGCGGCCGCGGCGTCGAACAGGGCGCGGCCGCCCTTGAGGGAGCCGGTGAACGCCACGGCGCGGGTGAGCGGGTGGCCCACCAGGGCGAGGCCCGGCTCGTGCGACCAGCCGTGGACGAGGGAGAAGACCAGGGGCTCGATGCCGGTGGCGCGCGCGGCGCGGCCGACGGCGCGGGCCACCAGCTCGGACGTGCCGGGGTGCGCCGGGTGCGCCTTGCACACCACGGGGCATCCGGCCGCGAGCGCGGCGGCGGCGTCGCCGCCGGCGACCGAGAAGGCGAGCGGGAAGTTGCTGGCGGCGAACACCGCCACCGGCCCCAGCGGGACGAGCATCCGCCTGAGGTCGGGCTTCGGGACCGGGGCGCGCGCCGGGTCGCCCGGGTCGATGCGGGCGTCGATCCACGAGCCTTCCTCGAGCAGCGTGGCGAACAGCCGCAGCTGGCCGGTGGTGCGGCCGCGCTCGCTCTCGAGCCGCGCGGCCGGCAGCGCCGTCTCCTGGTGCGCGCGGTCCGTCAGGTCGGGGCCGAGAGCCTCGATCTCGTCGGCGATGGCGCGGAGGAAGCGCGCCCGCGCGGCGGGCGAGGTGGACGCGTAGGCCGCGGCGACGATCTCCGCGCCGCGGAGCGCCCGGTCCACCACGGCCTCGTCGGCCTCGCGGAACTTCGGCTCGAGCTCGGTGCCGGTCGCGGGGTTCACCGCGCGGAAGGTGGCGCCGCCGCTCGTCGCCGGCTCGCCGCCGATCAGGTTGTCGCCCGTGATCTCCATCGCTCCCATCGCTCGCCCTCCCACCGCAGACGGTACACGCCCGCGGGTAGGGCGCAAGGCGCGACTGGCGCCCGGGCGCCGGACGCGGCAAGGTTGTCGCCATGAACGCTCCCCGCGATCCGCGCGCGCGGCCCGAGGCCCGGCCGCCGTCGCCCGCGCCGCTCGAGGCGGTGCTCGGCGCGGCCGACGTCGTCTCCGCGAGCCGGCTGGCGGGCGAGGGTCCCGCCGGCCGCCTGCCGCTCACGCCCGCGATGCTCCGGGAGCGGCCGAGCGGCGACATCTTCGGCCTCACGCAGGACGTCGGCATGGGCTGGGGCGCGGCCGACCTGGCGGGGCCCGAGGTCGTGATCGTCAGCACGCTCGGCGGGCTCCGCGGCGAGGACGGCCGCCCGGTGGCGCTGGGCTACCACACCGGGCACTGGGAGATCGGCCTGCTGGTGCGCGAGGCCGCCGTGGCGCTGCGGGAGCGCGGCGCGATCCCGTTCGCGGCGTACTGCAGCGATCCGTGCGACGGCCGCACCCAGGGCACCACGGGGATGTTCGACAGCCTGGCGTACCGGAACGACGCCGCGATCGTGATGCGGCGCCTGATCCGCTCGCTGCCCACGGCGGCGGCGGTGGTCGGCGTCGCGACCTGCGACAAGGGCCTGCCGGCCACCATGCTGGCGCTCGCCGGCGCGAAGCACCTGCCGGGCGTCGTCGTGCCGGGCGGCGTGACGCTGCCCGCGGCCGGCGCGGAGGACGCCGGCCAGGTCCAGAGCCTCGGCGCCCGCTTCGCGCACGACCTCGTCACCCTCGACGACGCGGCCGCGATGGGCTGCCGCGCCTGCGGCTCGCCGGGCGGCGGCTGCCAGTTCCTCGGTACCGCGGCCACCTCGCAGGTGGTGGCCGAGGCGCTGGGCCTCGCGCTCCCGCACGGCGCGCTCGCGCCCTCGGGCGAGCCCGTGTGGCTGGAGCTGGCGCGGCGCTCCGCGGCGGCCGTGCTGCGGCTCCACGCGCTCGGGCTCGCCGTCGAGGGCATCCTCACGCCGCACGCGCTCGAGAACGCGATGCTGGTGCACGCGGCCTTCGGCGGCTCGACCAACCTGCTGCTCCACGTCCCCGCCATCGCGCACGCGGCGGGGCTGCGGCCGCCGACCGTGAAGGACTGGACGCGGGTGAACAAGGCGACGCCGCGGCTGGTGGACTGCCTGCCCAACGGGCCGCGCAACCATCCCACCGTGCAGGTGTTCATGGCCGGCGGCGTGCCGGAGGTGATGCTCCACCTGAGGCGGATGGGCCTGCTCCACGGCGACGCGCTGACCGTGACCGGCGCGACCGTGGACGACACGCTCGACTGGTGGGAGGCGAGCGAGCGGCGCCGCGCGGCCCGCGCCCGCCTCGAGGCAGCTGCGGGCGTTTCGCCCGACGCCGTGATCATGGGCCCGGACGCGGCGCGGCGCGCCGGCCTCACGAGCACCGTGGTGTTTCCGGTCGGCAACCTCGCGCCCGAGGGATCGGTCATCAAGGCGACGGCGATCGATCCCTCGGTCGTGGGCGCCGACGGCGTGTACCGCCACCGCGGGCCCGCGCGCGTGTTCGCGGACGAGCGCGAGGCGATCCGCGCCATCAAGGGGCAGGGCGGACGGCCGGTCCGGCCGGGCGACGTGATCGTGCTGATCGGCAACGGGCCGAGCGGGACGGGGATGCAGGAGACCGCGCAGATCACCTTCGCGCTCCGCTATCTGCCGTGGGGCAAGCAGGTCGCGCTCGTCACCGACGGCCGGTTCTCCGGCGTCTCGACCGGGGCGTGCATCGGGCACGTGGGGCCCGAGGCGCTGGTGGGCGGTCCCATCGGCCGGGTGCGCGACGGCGACCTGGTCGAGATCGTGATCGACCGCGGGAAGCTCACCGGCTCGGTGAGCCTGGTGGGCGCGGCGGGCAAGCCGCTGGCGGCGGCGAAGTGCGCGGCGCTGCTCCGGGGCCGCGCGCCGCACCCGGCGCTCGCGGTGCACCCGGCGCTGCCGGACGACACGAAGCTGTGGGCGGCGCTGCAGCGCGCGAGCGGGGGCACCTGGGCCGGCTGCGTGTTCGACGTGGACAGGATCGTGGCGGCGCTCGAGGGCGGCGCCGCACCGGGAAGCTCGCGCGGCCGGCCGAAGTCGAGGCGCCGCGCCCGCGGAGCCGCGAGGCCCCGGCGCCGCGCGGGGCGACGCCCGTGAGCGCGCCGCTGAGGCTCTACCGCACCGCGCGCGGCCCCGTCGTCGAGAGCGGCGGGGCGTTCGTGCGCCTGGACGAGGAGTGGGACGCGCTCGTCAACCGCGCCGCGCTCGAGGCGCACCTGCGCGCCGCGGTGGCGCGCGGCCCCGCGCGGCCGAGCCTCGACGAGCCCCCGCTCGCACCGGCGGCGGGCCAGGAGATCTGGGGCGCCGGCGTCACCTACGACCGGAGCCGCGCGGCGCGGCTCGAGGAGTCCGAGCAGGCGGGCGGCGCCTCGTTCTACGACCGCGTGTACGAGGCCGAGCGGCCGGAGCTGTTCTTCAAGTGCGCGGGCTGGCGCGCCCGCGGCCCGGGCCAGGCGGTGCGGATCCGGCGCGACGCGCGCTGGAGCGTGCCCGAGCCGGAGCTGGCGCTGGTGATCAACGCGCGCGCCGAGATCGTCGGCTGGACCATCGGCGACGACCTGAGCGCGCGCGACATCGAGGCCGAGAACCCGCTCTACCTGCCGCAGGCCAAGATCTGGGACGGGGCGTGCGCGCTCGGCCCGGCCGTGCTGGTCGTGGCCGGGCCGCTGCCCCCGGACACCCCGATCACGCTCCGGGTCGTGCGCGCGGGCGCCGCCGTCTTCGAGGGCGGCACCACGCCGGCGCGGATGCGCCGCGATCCCGCGCAGCTGGTGGCCTGGCTGTACCGTGAGACCAGCTTCCCGGCCGGCTGCGTGCTGCTGACCGGGACGGGGATCGTGCCGCCGAACGACTTCGCGCTCCGCGCCGGCGACGCGATCGAGATTCACGTGCCGCCCGTCGGCACGCTGTCGAGCCGGGTGGAGTGATGCCGGTGCGGTCCGCCGGCCGCCCGCGGAGACGGGATGCCCGCGGCCGCGCGATGCGCGGCGCTCAGCGGCTCAGGTCGAGCACCTCCGCGCCGGCGAGCAGCACCGGGCCGACGCCGTGCACGTCGTTGAGGGGCGTGGGCCGCGCGTAGTAGTCGGCGATGACGTCGCTGGTGCCCGTGCCGGCGCAGGTCCCCTCGATCTGTCCGTCCGCCCGGATCCGCGACATCACGCCCCGCCAGCCCTTCCGCGCCACCGCCGCGTAGCTCGCCGGCAGCCAGCCCTGCGACACGCCCCGCGCGATCGCGTAGACGAACATCGCGCTGGCCGAGGTCTCGAGATAGCTGTCCGGCTTGTCGAGCAGCTGGTGCCACAGGCCGGTCGCGCCGTCCTGGACGAGCGCCAGCGCGGCGGCCTGCCGGCGGAACAGCAGGAGCAGCGTGTCGCGCGCTCGCAGCCACGGCTGGGCGCGGTCCAGCAGCTGCGCCTGCGCCATCATCGCCCAGCCGTTGGCCCGTCCCCAGAGGGCCACGCCGTGGCTCGAGCCGGGCCCGTCGCCGCCGGTGCTGTCCGAGTACCAGTTGTGGTACATCAGGCCGGTGATCGGATCGTCGAGGTGGTGGTGGTAGCTGATCACCTGGCGTACCGCGTCGTCCAGCCAGCTCCGCTCGCCGGTGCGCCCCCACTGGCGAGCGAGGAACGGCACGCTCATGAACAGGTCGTCGGCCCAGATCGTGAACCGCCGCGGGCGGTTCCGGGCGAGGGTCCCGTCGGGCAGCCGCACCTGGCCGCCCCCGGGCGCCCCGTAGGAGGCCGCGCGCTCCACGTACTGCCGCAAACGCGGGTCCTGCACGAACAGCAGGAGGTCGGTCGTGATGGCGCCTTCGGCGCCGTAGTCGTCCAGCTCCACCATCCCGAACTGGTGGGCGAACGGATAGGTCCACCGGTCCTCGCCCTGGTAGCGCGCGGCGAACCAGGCGGAGTGGTCGAAGGCGAACGTGATGTTGCGGCCCGAGAACGCGAAGTAGCGCGCGTCGTTCGTGACGCCCGCCAGCCGGCCCATCGCGATGTTGAGGACGCCGTTCCAGTAGCGCCAGTCGTTGTACGGGCTGCCGAGTCGGATCCGCGCTCCGCTGGGCGCGCTGTCGGGCGACGCGTACCGGCGGCCGGTGGCCGAGTCCACGAAGTCGAAGGTCGCCTCGCGCAACACGCCGTCCGCCACGAGGCGCACGGCACGCTCGGTCTCGGCCTTCGTCTGGGCGCGTGCCGGGAGCGCGACGCTCCCCGCGGCGAGGGACGCGAGGAGCGCTGCGGCCGCTACGCGGCCCACAGGTCCGCCGTGCATACGTCTCTCCCCATCAGCTTCAGGTAGTAGTAGAGCTGGCCCTTGTGCTGGGCGAGGTGGGCGATCATGTGGAGGATGTGCTGGAACAGCGTGAGCGACGGCCCGCCCCACGGCGCCGGGAGCCCGCCGGCCAGCAGGTCCGAGGCGTCGGCCTGCGCGATCGCGTCCAGCGTCAGCGTCCGGTCGGCCTCGAGCAGCCGCAGCGCCTGCGCCACGCTCGCCACCGACGGCAGCTCGGAAGCCGCCGGCAGGTGCGCGTGGGTGCCCTCCTCGCCGTACTCCGCCAGCTCGGCGCCCCAGTCCCCGGTGACGAAGCCGTGCGCCGCCTTGCCGCAGCCGAAGCAGGCGCAGTGCATCAGCAGCTGGCCCGTGGTCATCCACTCGGTGCCCGGAGCCGTGGGCTTCCAGGCGAGATCGGCGTCGCTCACGCGGCGGAACAGCTTCTCGGTCACCGCGTAGGTGGTGCGGGCCTCTTCGAGGAGAACGTCCGTCAGCGTGATCACGTGCCTCCTCCCGCGTTCGTCGGCGCGGCCGCCGCGCGGCTAGGTCGTCGCCGCCCGGCGCCCCGGCGCCGCCACGTACTGCCGCTCGCGATATTCGAACCAGTCGAAGTCGGCCGCAAGGCCGGTGCCGGCCAGGTCCTGGCACGCCATCCCGACAAATGCGCCGGTGAAATTCGGAGCGCCGGGCGCGCTGGCCTCGTCGGAGAGAATGCTGGCGTCGAATTGCTCGGCCAGCCACCGCCACTCCGCGTCGCCCTCGGCGCGCCACGCGAAGTGGAGGCGCGAGTAGTCCACCTCGCACCGCAGCTCCACGCGCCGGCCCTCCGGCACCGGGACCGGCGCCGTGAGCGCGTCGGACGCCGGCCCCTCCGGGAACGCGCTCAGCACCCGGAGGTGCTTGCCCGCGGTCTCGTCACGGCTCACGTAGCAGTAGTGGAACTTGTTCCCGCCGTAGTAGCAGATCAGGCCCGCCATCTGCTGGTAGTGCCGCGGCTCGAACTCGAGCAGCGTCGCGGCGCCGAAGCAGTGCGCCTGCTGCCGCCGCGCCACCAGCGACTGCGTGAACCAGCTGCCCAGCGTCTCGCGGCCGAACAGCCGCAGGTGTCCCGGCCGCGCGGTGAGGCTGAACAGCCGGTCGGGGAACGGCGTGCGCAGCCACTGGAACTCGATGGGGAGCGCGGGCTCGTCGAAGTCGCGGCGCGCCGGCGGCTCGGGGAAGGGGTGCGGGGGCAGCGCGGGCGCGCTCACCTCGAGCTGCGGCACGCCCTCGCCGTCGGTCGTGCGCAGCCAGCCGTCCTTCGACCACACCATCGGCTGGATCGCGGTCTCGCGGCCGAGCGGGCTGCGGCCGCGGTTGGGGAGCGGGCGGCTCGCGAGGTAGACCATGTACGTCTCGCCGGCGGGCGTCTCGACCAGGTCGGCGTGGCCGGACTTCTGGAGC
This sequence comes from Gemmatimonadales bacterium, assembly GCA_035623755.1. Lineage (GTDB taxonomy): Bacteria > Gemmatimonadota > Gemmatimonadetes > Gemmatimonadales > JACORV01 > Fen-1245. The sequence continues at coordinate 7,422 of DASPSV010000182.1, forward strand.
GGCAGCTCGGGCCGCCGGCGGGCGGTGAGCACGTACGTGTCCGGATGCAGCTCGTACGGCCCACGGAGGTCGCGGGATCGTGCCATGGTCACCGAGTGGTCCCAGAACGTCCCGCCCTCGGCGGTGATCAGGTAGTACCAGCCGCCGCGCTTGTAGAGGTGCGGCGCCTCGGTGAAGCCGATGGCGGTGCCGGTGAAGATGTTGGTGCGCTCGCCCACCAGGCGGCGCTCCTTCACCGCGTACTCCTGCAGCACGATGCCGCCGAAGCGGTTGTGCCCCGGGCGCCAGTCCCACAGCATGTTGAGGAGGTACTTCCTGCCGTCGTCGTCGTGGAACAGCGACGGATCGAAGCCGCTGCTGTTGAGGTGGACGGGATCGCTCCACTCGCCGTCGATCGTCTCGCAGGTCACCAGGTAGTTGTGGAAATCGCGCATCGAGGCGCCGGACGCCGAGGGCGTGCTGGTGCGCGCGTAGCGCTTCACGTCGGTGTAGATCAGCCAGAACTTCCCGTCGGCGTGGGTGAGGCACGGCGCCCACACGCCGCACGAATCCGGATCGCCGCGCATGTCGAGCTGGCTCGCGCGCGTGAGCGGCCGCGTCAGGAGCCGCCAGTGCACCAGGTCGCGCGAGTGGTGGATCTGGACGCCCGGGTACCACTCGAAGGTGGAGGTGGCGACGTAGTAGTCGTCGCCGACGCGAACGATGCTCGGGTCGGGGTTGAAGCCGGGGAGGATGGGGTTGCGGATCGTCGTCATGGTGAGACCCGGAGTGGGTGTAGGGTGTGAGGGTGTAGGGTGTAAGGGGATTGGGGTTTGGGGG
>DASPSV010000213.1:0-3411 GCA_035623755.1 Gemmatimonadales bacterium
CTGCGCCACGTGCCGCCTCACGGCGCGCCAGCGCCGGATCTGGCGCTCGTCGTCCGGGTGGCGCCGGCCGAGCCGGTAGCGGCAATACCACTGGAACCAGCCGCGCGGATCGTCGGGGTGGATCCAGCCCTTGCGGCGCCACACGGAGAGCGGTTGCGAGGCGTTGACGCCGAAGAAGTTGAGCGCGGGATCGTGGCGCTCGTGGCAGAGTCGGGCCGATTCGAACCAGGCGGCGGGGAACTCGGCGCGGCAGTCGGTCATGTACCGGCCGCCGAACACGCCCAGCGCCAGCATCTCCTGCGGCGTCAGCTCGGGGCGGAACGCGGGGTCGAAGGCGCGGCCGGCGGCCTCGGTGAGCTCGTACGCGTAGCCGTGCTGCATCAGATCGTCCACGACGACGCGCCGGCCCATGCTTCGTACCGGCGTGAGCCCCGCCGTCAGGCGGCGCCGAGCACGGTGAGGTAGTCCGCCCCCTGCGAGATGTGCTCGTAGAGCGAGGTCAGCGTCTCCGGCGCGCCCACCAGCCAGCGGCAGCGCGCGTCGCCCCGGGAGCGGCACTCGACCTCCATCGCCGCCAGCGAGGTCTCCGCGACCCGGCCGAGGAGGTCCGCGAGCATCCCCGAGGTGAAGTGGCACGACGGATACTGCAGGTGGGCGTCCGGCACCGCCTCCGCCCAGTCGCTCGTGTCGAACGCCACGGCGGCGTCGCCGGCCGCAGCCGCCTTGAGCGTGCCCCACCCGAGTGCGGTGAAGAACTGCGACAGCACCTCGGCGAGGCGGGGCGCAGCCAGGCTCGAGGGCCGGTCCACCCCGGCCGCCTGCGGCAGCCAGGCGGTGAAGGCGCGGAACGTCGCCTCGCCGGCCGCGTAGCCGGCCTCCTGCAGCGCCTGCGCTCCGGCACGGTCGCGGAGCGCGTGGAGCGCGCGCGGTGACAGCGCGACCAGCGTCGACGGCGAGAGCGGAATGGCGGTCATAGCCCGCGAATCTAGGATGCCGCGGCGAGGCGCCGCAAGAGAGCGGGCGGCGCCTTCACGCTCGCGGAACGGAGCGTGATCCCGCTCACCGCACCAGGATCTCGTCGCAGAAGATCCACGACGGTTTACCGGCGCCCGGATGCCACGGCGGGAGCGGCCCGGGATTGGTCGCGCGCACCCTGACCCACCGCGCCACGCTGCCCGCCGGAGCGGCCACGCGCAGCCGGTAGAGGAACGGGTCCATCCGGGTGGCGGGCTGGTCGCTCGCGGCGGTGCCGGCCGGCCGCCACGCCGCCCCGTCGTCGGACAGCCACACGGAGAAGTCGCGCGGCAGGAGGATCCACGACTCCGCGGTCTGCTGGAACGAGCCCTCGACGGCCGCGATCGCGGTCGGGCGCCCGAGATCGATCACGGCCTCGAGATCGGCGCCCTGCCATCCCTGCCACAGCCCGTCGGTGAAGTCGAGGGAGCCGAGCGCGCCGTCGGTGAGGTCGCGCGGCCCCGTGCCCGGGTAGCGCGGGCTCGGCGGCGTGGCGAGCGCGTACGGACGCCCGCGCGCGAGGCTCGGCGCCGTCGCGATCGTGCGACCGTCGCCGAGCGGCTGGCCGCGGTAGAAGCCCTGGAAGCGCGCGGTACCGGAGTCGAACGCGGTCGAGTCCGCGTAGAGCGCGGAGGCCGGCGCGGGCGCCGATCCGTCGCGCGTCCACCGCACCTCGACGCCGGCCACGCCCGCCGCCACGCGCATGGTGAACCGGCCCGCGACGCTGTCGTAGACCGGCGTCATCCGGAGCACGTCGCGGTCCTCGGGGCCGAACGCCACGCCGTCGGCCGCCAGCCGCTCTCCGGTCGCGGCGAGCCGGCGGCGGAAGTCGGCCAGGTCGCGCGGCCCGCGGCTCCACATCGCCTCGGCGAACGCGAGCAGCCGCGGGAACGCCATCAGGTCGAAGTTGGCGGTGGTGATCCGCTCCGACCACAGCGGTGCCTCGCCGCCGAGAACGCGCGCGGCCATCGCGGGGGTGAAGCTCGGCGGCACCGGGTCGAAGGCGTAGGCGCGCGCCAGCGTGAGGTCGGCCTGCGAGTGGTCGAGGTAGGTGTAGTAGCCGGGCGCGGCGACCACGTCGTGGCCCTGCTGCGCGACCCTGGCGATGGTCGCCGTGTCGCGCCACACCTCGACCACCGCGTCGGGCGGAAGCGGCGCCGACGTGATCTCGTCCCAGCCCACGAGCCGGCGCCCGTGCGCCGCGAGCAGGGTGCCGACCCGGCCGGTGAACCATCCCTGCAACGCCTCCTCGTCCCGCAGCCCCTCGGCGCGCATCAGCGCCTGGCAGGCGGCGCACGCGCGCCAGCGGTCCTTCGGCACTTCGTCGCCGCCGACGTGCACGTAGCGGGACGGGAACAGGTCCGCCACCCGGCCGAGCACGTCGTCGAGGAAGCCGAAGGTGTTGCCGAGCGGGCAATACACGTCGGGGAACACGCCCCAGCGGTTGGCGACCGGGATCGAGTCCTGCGTGCAGCCCAACCAGGGGTAGCTGGCGATGGCCGCGACCGAGTGCCCGGGCATCTCGATCTCGGGCATCACCGTGACGCCGCGGAGCCGCGCGTACTCGACCACCTCGCGCACGTCGCGGCGGGTGTAGAAGCCGCCGTAGCGCGAGCCGTCGGCCTCGGTGCGCCAGGCGCCCACCGACGTCAGGCGCGGCCAGTCCGGCATCTCGAGCCGCCAGCCCTGGTCGTCCGTGATGTGCCAGTGGAGCACGTCGAGCTTGAAGCGCGACATCAGGTCCACGAACCGCTCGACGAACGGGACCGGGAAGAAGTGCCGGCCTGCGTCGAGCAGGCTGCCGCGCCACCCGAAGCGCGGCGCGTCGCGGATCGTGACCGCGGGAATGGCCGGCGCGCGGGGGCGATCGCCGGTCCGCGCGGGGCCGGGCGGCGGGAGCAGCTGGCGGAGCGTCTGCACGCCCCACAGGACGCCCTCGGGTGCGGGTGCCGCGATCCGGATGCCGGCGGGCGAGACGGCGAGCGTGTACGCCTCGGGCCCCGCGCCGGCGGCGGGGTCGATGGCGAGCGCGACGTCGCCGCGGCGCCGAGCGCGGCGCTCGACCGTCACCGGCCGGCCGGTCTCGCGCGCGAGCACGGCGCGTAGGTACGCCGCGATCTCGCCGAGCCGGCGGCTCGAGGCGGGGGCGACGACGCGGATGCGCGCCGGCAGCGTCCAGGCGCCGGCGCGCGGCGCGATGGAATCCGGCTGCGGGAGGATGGAGATCTGGCCGAAGGCCGGGCCCGCCGCGGCCAGCAACGCTGCGCACGCCAGGGCGGGCGCGCGGCGGGGCGTCATCGCCCGAGGCGCTGCAGGAGATCCTTCTCGGTCCAGATCGCGACGCCGAGCGTCCTGGCCTTCTCGAGCTTGCTGCCCGGCTCCTCGCCCGCGACGATC
>DASPSV010000214.1:0-2097 GCA_035623755.1 Gemmatimonadales bacterium
GCGAAGAGATCAAGTGGCTCGTGTCGACGCTCGGCGCGTCCGGCGAGATCCTGGCGCGGGTCGTGGAAGCGTCGCCGCCCGGCGCCCGTGGGTACCACGGCGCGGGAATGGCCGACGCGACGGGGTACCTCGCGATGGGCTGCGACGAGACGCTGGTGCACGCATACGACGTGTGCGCGGGCTTCGGCGCCGCGTTCGAGGCGCCGGCCGAGATCGCCGACCGGGTCGTCTCGCGGATCTTCCCTTGGGCGCCGGCGCACGCCGACCCGTGGGAACGTCTCCTGTGGTGCAACGGCCGCATCGCACTCCCGTCGGAGGGCCGGCTCGGACCCGAGTGGGGATGGTGGTGCGCGCCCCTGGACGAGTGGGACGGCGTCGCCTACACGGACCACTGGCCGGGCGACTGAGCGGAGCCCGCGGTGGCGGTGCGGCCCCGCCGCGCCCGCCGTAGCCTTGTCCGCGTGAACGTCTCGCGCGCCGTTTCCACGGTGGGGGTGCAGGTGCGGCGCGGCTTCTTCGTCGCCGTGCGCCCGCTCCGGCGCATGATCTCCTCGCGCGCGCCCATGGATGCCTATGCGCTCGTCCACATGACGAGCGCCGCCGGCGACGCGCTCATGGCGATCGCGCTCGCCGGCTCGATCTTCTTCTCCATCCCCGTGGGCCAGGCGCACGTGCGCGTCGCCGCGTACCTCGCGCTCACGATGGCGCCGCTGGCGGTCGCGGCTCCGCTGCTGGTCCCGCTGCTCGACCGCGCCGGTCCCCGGCGCGTGATCTCGGCGGCGGCGGGCGGCGGCCGCGCGGCCTGCGCGCTGTACGCGGCCCTTCACACGACGAGTCTCCTCATGTTCCCCGCGGTGTTCCTCGTCCTCGTGCTCTCCCGCGTGCACGCGGTCACCCGCAACGGTCTGGTCGCGGCCTACGCGGACGACCCGAGCTCCCTGATCCCCGCGAACGCAAAGCTCGGGCGCGCCGGGGCGGTCGCGATCTTCCTGGTCTCGCTGCCCGGCGCGCTGGCACTCAAGCTCGGCGGGGCGCCACTGGTGCTCATCTTTGCCGCCATCGTGTACGCCGTCTCTTGTCTGCTGAACGTGCGGCTGCCGAGGCCCGCGCAGCGCGTGTCCGCCCCGAGCGATTCCTCGGCCGAGGCCGCCGCGCGACGCGGCCGTCTTCCCTCGCTCACGACCCCCGCTGCGGCCGCCGCATGTCTGCGTGGGGCGCAAGGGTTCCTGATGCTCCTGATCGCCTTCGGTACGCGCGAGGCCGGCAAGCCGGCGTACTGGCTCGGCGCCATGCTCCTGTCGGGGATCATCGGGGGGTTCGTCGGCGACCTGGTCGGGCCGAAGCTGCGGCCCGGCGTCCACGAGGAAGGCGTGGTCGTCGTCTCGCTGGTTCTGGCGGGAGCCTCGGCGTTCCTCGCGCTCAGCCTGTACAGCCTGGCGAGCCTCTGCATGTTCACGTTCCTCGCCGGCGCCGCCACCGAGACGGGGCGTCTCGCGTTCCAGAGCCTCATGCAGCGCGAGGCGCCGGGAGGCGTGACCGGACGGGTCTTCGTCCGCTACGAGGTCCTGTTCCAGCTCTCCTGGGTCGCCGGCGCGTTCATCCCGGCCATGTTCCCGATCCCTTTCCACCTCGGGGTCACGTTGCTGGCGATCTTCTACATGGCGGTGGGTGCCACCTTCCTCGCCAGGTCGGAGCTCGACGCGCGCCGGCGCGAGGCCGCCGGGCTCGAGTAGCGTGGACGCCGTGGAGGGGTCCGCGGGTGTGGGCGACGCCGAAATGCCCTCGGCGGCCGACGTGGTGGGGGCCGCGGCCCGCATCCGTCCCTTCGTCCACCACACCCCGGTCCTGACGTGCCGCGCGATCGACGCTGCGTGCGGACGGCCCGTCCTGATGAAGGCGGAGCACCTGCAGAAGGTCGGCGCGTACAAGGCCCGCGGCGCGACGAACCAGATCCGCACGCTCGTCGAGCGCGGCGCGCCCGTGCCGGGCGTCGTCGCCGCGTCCAGCGGCAACCACGGGCAGGCGCTCGCGTGGGCCGCGGGACTGGCGGGGATCCCTGCCACGATCGTCGTGCCCCGCACCATCGCGGCCCCCAAG
>DASPSV010000090.1:0-10351 GCA_035623755.1 Gemmatimonadales bacterium
GCGACCGGTTGGGGAGGACCTGGCGCACCAGGGCCGCCGGCTTCGACCACGCCGAGTCGCCCGCCAGCACCAGCGTGGCGCGCCCCACGACCGGGACGCCGACGTCGAGGCGCAGCGAGTCGGGCGGCGCGAGGCGCACCGCCCCCCGGCCCGTGATGGGCGTGTCGCCGTCGTCGTAGCGCCAGTGAATGGTCAGGAGCGCCGCCGCGGGCGGCGCGGTGCGCGCGGCCGCCGCCGCGAACTCGTGGGGGCTCACCGGGACGAAGGCACCCTCGGGGAGCGCGGGCGCCGGCGGCGGAGCGCAGGCCGCGACGAGCACCGCGAGGGCGAGGGCCGAGCGCCGGCCCGCCGTCACGGCGTCAATAGTCGTACCCGAACCACAACGCCACGAAGCCCGTCCCATGGCCGCTCACCGGGTAGTTCCCGGGCAGCGCGTAGGCGTCCGTGTTGCCGATGCCGTAGCGCCACCCCATGTCGAGCCGCAGGATCAGCGGCCCCAGGAAGCTCATGCGGAGCCCGAGGCCGTAGGAGCCGAGCCACCCGCGCTCCGTCGCCAGCTCCGACCAGGCGCGGCCGAGGTCGGTGAACAGCGCCCCCTGCACGCCCGGAAACCGAATCTCGCCGAGGGGGGAGCCGATGGACAAGTAGTTGGTGAGCGGAAAGCGCCACTCGAGGTTCGCCATCAGCGCCCGGTCGCCCGCGAGGTACGAGTACTCCGGGTACCCGCGCAGCGCCCACGAGCCGCCGATGGTCACGCGCTCCGGCCGCTCGCCGCCGGCGTAGAACGCGAACGCGCGCGCCGCGAACGCCGTGTACAGGCCGGTGCGGAGGTAGCGCCGCAGGTCGGCCGCCACCAGCCAGCTGTCGAGCCGCGCGTTCTGCAGGTCGGTGACGACGCCGGTGGTGATCTGGCTGAAGCCGCCGTCGATCGGGCCCGTGTCGATCCACAGCGAGTTGTCGCGCACCAGCGAGAGGTAGTTCGAGGTCACGATCCCGCGGCGGTGCGGGAACCCCGCGGTGAACGGGTCGGTGGCGAGCGTGAAGTCGGTGCGGTCGGAGTACGCCACCTGGAACTGCGTCTCGACGCGGGCGTACCGCGACAGCGGGTAGCGCAGCTCCACGTAGCCGCCGTAGGCCGACTCCTCGAACACCTCGTTGAGGTCGCTGGTGTAGAACAGCCCGCGCGTCCGGAACGCCCCGAGGCCCCAGTTCAGCCGGCGCGACTGGTTGAGGTACAGCGCCGTGGCGTTGAGGTCGTTCACCAGGCTGCCGAGGCTGCTGCCCTGCTGGAACGCGAGCAGGCTGACGTACACCTGGTTGTCGCTCAGCATGTCCGAGAGCAGCACCGTGGCGCCCTGCGCCGACAGGTAGCCGGGCGAGTACGCGGCCCCGCCCGCGGCGAAGTCGAGCGTGTAGCGGGCGCGGTAGCGCGCCGGCTCCGCCCGCGCGGCGGCCGTGTCGGCCAGCTCCACCCAGGTCCACTGCGGCGGCGGAGCGGCGGCGGCCAGCGCGACGGAGTCGGCCGCGCCGCTGTCGGCCTGCGGCCGGACCGTGTAGATGCCGAAGCTGAGGTGCTCGAAGCCCGCGACCACGTACTTCCCGGCCGACGGCACCCACTCGGCGTCGAACGCGCCGCCGGGAATCGCGGTCTCGCGGCGGCCGGCGCCGGTGGAGTCCACCGCGTACACGTCGAAGGTGCCGCGCCGGTCGGACGTGAAGCTGATCCGGCCGGTGGCCGCGGACCAGCGCGGGCCCTCGTCGCGCCAGTCGCCGTAGGTCAGGTAGCGGATGGCGCGGGTGGCGAGGTCCATCACGAACAGGTTCTGCGCGCCGGTGGCGCCGAACGGGGTCCGGTCGGACGCGAACACGATGCGCGTGCCGTCGGGCGAGAACGAGGGATCGAGGTCCTGGTAGCGGTCGGCCGTGAGCTGCTGCAGCTCCCCGGTCGCCAGGCGCAGCAGGTAGAGGTCCGAGTACCCGGCGAACGACAGGCCCGAGAACACGACCGTGCTCCCGTCCGGCGACCAGCTCGGCGAGAGGATCGAGACCAGGTCCGGGAACTGGTAGCGGCCCACCACGCGCTCCGTCCGCAGGTCCCAGAAGAACAGCGCGTCGCGGTCCTCGAACTTGCTGGCGAACACCACCACGCCGGCCGGCGACACGTCGAGCCGCGACTCGAACGCGTGGAACGACTCGAACTCGGGCGTCCGCTCGCCGCGGACCACCGTCCGCGCCTTGCCGCCCTCGAGCGGCACCGCGTAGATGTCGGTGTACCCGGTGCGCGGGGACAGGTACAGCACCTGTGCGGTCGTGTCGCCGGGCCGCTGCCACACCGCCGGCTTGATGGCCAGGGTGGCGATCCGGCGCGCGTCCAGCTCCAGCGGGCGCTGCGCCTCGACCGTCGGGTAGAAGCCGCGGCGCAGCTCGTACTGCCACTCGGCCGTCAGCTGCTCGAGGGTACGGCCGAACACCCCGCGCACCAGCGACGCGAAGTCGGCGTACTTCCACGCGTCGTCGTACATCCGGACGATGCGCCAGTCGCCGTAGCGCGTGGCGAGGAACCGCACCAGCGCGCCGCCCAGCGGGTAGACGATGCCGCCCGAGAACTCGCCCATCTGCTCGATGGTGGGCAGCCGCGAGCCCACGGTGACGTCGCGCATGATCATCGAGTCGCGGGTGTCCTCGCCGGCGGACCAGTACTCGGCCAGCCCCTCCTGCCACCACAGCGGCATCTCCACCGTGTGCTGCCGCGGGTACAGCGTGTAGGTGAGGGTGAGGGCGGCGATCTGGAAGACGTGCACCATCTCGTGGCGGAGGCTGTGGCGGAACTCGGCGTAGCTCCCCGTGAAGGGGACCGCCACCCGGTCCTTGAGGAACTCCGTCACGCCGAGCAGCCCCTCGGGCGGCACGAACGGCAGCACGTTGGTCTGCTCGAAGTCCTGGTGCGAGGCGTAGACGATCAGCGGGATGCGCGTCGTGACGGCGCGCCGGAACCGGAACGACAGCTCCTGGTAGCTGCGTTCGGCGTAGGCCAGCGCCACCCGGCCGAGCTCCTCCTCGGCGGGATAGTAGTAGAGGTCCACGTGCGGCCCGTGCAGCACGTGCCAGTCGAAGTGGCGGTACTGGATCTTGTTCTGGCCGAACGCGCCGTACTGCGCCGCGGCGCGGCCGGCCAGCGACGCGGCGGCGAGGCCCACGAGCAGGACCGGACGGACGACGGAGCGAAGCATGGTTACCGAACGATACGGCGGATGCGGTCGCCCTGCACGATCTGGTCCAGCACGTCGTCGCCCTGGACCAGCTGGCCGAACACCGTGTAGCCGCCGTCCAGGTGCGGCTGCGGGGAGTGGGCGATGAAGAACTGCGAGCCGCCGGTGTCGGGGCCGGAGAGCGCCATCCCCACCGTTCCGCGGCCGTAGCGGCGCTGGTTGATCTCGTCGCGGATCGCCCAGCCGGGGCCGCCGTTGCCGTCGCCGCGGGGGTCGCCGTCCTGGATCACGAAGTTCGGCACCACGCGGTGCCAGCGGCTGCCGTCGAAGTAGCGGCGGCCCACCAGGCGCAGGAAGTTCTGCACGGTGAGCGGCGCCTCCGCCGCGAACAGCGCGATCACCAGCGTGCCGCGCTCGGTCTCGACGGTGACCTGCGGCGGCGCCCCGCCCTGCAGCGCCGGCAGATACAGCCGGGCGGCGACGTCCCGGTAGTCGGCGGCGCTCATCCCCGTCTCGACCGGGAGCGGGTCGCCCCAGTAGCGGCGTGCCAGCGAGGCGCCGAAGCCGTCGGCCACCGCGCGCCGCGCGAGGTAGTCGGGGCTTCGGGGCACGGCGGCGAGGAACTCGCGCTCGACGCGGTCGCGCGACCGCTCGTCGACGGCGGCGACGTCGGCCAGCGCGCGGACGGCCGAGAGCCGCGCGTCGTCCATCGGGTCGCGGTCGGCCCGCCGGTAGGCGGCGACCAGGTCGGGCACCAGCGCCGCGTCCTGCTCGCGGTCCAGCAGGTCCGTCGCGGCCGCGCGCACCATCACGTCCGGGTGGGCGAGCCGGCTCAGCGCCAGGGCGCGGAGCGCCGGGTCGCCCTTCGGCACCGCCTCGCCGAGCGAGGCCAGGGCGGTCTCCACCACCCGCGCGTCGGAGTCGGAGGCCATGGCCGCGAGCGCGCCGCGCGCCGAGTCCGTGGCGGCGGCGCCCAGCGCCTCCGCCAGCGCGGCGCGCACCCGCCAGTCCGCGTCGGTGCGCCAGGATCCGGCCGCCGCCACGACGCGCGCCGGCGCGGCCTGCGCGAGGCCCAGCAGCGCCGCCCGCCGCACGGCGAACGTGGCGCCCTGCGCCACGCGCTCCTCCAGCACCGCCACCGCCCGCGACCCGCCGAGGGCGCCGAGCGTGCCGAGCGCCTGCACCACCGCGTTGGGGGCGGGGTCCACGAGCCGCGACAGCGCCACGCCGGCGACCGTCGAGTCGTGGAACGTCCCGAGCGAGCGGAGCGCCGTGATCCGCACCTCGGGGTCGGAGTCGGCCACCAGGCGGGTGAGCGCGGCCTCGAACGCCGCGTGCGCCATGCCGGCCGAGTCGGCGAGCGGGGCGACGAGGCCGCGCGCCGCGTAGCCGCGCGTGAGCGGGTTGGAATCGCCCGCCGCCTCGAGCAGCGCCCCCGCGCCGGCCGGCAGGCGGAGGCGGCTCACGCTGAACACGGCGTTGCGCCGCCACCAGCCGCCGGCGTAGCGCGCGTAGTCGACGAGGCGCGCGGCCGGCGCGCGGCGCCCCAGCCGCCACGCCTCCAGGAGCGCGAACGCGGTGGCCGGGTCGGCCGCCGCGCCCGAGGGCGGGTGCCGCACCAGCAGCGCCTCGATCGCCTGCGCCGCCGCGTCGCCGCCGCTCTTGCACAGGGCGTCCACCAGCTCGATCTGGTCGGCGCCGCCGGCCGTGTCGGGGAACGCCGCCACGCGCCGCGCCAGCTCGCCCACGACGCCGCTGTCGCGCAGCATGCCCAGCGCGAAGGCCGCCTTGGCCCGCACGGTCGTGTCGGGATCGTCGAGGAGGGTGATCAGCAGCGGCACGCCGGCGTGGTCGCCGATCCGGCCGATGGCGAGCGCCGCCTGGCCGCGCACCAGCGAGTCGGGGTCCGCCGCCACGCGCTGCAGCGCGGCGAAGTCGAACTCGCGGCGATCCTCGAGCTGCAGCAGCTGACCGAGGACGGTGGCCTGCCCGTAGTCCTGCGCCTGCCCCTGCGCCCGCGCCGGCGCCGCGCCCGCCGCCACCGCAGCCGCGAGGATCCAGCCCAGCCTACTGTGCATCCATCAGACCCTCGAGCTGCGCGAGGACGTCCTCGGGCAGGCGGGCCAGCCGCCCGTTGCCGTCCACCGAGACGAGCGCCGTCTCCGCGGTGGCGAGGATCGCGCCGTCGTCCGTCCGCTCCACGCGGTAACCGAAGGCGATGCGGCGGGAGGCGACCGACGTGAGCCACGCGGTGACCCGCAGCGCGTCGTCGTAGCGCGCCGACTTCGCGTACCGCACCGACGCCTCCGCGACCGCGAGCCGCACGCCGCGATCCTCGAGATCCCGGTACCGGACCCCGAGCCGGCGCATATGTTCCGTGCGCGCCATCTCGCACCACGCCAGATAGTGGCCGTGGTACGCCACGCCCATCTGGTCGGTCTCGCTGTACCGGACGCGGAAGTCGACCGACGACTCGCGCCGTCCGGTCACGTCGTCTCGCGCCACACGCCGAGCGCCTTGGCGCGGTCGCGCGCGGCGGGTGTCACGAGGTACGGGCCGGCGGCGTCGATCTTCTCGCCGCGCGCGGCCAGCAGCGCCACGTCGCGCTCGACGAGCAGCGGGCGGCGGCCGCGGCCGCCCGGCCGGGCGGCGCGCGAGCCCGCCAGGAGCTGCGCCCGGTCGCCCGTCTTCACCTGCGCCGCGTCGGCCTCGTCGGTGTCGAGGTGCAGCTCGGTCGCGTGCGCGGGCCCGAGGCGCACCACGACGTCGTGCAGCGTCACGCGGCGGCCCGGCGGCCCGCACTCGACCGCCACCACGTCGCCGTCGGCCACGCCGAGCCCCTTGGCGTCGCCGGGCGCGACGTGCAGGTGCCGCTGCGCCACGATCACGCCGGACTCCAGCGCCACCTTGCCGGCCGGACCCTCGAGCGTGAGCCCGCCCGTCGAGCCCTCCAGGCGCCCGGACACCTTCACGGGAGCGGTGACGCCCAGCGTCCGGCAGTCGGCGGGCGCCAGCTCCAGCTGCGTCTGCCCGCGCGCCGGCCCGACGATCCGCACGCCCTCGAGCCGGCCGCCGCCACGCCCCACGACCGTCACCGTCTCGGCGGCGGCGAACTGGCCGGGCTGCGTGATGGTGCGCTGCGGCGTCGGGCTCTTCCCCGCGCCGAACAGCGCCGCGAAGTCGCGCTCGGAGACGTGGAGGTGCCGCTTCGAGACGCCGATGGGCACCTCGCGCGGGCTCCGCGCGGTGGCCGGACGCGCCGCGCCCGCCCGCGAGCCCGAGGGCAGCGGCGCCGGCCCGCGCCCGGCCGCCGCCTGCCGCACCGCCGCCACCACCGCGGGATACTCCGGGCGGTGTCGCGGATGGCCGGCGGGCCGCCGGATCGGACTCACGTCGGACAGCGTCTGCGCCGAGGCCGCCCACGGCGGCAGCGCCCCGGGCGTCGGGCGGCCGGGCGGCTCGGGCCGCACGGGACCCGGCAGCCACGCGCGCGCCCCTCCCCCCCCGCTGCCCGCGAGCCGCGCGGCGATCTTCTCCGAGAGCCCTTCCAGTTCGTTCGCGTTCATGCCGCACCTCGGCGATGGGCCCGCAGGAACTCGTCCACGATCCGCTGCACGTCGCCCGGGGTCAGAGGCGGCGGCGCCGGCTTGCCGGCCACGGCCGGCGGCGCGACGGTGGCGGCGGCGGGGGTCTTTTCTGTCTTCCGCTCACCCGTTGTACTGGCAACCACTGGCAACTTGGCGTCTGGCAACTGTTCTGCGCTCTGTCCCCCGTCGTACGGACGTATCTCCCTGGCCAGCCGCTTGATGTTCACCAGGTGCAGCGCGCTGATGTTGTCGCTGGTGCTGCTGCCGCCGATGGTGCCCGGGCCCAGGGTCATGGCGGGCGCGAGCCCGGTGGTGTACCCGGTCGCGCCCATCGCCGCCATCGTGTTGACCAGGATCCGGAAGGCGGGCTTCTCCTCGAAGAACCGCCGGATGACCTGCTCGTCGCGGCAGTGGATGGCGAGCGAGTGGCCCACGCCGCCGAACCGCAGCAGCTCGATGCTCCGCTCGCAGCAGGCCTCCCAGCCGTTCTCGACGTAGTAGGCCAGCACCGGCGAGAGCTTCTCGCGCGAAAAGAACTCGTCGCGTCCCACCTCGCGGCACTCCGCCACCAGCACCCGCGTCCCGGCCGGCACGGCGAGCCCGGCGCGCTCGGCGATCGCCGCCGCCGACTGGCCGACGATCGCGTGCGAGATGCCGCCGCTGCGCGGGTCCTGCATCGCGCGCTGCAGACGGGCCCGGTCCTCGCCGGCCACGAAGTGCGCGCCCTGGCGCGCCAGCTCGCGCCGCGCCTCCGCGTCCACCGGCGCGTCGCAGATCACCGAGTTCTCGGCCGAGCAGAGGACCCCGTTGTCGAACGCCTTGCCGTTGACGATGTCCTTCGCCGCCTTCGCCACGTCGGCCGTGCGCTCGACGATCGCCGGCACGTTGCCCGGCCCCACGCCGAAGGCCGGCTTCCCGGAGCTGTAGGCCGCGCGGACCATGTCCGAGCCGCCGGTCGCGAGGATCACCGCGGTCAGCCGGTGGTGCATCAGCTCCCGCGTGCCCTCGAGCGTGGGATCGCTCATCGACGCCACCAGCTCGCGCGGCGCGCCCGCCCGCGCCGCCGCCTCGGCCATGACGCGCACCGCCTCGCCGATGCATTTCACCGCCCGCGGGTGCGGCGACATCACGATCGCGTTGCGCGCCTTGACGCTGATCAGCGCCTTGTAGATCGCGGTGGAGGTCGGGTTGGTGGTGGGGATCAGCGCCGCGACCACGCCCATCGGCACCGCCAGCTCCTGCACCCCGATCTCGGGAAGGTCGCGGATCACGCCGACGGTCCTGAGCGGGAGGATGTAGCGGAGCACGTCGTCGGCGGCGAACCGGTTCTTGAGGACCTTGTCCTCGTACCGGCCCATGCCGGTCTCGTCCACCGCCATCCGTGCCAGGCGCTCGGCCTCGGCCGAGGCGGCGCGGCCCATCGCTTCGACGACCCGGTCGGTGTCCGCCTGGCTCGCGCGGGCGAACGCCCGCTCGGCCTCGTCCGCACGGGCGACGAGGTCGCGGGCCTCCTGGACGGACGCGAGATCGCGATCCACCGTGGCCCCGGAGCGGCTCTTAGGTCGTGTGCCCCAGCCGGCGGAACAGCGCCAGCAGCTCGTCGCGGTTGGCGCGCGAGAGCTCGCGGCCCTTCAGGGGGAAGTCCGGCGTCTGGCGCGCGCGGTGCCGCAGCTCGACCACCTTCATGTCCTCGAGCCGCTGCGGCGAGCGGTGCGCCGCGGAGGGGGGGGCGCCGCCCTCCTCCTCGTCGAACTCGAGGGCGTCCACCTGCGGATCGGGCCGGGGGATGACGTGGACGCTCACCAGCTCGCCCACCCGCTCGGCGGCGGCGGCGCCCGCGTCCACGGCCGACTTCACGGAGGCCGTGTCCCCGGCGAACAGGACCGTGACCAGGGCGGCGTCCACCCGCTCGGTGCCCAGCAGCTCGACCGGCGCCGCCTTCAACCCGGCGTCGGCGGCCTCGATGGCACCCACCAGTCCCCTGGTCTCGATCAGGCCGAGGGCCTGCTCGGTCCAGGACACGGCGCTACTCCGCGGCGCCCTTCGGGAGGATCAGCTCGAGTTCCGCGTGCGGCCGCGGAATGACGTGGACCGAGACCAGCTCGCCGACCCGCTCGGCGGCCGCGGCGCCGGCGTCCGTGGCGGCCTTCACCGCCCCGACGTCGCCCCGCACCATCACGGTCACGTACCCGCCGCCCACCTTTTCCTTGCCGATGAGCTTGACGTTGGCGGCCTTGACCATGGCATCCGCCGCCTCGATCGAGCCGACCAGGCCCTTGGTCTCGATGAGCCCAAGTGCTTCAAGTGGCATGGCTCCTCCGGATGTAGCACGGATGGGAAACTTGCGGTGCTACGATAGGTGCTCCCGCACCAAAAGTCAAATGCCGCAAACGCTTGCGCCCTCTCGGAGGGGGGGGCATCTTGTGCCACCGTGAGCTTCGAGCGCGTGGTCGTGGTCGGGGATGCGCACCTGGGGTCGGCCGACCGGGGCGACCACGACGCGTTCCACGACTTCCTCGCCGCCCTCCCCGCCATGACCCGGCGCCTGGTGATCATGGGCGACCTGTTCGACTTCTGGTTCGAGTACAAGTACGTGATCCCGCGGCGGCCGTTCGGGACCATGGCCCGGCTGGCGGCCCTGGCCGGCCAGGGGGTCGCCGTCGAGGCGTTCGGCGGGAACCACGACCGGTGGGGCGGCTCCTTCTGGCGCCGGGACCTGGGGATCCCCTTCCACCGCGAGGGAGCTGAGCTGGAGCTGGCGGGCCGCCGGTCCTGGGTGATCCACGGTGACGGGCTGACGGAGACCAAGCTCGGCGGGCGGATCATCCACCGGGTGACCCGGCACCCGATCACGGTGGGCGTGTTCCGGGCCCTCCACCCCGACATCGGCTTCTGGCTGGCGGACCGGCTGTCGGGCGGCCTGGCGGAGGCGAACCGCACCGAGGCGGCGATGGACCGCGCGGCGGCGGCGCAGGAGCGCTACGCGCTGGCGCTGCTCGACCGGCGGCCGGAACTGGCCCTGGTGGTGATGGCGCACACGCACCGGGCGCGGCTCGTGGAGCACGGGGCGGGACGGTATTACCTGAACGCGGGGCAATGGGTGAGGGATCGGAGCTACGCGATCGTGGATCCGGGTGCTATTCGACTCCTGAAGTGGCCGGAGAGACCGTAGCGACTGGCGACCGTGAGAGGTGAGGGGTGAGACGTGAGACGTTCGAGTGAGAGGTGAGAGGTGGAAAGGCGTGAGACGAAGCGACTCCCTCTCACGGCCTTTGCGTCTCACTTCTCACGTGAACGTCTCACCTTTCACCTCTCACCTCTCACAGCCGTGGCTCACCCCTCCCCTATCACCTTCAGCTCGACGTCTTTGACCCTTTCCCCCAAGAACATCCGTCCAACCTTCACGAACCGGCGCACGTCGTCGCTCACCACGAAGTGCACGTGCGCCGTGGTGGTCGCGGGCGCGTGCAGCGTCGAGCGCGCCAGCTCGCGCGCCACGGCCGCCGCCGTCTCCTGCGCGCTGTCGATGAGCGCGACGCCGGGCCCGAGCAGCGC
>DASPSV010000091.1:0-2371 GCA_035623755.1 Gemmatimonadales bacterium
GTGCTCGACCGGCTCGAAGGCGCGATCGCCGAGCGCTACCGGCTCGAGCGCGAGCTCGGCCGCGGCGGCATGGCCACGGTGTACCTCGCCCACGACCTCAAGCACGACCGCCCTGTCGCGATCAAGATCCTGCGGCCCGCCGAGGCCGGCCTCGGCGACGAAGGAGCCGCGCGCTTCCTGCGCGAGATCCGCATCAACGCGCGCCTCGACCACCCGCACATCCTGACCCTGATCGACTCGGGCGAAGTGGACGGGCTGCTCTACCTGGTGCTGCCGTACGTGGCGGGCGAGTCGCTGCGGTCGCGCCTGGCCCGCGCCGGCCGGCTGCCGGTCGGCGACGTGGTGCGCATCGGCGCGCAGGTCGCGCTGGCCCTCGACCACGCCCACCAGCTGGGCATCATCCACCGGGACATCAAGCCGGAGAACATCCTGCTGCACGAGGGCGAGGCGATGATCGCCGACTTCGGCCTCGCGCTGGCGGTGCGGGATCCGGGCCGGCGGCTCACGGACTCGGGCCTCGCGCTGGGCACGCCCTACTACATGAGCCCCGAGCAGGCCCGGGGCGAGCAGGACCTCGACGCCCGCAGCGACGTCTACTCCCTCGGCGCCGTGCTGTACGAGATGCTGACCGGCAGGTTCGTCCACACCCTGAACACCACGCAGATCCTCGGCGCGGCCGAACCGGGGCCGGAGCCCGAGTTCGCGGGCACCCTGCGCGCGCAGGCGCCGGGGCCGCTGGCGGAGGCCGTCCTGAAGGCGCTCGCGCGCGACCCGGCGGACCGCCACGCCAGTGCCGCCGACCTGGCCGCCGCGCTGGACCGCGCGACGGCGCCGCCCGCACCGGAGGCCGAACCGGCTGCCCGCAAGACGCCGGGTGCCTCCTGCCGGTCGTGCCACACCCCGCTGCCGGCGGGCGCCGGCTTCTGCCCGTCGTGCGGCGCCGGCGTGCCCACGGGCCACGTGCTGTCCGACGCGGTGGACCAGGTCAGCCGGCTGCGCCGCAGCATGGTGGACCTGTACGCCATCGAGGGCGTGCTGGGCCGCGGCGGCATGGGAGCGGTCTACGTCGCGAGGGACCTCCGGAACGGCCGGCGGGTCGCGCTCAAGGTGCTGGCGTCGGGCGTCGCCGCCTCGCTCTCCGCCGAGCGCTTCCTGAGCGCGCTGTGCGCGGGCGCGAAGCTCGAGCATGCCGGCATCGTGCCGCTGCTCGACGCCGGCCAGGCGGAGGGCGTGATCTACTGGGTGAGGCCGCTGGTGGAGGGCGAGTCGCTCGGCCAGCGGCTGCGGCGCGAGCGGCGGCTGCCGCACGCGGACGCGCTCGCAATCGTCCGCGAGACGGCCGGCGCGCTGGCGGTGGCCCACCGCGCGGGCGCGGCGCACGGCGACCTCAAGCCGGAGAACATCCTGCTCGGGGGAGGGCGCGCCCTGGTGACGGACTTCGGCCTCGCGGCGGCGCTGGCGGCCGCGGGGAGCGACGAGCTGAAGGCGTCGGCGCTGTCGCTGGGGACGCCCCTCTACGTCAGCCCGGAGCAGGCGCTGGGAGGAGGGACCCCGGACGCCCGGTCCGACGTGTACAGCCTGGCGTGCGTGCTCTACGAGATGCTGGCCGGGAAGCCGCCGTTCACGGGCCTGACGGCGAAGGCCATTCTCGCGCGGCACATCGCGGACGCGCCGCCGCTCCTGACCGCCGCGCGGCCGGAAGTGCCGGAAGTGGTGTCGGCCGCCGTGGCGCGGGCGATGGCGAAGCAGCCCGCCCGCCGGTTCGGCTCCGCGGAGAGCTTCATCGCGGCGCTCGAGCGGACGCCGCGACCGGTTCGGCCCCCTGCGCCGCCACTCGAGCGGCGGCAGGTGGTCGAGGCGTGGATCCTCGCCGCACTCCTCCTGATGGCGCTGTGGCTCCTGCTCCTGTGGTGAGGAAATGCCGTCGTCGTGGCGGTGCCCGGCGCCACGAGTCCCCAAATCAGAATCCGTGGGAGAGAGCCGCGGCGGCCACGGCGCCGACGAGCACGACCACGGCGGCAAAGGTGATGCCGCCACCGGACCCCAGCTCCAGCCCGAGCGCGGTCCCGCGCACGGAGTGACGAGCCACGATGCCGAGGGATGGTGACGGGCTGTACGTCGCCGAGACGAATGCGGCGGACTGCCCCGCCTGGCCGTAGCCGATGGGCAGGACGGAGCTCAGTCCCGCCGCCACGTCCAAGCTGCTGCGCGGGTTGATCCACGCCCGATAGCGCAATCCGGGCCCGCCCTCCCACACGTTGTCCATTCCCACCGACAGGTAGTACGTGACGCCGATGGCCTCGCGGCGCGTGAAGTTGATCATCGCGCCCCAATCCAGCGCCAGGCCGAAGGGCTTTCCTCCGGAGGACGG
>DASPSV010000231.1:0-2718 GCA_035623755.1 Gemmatimonadales bacterium
TGACGACCGGGAAGTCTCGGAATCCTGCCTCGCGCGCCTGCGGGAGCACTTCACGGAGCCCGAGATCGTCGAGCTGACCTTCATCGTCGGCTACCAGACGTTCGCGAGCAAGTTCGCCAAGGCCTGGAGGCTGGCCCCGCAAGGGTTCTCGGGCGTATGCTTGCCCCGGTCTCCGTGAGCGACTACGACGTCATCGTGGTGGGCGCAGGCAACGCCGCCCTGGCGGCGGCGGTCTCCGCCCGCGAGCAGGGCGCCCGGCGCGTGCTCGCGCTCGAGAAGGCGCCCCGGGCCCTGCGCGGCGGCAACACGCATTACAGCGGGGGCCTGCTGCGGATCGCGTTCGACCGCGCGGAGGACCTCCGCCCCCTTGTGCCGGACGCCGAGCGCGAGGTGCCGGGCTTCTTCGCCGGCGTCGAGCCCTATCCCCACCGGCTCTTCATGGCCGACCTCCTCCGGGTCACCGACGGGCGTACCGACGGCGAGCTGGCCGAGCTGCTGATCGGCCGCTCGTACGACACCGCGTGCTGGATGGCCGGCCAGGGGATCGAGATGGAGCCGGCGGTCTCGCTCTCCGCGGTGAAGGTCGGCGACACGATCAAGTGGTCGCCGGGCGCGGTGATCCGCGCCCGCCACGAGGGCGTCGGGCTCTCGGCCATGTGGTTCCGGATCGCGGAGCGTCAGGGCGTCGAGATCCGCTACGACACCGCGGCGGTGCGCCTGCTCGAGGACCGGACGGGCCGTGTGAGCGGGGTGGGCGTGCGCGCGCCCGACGGGTTCGCGGAGCTGTCGAGCCGCGCGGTGGTCCTGGGCTGCGGCGGCTTCGAGGCCAATCCCGAGTGGCGGGCGCGCTACCTCGGCCGCCCGTGGGACCACGCCAAGGTGCGCGGCACGCGCTACAACACGGGCGACGGCCTCCGCATGGCGATGGAGCTGGGCGCCCTGCCCCACGGCCAGTGGACCGGCTGCCACTCCACGCCGATCGACGCCCACGCGCCGCCGCACGGCGATCGCAAGCTCACCGACAAGACCAACCGCCTCTCCTATCCGTACGGGGTGCTGGTCAACACGCGGGGCCTGCGGTTCTTCGACGAGGGCGAGGACTTCCAGTTCTACACCTACGCCAAGCTCGGCGGCATCATCCTCAACGAGCCGGGCGGCGTGGGCTGGCAGATCTTCGACTCGAAGGTCACGCACCTGCTGGAAGGCCGCTACCGGACCGGCACGCCGGTGGTCGCCGACACGCTCGCGGCCCTGGTGGACAAGCTCCCGCTCGATCGGGCCGCCTGCGCGCGAACGCTCGAGGCCTACAACGCCGCGGCCACCGACGGCAGCTTCGACCCGACCGTGCGCGACGGGCTCGCCACTCGCGGGCTGCCGCTCGCCAAGTCGAACTGGGCCCAGCGGCTGGACGCGCCGCCGTTCGTGGCGTATCCGGTGACCGGCGGGATCACCTTCACCTTCGGGGGCGTGCGCGTCGACGACCGCGCGCGGGTCATGAGCACGAGCTGGGCGCCCATCCCGGGCCTCTACGCTTGCGGGGAGATGGTGGGCGGGCTCTTCCACGGCAACTATCCCGGCGGCACCGGCCTGATGTCGGGGGCGGTCTTCGGCCGCCTGGCCGGCGCGCAGGCCGCCGGCGGCTCCACGGAAGGAGGGCGAAGGTGACAACCACGAGGATCGGATTCGTGGGGCTCGGAACCATGGGCGGGCCGATGGCGAGGCGGCTCGCCGGCAGCGGCTACGCGGTGACCGGATTCGACGTGAGCGCGGAGCGCAGCAAGCAGGCGGCCACGGCGGGCGTCGTCCTCGCGTCCTCGCCGGCCGCCGCGGCCAAGGGGGCGGACTTCGTGCTGTCGAGCCTGCCGGACCCGGCCACGGTCCGCCGCGTCTACCTGGGGCCGGACGGCGTCCTCTCCGCGGCGGGCGCCGGCATGACGCTCATCGACCTGAGCACGATCGATCCCGACACGTGGCGCGAGGTGGCCACCGCGGCCCGCGAGGTGGGCGTCGACGCCCTCGACGCGCCGGTGAGCGGCGGCCCCGTCGAGGCGGGCAACGGCAAGCTCGTCTTCCTGATCGGCGGCGACGCCGCGGTGCTCGAGCGCTGCCGGCCGCTCCTCCTCACGCTCGGGACCGAGCTCCATCACATCGGCCCGCTCGGCTCGGGGCTGGTGGTCAAGATCGTCAACAACATGATGTCGATCGCGAACGTGGCGGTCGCCGCCGAGGCCATGGTGCTGGGCGTGAAGGCCGGCGTGGATCCGCAGCGGCTCTTCGAGATCCTCTCGACGAGCGGCGGGCGCTCGCACCACTTCCTGAAGCGGTTCCCCAACGTGCTGGCCGGCGACTTCACACCGAACTTCGGCATCGGCCTCTCGCGGAAGGACGTGGCGCTGGCGCTGGCGATGGCCGCGCGCCTCGAGATGCCGGTGCCCCTCGCCGCCACGGTGCGACAGGTCTACGACGCCGCTCACGCGCGGGGCTTCGGCGGGCTCGACATGGCGGGCGTCACCCGGCTCTACGAGGAGTGGACGGGCGTGACGGTGCGCGGCGCGGCCGCGCGGAGCGAGGCGAAGAAGACGTAGGAGGGCGGGATGCCGATCGGCCAGTGCCGGGCCTGCGGAAAGCCGGTCTCGACGATTCCCGCGATTTGCCCCCACTGCGGCGCCTCCGAGCCGATCCCGGCGGGCCAGATCCCCGACGCCGGACCGGAGACCG
>DASPSV010000011.1:0-2358 GCA_035623755.1 Gemmatimonadales bacterium
GCCCGCCCGGTCGCGGTGCCGCGCACCCGTCGCTGGATCCGCCGGCGGGTCCTGGTGGCCGCCGCGGGCGTCGCGGCGATCGCGCTGGCCGTCGTCGCGCGCACCGCCTTGAGGCCGGCCCCGATCGATCCCAACCTCCACGTGGTGCTCCCGTTCGCCGCGCGCGGCGGGGTCGCGGCCGCCTGGATGACCGGCGAACAGCTCGAGTCGCTCCTCTATGACGCCATGGCGCGGTGGCACGACGTGCGGATGGTGGGCGAGATCCGCGCGCACGACGCCTGGGCGCAGGCGCGGTTCGCGCTCCCGAGCCTCGAGGCGGCGCTGGACGTGGCGCGGAAGCTCGGCGCCGGCCTCCTGGCCTGGGGCGAGGCCGCGCCCGCGGGCGATTCGATCGCCGTCCGCGCCGGCCTCTACGACGTGGCGCAGGGCGGCCGCACGGTCGAGGAACGCGAGGTGCGCCTCCCCAGGGTGCTCGCCAGAGTCAGCCAGGTGGGCGACAAGTTCGGGGAGTTGGCGGCGGGCCTGCTGCTGAGCCGCGGCGGCACCGCGCCCCCGCCGCACGAATCGCTGGGAACGACGTTCCTCGCCGCCTGGCAGCCATACCTGACGGGCACGGAGGCCATGAACCGCCTCGACGTCGCCCGCGCCGAGTCGTTGTTCCGGCAGGCGGTCCGCGCCGACCCCGATTTCGCCCGCGCCCACCTCGCCCTCGCGCAGGCCGGAGACTGGGCCGGCCGGCCCGTGGACGCGTGGCTGGCGCACGCCCGCCTCGCGGTCGCCCACGCCGACCGCCTGTCGGACGCGCGGGACAGCGCCATGGCGTGGGGCATGCTCGACCTCGCCCAGGGTCAGTTCTCCGAGGCCTGCGACCGCTTCCGCGCGGCGCTGCGGCGGGACTCGCTCGACGTGAGCGCGTGGTTCGGCCTCGGCGAGTGCCAGCGGCTCGACACGGTGGTGGTCCGGGACCCGCGCGCCGCCGGCGGCTGGCGGTTCCGCAGCAGCTACGAGGGCGCCGTCCGGGCCTACCGGCGCGCGCTGGATATCGCGCCGTCGTTCAACCTCGCGTTCGGCACCGCCGCCTACGACCGCCTGTCGCGACTGCTCGTGGCGGAGTCCTACCTGGTCCGCGAAGGGGGCGCCGTTCCGCCCGACACCGGGTCGTTCATGGGCTGGCCCGCGCTCGAGCACGACTCGCTGGTGCTGGTGCCCGTGCGCATGACCGAGAGCGTGAAGCACTCCGAGCCGCCGTCGCACCCCGCGGCGGTCGCGCGCGGGCAGACGATGCTGCGCGAGATCGTGGAGCGCTGGGTGAGGGCGTTCCCGTGGAGCGCACCGGCGCACGCGGCCTCGAGCGTCGTCTTCGAGCTGCAGGGCGTGCTCGGCGGGGAGGGCGACGGCGGCGCGGCGCGGGCGACGGCGCTGGGACAGCTGCGCGAGGCGCTCCGCCTCGAGACCGATTCGGTCGAGCGCCAGCGGCTCGCGCTCGCCGACGTCCGCCTCCAGCTCAAGCTGCAGCGGTTCGGCGCCGCGCGGCGCGAGGCCGATTCGCTGCTCGCGGCCCCGGTCCCGTCGACGCCGGGCGCCGCCTCCGACCTGGCGGCCGCCGCGGCGCTGGTGGGGCGCGCGCACCTCACCGCCGGCCTCCTGGCCCGGGACGCGACGGACACCACCTTCCGCCTGCCGGCGGGGAGCCCGGTGAACCAGCTCCGGCCCGCGAGCGCGGAGGCGCTCCGCCTCCTGGCCTACGCGTCGGTCGGCGCGCCGGTCGAGAGCATCGCCGTGGTGGAGGCGCGCGTGGACACGCTGGTCCGCCGCTGGGTGGATCGCTCGCGACGGCAGGGCGTGCTGCGCGCCCTGGTGGAGTACGAAGCGTTCAACGCGTTCCCCGTCCGCGGCTGGAGCCCCGTGGCGGGACCGTCGGACGGTTACTTCCTGTCCGACGCCGAGTGGCTGCTGACGCGCGGGGACACGGCCGGCGCGCGCGCGCGGCTGGGGCAGTCGCGGCGCGACCAGGCGCGTTTCACCTCGGCCGACGTCCTTCCCGGCCTGGCCTACCAGGAGGGCTGGGTGTGGGCCGCCGTGGGCGACACGGCGGCGGCCGAGGCGTTCCTCGACCTCTCGCTAGAGAACCTGCAGGCTGCGCCGACCATGATGCTGGTGGAGCCAGCCCAGTCCGCCGGCTTGGTGCGCGCGATGGCGCTGCGGTCCCGGCTCGCCGCGCGGCGTGGCGATCCCGAGCGGGCGCGGCGCTGGGCGGCCGCGGTGGACACGCTGTGGTCGGGAGGCGACCCGGAGCTTCGAGCGTTCGCGAGCCGGCTGCCGTAGCCCGGTGTATCGCGCCGCGAGGCTCTCGCATCA
>DASPSV010000015.1:0-4023 GCA_035623755.1 Gemmatimonadales bacterium
GGTGCAGGACCGGCGCGGCCCCTCCCCACCACGCCTGGTAGTACCAGAAGTTGTCCTTCGGGAACCCGCAGGTGTCCAGGATGCCGAAGTGCGAGTTGATGCACGGCCACTTGTACGGCGTCGGCTCGCCGCGGTAGTCGAAGCCCGTCCAGACGAAGCCGCCCGCGAGGTATGGCCGCGCGTCGTAGTAGCTCCACCAGTGCTCGGCCGTCGCGGCCCACGGCGGGAAGTTGAGGTCGTACGCGGACAGATACCCGCGGACCGCGTCGTTGGCGTAGACGCCGCGGGTCGAGACCGTGCTGGCGGTCTCGGTGCCCATGCTCGGCAGCTGCGGGTGCGCGCGGTGGAACTCGTCGATGTCGGCGTGCACGTAGTTGAAGCCCTGCACGTCCACGACGTTCGTGAGGCCCTTCCCCCAGTCGCCGTTCATCGCCTCGGTGACCGGCCGCGAGGGGTCGAGGCGCCGGGCCACCTGCTTCATCGTGGCGGCGATCATCGCGCCGCGCTCGGAGCCCTGCACGAACCACTCCTCGTTGCCGATGGACCACGCGAACACGCAGGGGTGGTTGCGGTCGCGCCGGATCAGGCGGGAGAGCTGGCTCACGCCCTCCTCGCTCGAGGACATCATCCGGTTCTCGTCCAGCACCAGCATGCCGAGCCGGTCGCACGCGTCCAGCAGCTCCGGGGTCGGCGGGTTGTGCGAGGTGCGCCAGGCGTTGCTCCCCATCGCCTTCAGGCGGCGCACGCGGTACGCCTGCAGCGCGTCGGGCAGCGCGGAGCCGACGCCGGCGTGGTCCTGGTGGTTGCAGGTGCCCTTGAGCTCGACGCGCTCGCCGTTCAGGAAGAACCCCTGGTCCGGATCGAAGCGCATGGTGCGGATGCCGAACGGCGTCGCGGTGCGGTCCACCTCCTCGCCCGCCACCTCGATCGCCGCGGTGAGGGTGTAGAGCCGCGGCGTGTCCACCGACCACAGCAGCGGTGCCCGCACCGAGAGCTGCTGCGTGAACTCGCGGCCCGTCCACGCCGCCAGCCGCGCCGGCGGCGTGACGGCGGTCGCGACCACCCGGCCGTCCGGGTCGGCGACCGTCGCGCGGACCCGGCACGCGGGCGCGTCGTCGCCGTCGTTCTCGACCTGGGTGGCGACGCTGACCGTGGCCGTGCCGCCCTGCACCGCCGTGGTGACGAAGGTGCCCCACTGGGCGACGTGTACCGGCGCCGTCTTCACCAGCCACACGTGGCGGTAGATGCCCGCGCCCTCGTAGAACCAGCCCTCGTGCTCCGTGGCGTCGCAGCGCACCACCAGCACGTTGCTGCCGCCGTAGGCCGCCAGGTCCGTGATGTCGAAGCGGAACGGCGCGTAGCCGCTCAGGTTCCGCCCCAGGTACACCCCGTTGAGCGCGACCAGGCAGTCGCGGAACACGCCGTCGAACTCGAGGCTCAGGCGCCGGCCGTGGTCGGCCGCCGGCAGGTCGAAGGTGCGGCGGTACCAGCCGATGCTGGTGGCGGCATAGGGACGGCCGACCGGCTTGAAGCCCTGGTTGTAGAGCGGCGCATCGTTGACGAACGGCAGCTCCACCACCCAGTCGTGCGGCAGGTCCACCTCCCGCCAGCCGCTGACGTCGAAGTCAGCCCGGGACGGCTCGCGCATGAACTCGCCGGTCTTGCCGAACTCGCTGAACTCCTGGGCCCGCTCGCCGCCGTAGCCGAAATCCCGCAGCGGGTCGTCGGCGTGGCCGAGGTGGAACCGCCACCCGAAGTCGAGCAGCAGCCGCTCGCGCGCGGCGGCGGCCGGCGCGCCGGCGGGGGCGGCGACCGCGCCCTCCGCGGGGACGCCCGCGGCGGACAGCCCGCGGGTCGCCAGCGCGCCCAGCGACGCCGCCAGGCCGGTCTTCATCAGGTCGCGTCGAGTCCAGTCGGTCATGGGTCGATCCTCAGGCGAGGAGGGCGCCGCTCACGAACGGCACGAGCCACACGGTCCACACGACCACGCTGATCCGGTGAAAGGAGCGGATCGCGCGCTCGTTCCGGCGCAGCAGCACGACCGTCGCCCAGACCGCGTGGGCCAGCATCAGCGCGAGGGCCGCCGCCCCGGTCAGGCCGTGGAAGCCGGCACGGAAGCCGCCCGCCATCCGCGCCATCGCCGCCGTGCCCGCCGAGTCGCAGCCGCACCCCAGCCAGAACATGGCCAGGTGCCACGGCCGGAGCCGCGCGGCCAGGCGCTCGCTCCACACCCCCGCGGTGTAGAAGCCGAGCGCCCCCGTCATCACGGCGGCGACGGCCCGCACCTCCGGCGTCATGCGGGGCCCGCGGCCCGCGCTACCAGCCGACCGGCGCGCCGGCGTTCTGCCGGTCCAGCCACGCCTTGAGCGGCGAGAAGTACTCGAGCAGCGCGCCCGCGTCCATGGTGCGCGAGCCGGTCAACTGCTCGAGCGCGTCGGGCCACGGCCGGCTCGCGCCGAGCGCGAGCATCGCGGCGAACCGCCGGCCGGCCTCGCGGCTCCCGTAGAACGAGCACCGGTACAGCGGCCCGGTCTGGCCGGCGGCCTGGCACAGCGCCCGGTAGAACTGGAACTGGAGGATGTTGGCGAGGAAGTAGCGCAGGTACGGCACGTTCGCCGGCACGTGGAACTTGGCGCCGGGGTCGAACGCGCCCGCCTCCCGCGGCCCGGGCGCCGCCACACCCTGGTAGCGCAGCTTCAGGTCCCACCACAGGCGGTTGTAGTCCGCCGGGCCCACCTCGCCCGCGAACACCTTCCACCGCCACTCGTCCACCAGCAGCCCGAACGGCAGGAACGCCACCTTGTCGAGCGCCCGCATCAGCAGCAGGGCCGTGTCGCTGGCGGCCCCGGGCACCGTGTCGATGAGGCCGATCTGGTGCAGGTACTCCGGCGTCACCGAGAGGGCGATCGCGTCGCCGATGGCCTCGTGGAAGCCGTCGTTCGCGCCGGCCTCGTAGAGGTAGGGCTGCCGGTCGTACGCCCGCTGGTAGAAGTTGTGCCCCAGCTCGTGGTGGATGGTGACCAGGTCCTCGCCCGTGGGCTGGATGCACATCTTGATGCGCAGGTCGTTCTGGTTGTCGACGTCCCAGGCGCTGGCGTGGCAGACCACCTCGCGGTCCCGCGGCTGCACGAACAGCGACCGCTCCCAGAACGTCGCGGGCAGCGAGTCGAAGCCGAGCGAGAGGAAGAACCGCTCGCCGGTGCGGACCATCGCCGGCGCGTCGAGGTGGTGCGCGCGGATCCGCTCGCTCAGGTCGAAGGTGGGCGGCGCGCCCGCAGGCGCGACCAGCGGATAGACGTTGGTCCAGTCCTGCGCCCACAGGTTGCCCAGCAGGTGCGCGGGAATCGGGCCG
The DNA here is from genome assembly GCA_035623755.1 of Gemmatimonadales bacterium. GTDB lineage: Bacteria > Gemmatimonadota > Gemmatimonadetes > Gemmatimonadales > JACORV01 > Fen-1245. The sequence continues at coordinate 3,353 of DASPSV010000015.1, forward strand.
GCGGGCGGCACCACGGCCGCGCCGTAGGTCTCGACCAGCCGGCGGCGGACGTACGCGTGGAGCGCCACGTACAGCGGGCGCACCTGCGCCCACAGCCCCTCCACCACGCGCACCAGCGAGTCGGCCGGCATGTCGTAGCCGGCCCGCCACATCTGGCCCGCGTCGGCGAAGCCGAGCGTCCGCGCGCCGAGGTTCGACAGCGCGACGAACCGCGCGAACCGGTCCCGCATCGGCGCGCCGACGCGCTGCCAGCCGCTCCACACGTCGAGCAGCTCGGCGGGATCGCGGCTCGCGGCCATGATGTTCTCGATCGCGCTGATCTGCAGGCACTCCTGGCCGCCGTCGCGCTTGGCCCGGCACCAGGTGCCCTTGCCGTAGTCCCCCTGCATCCCCACCTGCAGCGTCGTCATCTCGGCCGCCAGCGCCGAATCGGCGGGCGGCGGCGCGGCGAGCTGCAGCTTGAGCAGCGTGAACCGCCGCCGCAGCTCGGCGGGCATCGCCACGCCGTCGAACCGCGCGGCCGCGGTCGCCAGGCGCCGGACCGCGATGCCGAAGTCGGTCTGGAAGTACGCGCTCAGCGACTCGGTGTCGTCGGTGATGAAGTTGTCGGCCAGCCAGGCGGCGCGGTTCATCGGCACGCTGCGCGCCGCCAGCTCGCGCTCGGCGGCGTC
>DASPSV010000040.1:0-2619 GCA_035623755.1 Gemmatimonadales bacterium
CGCCGGACCGGGATCGGCGCCGGCCGAGCGCGGACCAACGCGGAGCGCGCCGCCGGCGTCCCGCCAGGCGATCGAGCCGCCGCCGGCGCCAACGGTGTGGACCGCGAGCATCGGCAGTGCGAGCGGGCGGCCCGCGATCTCCCCACTGCTCCGCTCCTGCACCATGCCGCGGTCGACCACGCAGACGTCGCACGACGTTCCGCCCATGTCCAGGCACAGAGCATTCTCAGCACCCGCCTGCCGGGCCACGAACGCGGCCCCTGCGGCGCCTCCCGCGGGGCCGGACAGGACCGTCCACGCCGCGTGGCCGGCGGCCGCCTCGACGTCGATCAGACCGCCGTTCGACTGCATGATCGCCGGCTCGGGGAGGCCGGCCCCGCCGGCGCGCTCGAGCAGCCGGCGGAGGTAGCTGCCGAGCAGCGGCGACAGCGCGGCGTCGATCTCGGTGGTGGCGGCGCGCTCGAACTCGCGGAACGTGCCCACGACCTCGTGCGACAGCGATATGTGGGCGTCGGGAAGTGCTCGCGCGAGCGCGTCGCCAATTGCTTTCTCGTGTTGCGGGTGGCGGTAGGAGTGGAGCAGGGTGACCGCGACCGCCTCGGGCCGGGCTTGCGCGATCCGGTCGGCTAGCTCGTCGGCCGCCGCCGCGGTGAGCTCGGTCAGCGCTCCGTCCGGGGTCATCCGCTCCGGCGCGCCGAAGCGGAGGTCGTCGGGGGCGAGCGGCGCCGGCCGCTCGGCGCACAGCCGGTACAGCTGCGGGCGATCCTGGCGGCCCAGCGCGACCAGGTCGGTGAAGCCCGCGGTGGCGACGAACGCGGTGCGGGCGCCGCGCCCCTCGAGCAGCGCGTTGGTGACGACCGTCATCCCGTGGGAGAACTCACGGACCTCGTCGGCCGAGGCCCCCGCCTTGTCGAGCGCGGCTTCGATCGCCGCCATCACGCCCTCGGACTGGTCCTCGGGCGTCGTCGGCGCCTTCGCGGTGATCAGGCGGCCGTCGAGCGCGAGCACCGCGTCGGTGAATGTCCCGCCCACGTCGACGCCGATCAGCATCGGCTGAACGTTACTTTCGGGGTTGGTCGGCGGCGCCGTAGGCCGCCGTTCATGTCCAAGTTTGAAGTACCGGCTCTGCATCCGCGCCGATCGTCACGTGGGCGCCGTCGAAGTGCGGGTCGCGGTCGGGGAAGTCGCGCCGCTGATGGGCGCCGCGGCTCTCGGTCCGGGCCAGCGCGCACTGCGCGATCAAGCGGACGAGAGGGTGGGGATCGCTAGTCAGCTCGTGCAGGCCGGCGGCGTCACGCTCGAGCCCGGCATGGCGCCACAGCGCCTCGCGGCTCGTCGGTGAGATCGGCTGAGGATCGCCGGCGGGCGCACGAGCGGTCGCGAGCTCCGCAACCACGGTGGGATCGGCGGCCGGCTGGGCGACGGCCGAGCGCGCCGCTCGGGCGCCGAACACGAAGCACTCGGTCAACGAGTTCGAGGCCAGCCGGTTGGCGCCGTGGAGGCCTGTGCATGAGCACTCGCCGACGGCGTGGAGTCCCGCGAGCGAAGCGCGGCCGTGGACGTCGGTCGCGATCCCGCCCATCATGTAGTGGGCCGCGGGCGCGACCGGGATCAGCTCGTGCTCCGGGTCGATCCCGGCCCGGCGCAGGACGGTGACGACGTTCGGGAACAGCGCCGGGTCGACGTCGCGCATGTCGAGATCGACCGACGGCGCGCCGGTCAGCGTCATCTGGCGTTGCACCGCGCGGGCCACCTCGTCGCGCGGCGCGAGCTCGTCGACAAAGCGCTCGCCGGCCGCGTCGAGCAGCCTGGCGCCTTCGCCGCGAATCGCCTCAGTCACGAGGAAGCCATCGGCGCCGTCGCCGACAACGGCCGTCGGATGGAACTGGACGAGCTCGAGATCGGCTAAGCGCGCGCCGGCCGCGACCGCCAGCAGCAGGCCGGCGCCGACCGCGACGGCCGGGTTGGTGGTGCGCGACCAGAGCGCGGCGGCGCCGCCGGTCGCGAGCACGACCGCGCCGCTGGCGATCAGGCGGCCGTCGTCGATCCGGACTCCCGCGCACCGGCCGTCGGCTTCGATCAATTCGACCACGCGCCGGCCCTCGAGCACGTCGATTCCCGGATCCTCGGCGACGACCGCGCTCAGCTGCCGCACGAGTCGCCGTCCGGTCGCCGCGCCGCCGGCGTGCACGATCCGGCGGCGCGCGTGGCCTCCCTCGAGGCCGAGCGCGAGCCGGCCGTTGCGATCGGCGTCGAACCGGACCCCCAGCCGGTCCAGATCTGCCACCGCGCCGGGCGCCTCCTCGCACAGGACGCGAGCCGCGGACTCGCGCACGGCCCCGCGGCCGGCGACGATCGTGTCGCGCAGGTGTAGCTCGGGGCTGTCGTCGGCGGACACGGCGGCCGCCAACCCGCCCTGCGCCCACCAGCTCGAGGACTCGGCCAGCGGCGTGGCCGAGACCAGTGTCACTCGCGCGCCCTCGCGAGCGGCACACACGGACGTGTACAACCCGGCAGCGCCCGCGCCCACCACCGTGACCTGAGTGGTCAGAAGCTCCACGTGTACCGATACCGTACCCCGATGGCGTCAACGCCTGTGTGGCTCGAGCATCCATCCTC
>DASPSV010000045.1:0-31454 GCA_035623755.1 Gemmatimonadales bacterium
TGCCACGGCTCGCACGACATGCCGCCGGTGCCCGACGACGCCACGCGCCGCGTCGACATCCGGCTGGCCCGGGCCTGCGCGACCTGCCACGTGGAGGAGGGCGCCAGCTATTTCGCCGACATCCACGGGCGGACGGCGCAGCGGCAGGCGTTCGGCAGCCAGGCGATCGGCGACACGGCCGCCACCTGCGTCTCGTGCCACGGCGAGCACGGGATCCGCCGCGCCAACGACCCGTCCTGGCGCTTCGCGGTGGCCGACGCCTGCATGCGGTGCCACGCCGCCTACGGCGGCACCTACCGCGACAGCTACCACGGCCAGGCGTCGCTGGTGGGCTCGACCCGGGCGGCGAAATGCGCGGACTGCCACACGCCGCACAACGTCCGGCCCGCGGGCGATCCGCGGTCGTCCGTCTCGGCCGCCAACGAGCTCCGGACCTGCCGCGGCTGCCACTCGGCGGCGCGCGGGAAGTTCGCCGGCTACCAGCCCCACGCGAACCCGCGCGACCGGCACAAGAACCCGTTCCTGTTCGCCGTGTGGGCGTTCATGAACACGGTCCTCACCGGCACGATGCTGGTGTGGGGCGCGCACACGCTGCTGTGGTACCGGCGTACCCTCCTGGACCGCCGCGCCCGGAAGGCGGAGGCCGCGCGGCACGCGCCGGCCGGCCCGACGCCGATGGACGCGGCCCTGCGGGGCGGCGGCCCGTTCGTGTGGCGGTTCAACCTGCTGTTCCGCGTCGTCCACGCCATGATCGTGGCGACGTTCTTCGTGCTGGTGGTCACCGGGCTGCCGCTGCGGTTCAGCTGCGCGGCGTGGGCGCCGGGCCTGATGCGGCTGCTGGGCGGCGCGACCCGCGCGGGGCTCGCGCACCGCACGGCCGGGATGTTCGTGTTCGCCTACTTCGGCGTGTACGCGGCGTACGTGAGCTGGCGCGGGTGGCGGCGCCGCGGGCGGGTGCGCGACTGGTTCACCGGCCCCGACTCGATCGTCTTCCGGCCGCAGGACCTGCGCGACGCGGCGGCCATGGTGCGGTGGTTCCTCGGCCGCGGCGAGCCGCCGCGGTTCGGGCGCTACAGCTACATGGAGAAGTTCGACTACTTCGCCGAGCTGTGGGGCGTGGGCGCGATCGGCTTCACCGGCCTGATGCTGTGGCAGCCGGAGTTCTTCGGCCGGTTCTTCCCGGGCGTCCTCTTCAACGTCGCCATCATCGTGCACTCGTACGAGGCGATGATCGCGACCGCGTTCATCTTCACCATCCACTTCTTCAACGTGCACCTCCGGCCCGACAAGTGGCCGGTGGACGCGGTGATGTTCACCGGCCGGGCCACGCTCCACTACATGGAAGAGGAGCACCCGCTCGTGGCGGAGGGGCTGCGCGCGCGCGCGGCCGCCGCGCCGAGCGCGGCGGCGGTGGTGGACCAGCCGGCCCCGCCGCCGTCGCGGTGGATGAACGTGGTTGGCGCCGCCGGCGGCCTGGTGCTGCTCGGGGTCGGGCTGGTGCTGATCGGCCTGATCCTGTGGGGCTCGCTGTGCTAGGCCGCCGGGCAGGGGCCGCCGGAGCGGGGGGGGGCTCCGCGCGCCGGCGCTCCTCGTCCTGGCGCTCGCGCTCGCAGGCTGCGGCGGGGGAGGGCGGCCGCCCGCGCGCAGCCCCCACGACCGGGTGGCCTGCGTGGGCTGCCACCGCGGCGGCCCCACGCCGTCGGGTCGCGCGGGCGTGCCCGACGCCGCCTGCTCGACGCGCGGCTGCCACCCCGGCGGCGGCCCCGACAGCGCGCGCATCGCGATGGTGACCTTCCGGCACAGCGCCCACCCGATGAGCGAGCGGCGCAGCGTGCCGTGCGCCTCGTGCCACACCCACGACGCGGGCAGCACGGTGCTCAAGGCCGACAGCTCCACCTGCGCGCTGTGCCACTTCCCGGAGATCTCCGCCCCGCGCGACGCCGGGTGCGCGACCTGCCACCGCAACCCGCAGCACACCCAGCTCACCAGCCAGGGCGTGCCGCTCTCGCACGCGATGCTCGAGCAGGCGCGGGTGCCCTGCACCCGCTGCCACTACCGGGTGGTCGAGGGCGACACCACCGTCACGCTCGCCCGCTGCGGCGCGTGCCACAGGGGCAAGCCGCCGGCGAAGCTGCCGCCGGCCGACTCCGCCCACGCGCACCATCCCGAGCTGTCGTGCCGCTCCTGCCACAGCCCCATCGCGCACCGCGTCGTGGCGATGAGCGGCTCGATCGCGCTCGTGTGCGCCGACTGCCACAGCCGCCTCCACCGCCCCAGCCTCCCCGTGGACAGTTCCCAGACGGCGAAGTGCGCCGACTGCCACGCCGGCGTGCACGCCGAGCAGCAGCGGCTCATGCTCGGCCTGATGCCGGGCGAGGAGCTGCGGCCGAGCCTGATGTTCATGGGCGGCGTGACGTGCCGCTCCTGCCACGTGGCGCCCGACGCGCCGCTCCCGCGCCCGGGCGCGAGCCTCGCGCCGACCGCTTCGGTCTGCGTCGGCTGCCACGGCGAGGCGTGGCGCGGCGTGCTGGCGCGCTGGGACCGCGGCTACCAGCGGCGCCGCGGCTGGATCGACGCGTACCTGCGCCGCGCCGAGGCGGACCTCGGCGGCGCCACGGGGGGCGGGGGTCGTGGGGGCGGCGGGGGCGGCGGCGCGGCGCTGGCGCGGCTCGCCGAGGCGAAGGGCCTGATGGCGTTCGTCCAGCGCGCCCGGCCCGCACACAACCTCGCGGCCGCCGACGGGATCATGCGCACGGCGCTGGGCCTCACCGACCAGGCCTACCGGCTCGCGGGCCGCGGCGCGCCGCCGCCGCCGGAGCTCGGTCCGGCGGTGCGCCCCGGCTCCTGCATCGCCTGCCACTACGGGATCGAGGAGGCGGCGACGGGCCGGGACAGCGCTACGGGGCGCGTGACCACGCACGCCGACCACCTGTTCAAGGCGTTCCTGCCGTGCGACGCGTGCCACGCCGCGGGCGCGGCGCCGCCCGGCGTTCCCGACAGCCTGTGGATCGACACCACGCGGGGCGGCGGGCCCGCGCGGAACGCCTTCCTCAAGCCCCGCCGTCCTGCATCGCCATAAGTAACAATACGGCAACGGCTTAAGGACGACGTCGCCGGCGCCTTGACACCGGTCGCCGGGCTGGGTAGCGTTCGCGCCCTGCGATTAGCACTCGACGCAGGCGACTGCTAACACATCCGTAATCCGTTTGCGCAAGGAGGCAGGAGACACATGGCCACGGCATCCAAGGCGAAGGGGAAGGTGCATCCCCTGGCTGATCGTGTGGCTATCCGTCCGCTCGAGGAGACCGAGCAGATGCGCGGTGGGCTGTACATCCCGGACACCGCCAAGGAGAAGCCGCAGCAGGGGGAAATCATCGCGGTCGGCCCCGGCCGGATCGAGAAGGGGCAGCACGTCCCGATGGAGCTGAAGGTCGGCGACAAGGTGCTGTACGGGAAGTACAGCGGCACCGAGGTGAGCATCGAGGACGACACCATCCTGATCATCAAGGAGTCGGACGTCCTCGCCAAGATCGGCTGAGCGTCCGCACGAGGAGGAGCACGACATGGCAGCGAAGGAGCTGATCTTCAGCGTCGACGCGCGCGCCAAGCTGAAGCGCGGCGTGGACCAGCTGGCGGAGGCGGTGAAGGCGACGCTCGGCCCGAAGGGGCGGAACGTCGTCCTCGACAAGAAGTTCGGGAACCCGACCGTGACCAAGGACGGCGTCACGGTGGCGAAGGAAGTGGAGCTGCCGGACCCGATCGAGAACATGGGCGCGCAGATGGTGAAGGAAGTCGCGACCAAGACCTCGGACATCGCGGGCGACGGCACCACGACGGCGACGGTGCTGGCGCAGGCGATCTTCCGCGAGGGCCTGAAGAACGTGACCAGCGGGGTGAACCCCATGGCCCTCAAGCGCGGGATCGACAAGGCCGTGGAGACGGTGCTCGAGGAGCTGAAGAAGCTGTCGGTGCCGACCGCGGGGAAGAAGGAGATCGCGCAGGTGGGGGCGATCTCGGCGAACAACGACGCGACGATCGGCGACATCATCGCCGACGCGATGGAGAAGGTGGGCAAGGACGGCGTGATCACGGTCGAGGAGGCGAAGGGCCTCGAGACCACGCTGGAGACCGTGGACGGGATGCAGTTCGACCGCGGCTACCTGTCGCCCTACTTCGTGACCGACGCGGAGAAGATGGAGGCGGTCATCGAGGACGGCGTGGTGCTGATCCACGACAAGAAGATCAGCTCCATGAAGGACCTGCTGCCGGTGCTGGAGAAGGTCGCCCAGATGGGCAAGCCCCTCCTGATCATCGCGGAGGACATCGAGGGCGAGGCGCTGGCCACGCTGGTGGTGAACAAGCTGCGCGGCACGCTGAAGGTGTGCGGCGTGAAGGCGCCGGGCTTCGGCGACCGCCGCAAGGAGATGCTGCGCGACATCAGCATCCTGACCGGCGGCAAGGTGATCAGCGACGAGCTGGGCTTCAAGCTCGAGAACACGGTCCTGTCGGACCTGGGCAAGGCCAAGCGGATCGTGGTCGACAAGGACAACACGACGCTGGTGGACGGCGCCGGCAAGCGCGCCGACATCGAGGGCCGCATCAACGAGATCCGGGCCCAGATCGACAAGTCCACGTCGGACTACGACAAGGAGAAGCTGCAGGAGCGGCTGGCGAAGCTCGCCGGCGGCGTGGCGGTGATCAACGTGGGCGCCGCGACCGAGACCGAGATGAAGGAGAAGAAGGCCCGGGTCGAGGACGCGCTCCACGCCACGCGGGCCGCGGTCGAGGAGGGGATCGTCCCGGGCGGCGGCGTCGCGCTGCTGCGGGCGCAGGCGGCGGTCGCGAAGATGAAGCTCACCGAGGACGAGAAGGTCGGCGCCGAGATCGTGCGGCGCTCGCTCGAGGAGCCCATCCGGATGATCGCGCAGAACGCCGGCGCCGAGGGCTCGATCGTGGTCGCCAAGGTGCGCGAGGCGAAGGAGAAGAACTTCGGCTACAACGCGCAGAGCGACGAGTACGAGGACCTGGTCGCGGCCGGCGTCATCGACCCGACCAAGGTGACCCGCACGGCGCTGCAGAACGCGGCGTCGATCGCGGGGCTGCTGCTCACGACCGAGGCCGTGGTGGTCGAGAAGAAGGAAGAGAAGCCTGCTCCGCCGATGCCGCCGGGCGGTGGCATGGGCGGGATGTACTGAACCAGCTGGCAGTTTGCCAGACGGCAAGTTCCCAGTGGTTACCAGTCGGCAGTAGGAAGGACAGGCACGGCCCCGGAGCGATCCGGGGCCGTGGCCGTTTCGGCCGCCCCGGCACCCGGGACACCGCATCCCGATGCGCCGCAACGGCTTTTCACCTATTTTCACGGCGATGACCGAGCCGGGCGCCCCTTCGCAGCCGGCCGCTCCGCGGCCGTCGATGGTCCAGCGCGCCGCGCTCCCGCGGGAGCTGTCGGACTTCCTGATCGAGTTCTCGATCGCGCTCCACAAGCACTCGATGTACCCGGGCGGGCATCCGACCCTGGGCCCCGCCTCGGACGGCGTGGCCCGCCGGCTCGACACGCTGCTGGCCGAGCGCGGGACGCTGTCCCTGGGCGTGGCGCGCGACCAGCTGGTGATCGAGGGCGTGGCCACCGACCCGCGCCACCCGGTGCTGAAGGACCTGGCCGACCGGCTGCACCGCCACCATCTCGGCGCGATCAGCTTCGCGCGCGGCGTGGTGGGCTCGGAGATCGACGCGTCGCTCAAGGTGCTGGCCGAGGACGCGGGCCGCGGCGGGGGCGAGCCGCTGGGGATGCGGCCGCTGAACCAGATCGCCTCCTGGCCGCACATCCGGCTGTACCCGCTGACGTTCGACCGGCTGCAGCTGCTGGACGGCGGCGAGGGGGACGAGGACGCCGGCGCCTCGCCGGGCGCCACCAAGGCCGCCCAGCTGTGGGTGGGGCTCGCGCGCGCGGCGCTGGCCTCGGAGGGCGTCGCCAAGGGGCCCGCCGCGGCGCCGAAGGCCAGCGACGTGAAGACCGCGGGACCGAAGCCCGAGGGCGCCAACGCGCCGCTCAGCGACGCGGAGATCGACGCGGCGCTCGCGGGGGTGCAGCCCGCGGCCGCGATCGAGGCCGCAGCCGCCGAGCCCGCCCAGGTGGCGCGGGCCATCGAGGGACACGAGCGCGGCACGGCGTACGACCAGGTGATCGTGGGCTACATGCTCCAGATCGCCGACGAGCTGAAGGTGGCCGGCGGGTCGGGCGCGGTGGCGCTGAAGAAGCGGATGAGCAAGCTGATCTCCGCCCTGGACCAGGACACGCTGCACCGGCTGCTCGAGATGGGCGGCGACCGCACCCAGCGCCGGCAGTTCATCCTCGACGCGTCACAGGGCATGGCGGTGGACGCGGTGGTGGACCTGGTGCGCGCCGCGTCCGGCACGGGCGCGCCGGTGTCGCGCTCGATGCTGCGGATGCTCACCAAGCTCGGCCACCACGCCGATCGCGGGCCGGCCGCCTCGCGGACCGTCGCGGAGGTGAACCTGCGGGACCAGGTGGCGGAGCTGGTGCGCGGGTGGGCGCTGGCGGACCCCAACCCGGACGGCTACGCGTCGGCCCTGGAGAAGATGGCGCAGGTCGCGCCCGCGCTGGTCGCGCCCGGCGAGGCGCAGTTCTCGCCGGAGCCCGAGCGCCTGCTCCAGATGGCCTGCGAGATCGGGACCGGCGGCACCGCGCTCGGCCGGGCGGTGGACCACCTGGTGACGGGGAACCGGCTGGCCGACGCGCTCGACGTGCTCGAGCGCTCGGCGCAGGCGTCCGCCGCCACCGAGGCGGTGAGCGCGAAGGTGGTGACACCCGACGTCGTGCGGGTGCTGCTCGCCGCGCAGCCGATCGACTTCGTGCTGCTGGACCGGGTGCTGGCGCGGCTGGGCGAGGCCGCGGCCGACCCGATGCTCGACCTGCTGGCCGAGTCGGAGTCACGGCAGGTGCGGCGCGCGCTGATCGACCGGCTGATCCGGATCGGGCCCGCGCTCGGGACCCACCTCGTGCCGCGGCTCGGCGACGAGCGCTGGTACGTGGTGCGCAACCTGCTCTACCTCGGGGCCGAGCTGCCCGCGGTGCCGGCGGGCCTCAACGCCGCGCAGTTCACGCAGCACGGAGACTTCCGGGTGCGGCGCGAGGCGCTGCGGGTGCTGTTCCGGGACCCGGCGGTGCGCACCCGCGCGATCTGCACCGCGCTCGCCGACCAGGACGCGCGGGTCAAGCGGCTGGCGATCGCGGCGGCCGCCGACGGCGGCTGCCCGGAGGCGGCCGTGCCGCTGGTCGTCGCGCTGGCCACCGGCGACGAGGAGAGCGAGCTCAGGGTGGCGGCGATCCGCGCGCTCGGCGCGGAGGGCGGCCGGCTGTCGCTCGACGCGCTGCTCCGGATCACGCAGCTCCGGCGCAGCCTGCTGGGCGGGATGCGGCGCGGCTTCGACGAGCCGGAGTTCCTGGCCGCGCTGGCCGCGCTGGGCGCGTTCCTGCCCGAGCGCCGGGCCCGGGAGCGGCTGGAGCAGGCGGCGCTGCTCCGGGACCCGGCCGTGACCCGGGTGACCACCGAGGCGTTGAAGGGAGGCCCGTGAACGATCCGGCCCGGTTCCTGACGTCGCTGGCGCAGGCGCTGTCCACGATGTCGCTCTACCCCGAGGGGCATCCCTCGCGGGAGGGGATCGTGGACGTCGCGTACGCCAACCTGCAGGCGCTCCAGCAGGTCGACCGCCGCGTGTCGTTCTCGTTCCTGGGCGACGACGTGGTGTTCGGCGACCGGCCGCTGCGCGACCTCCGGGGCTGGGACTGGAGCAACCGCCTCGCCGGGGCCGGCGTGCAGCGGGTCGAGTTCGAGACCGAGGTGACGCGGGACGAGTTCGAGAGCTTCCTCACCCAGCTGATGGCCAAGCTGACGCTCGCCGCCGTGCGGCAGGCCGGGGCCGCGTCCAAGGCCGGCGGCCCGATCAAGTTCGGGGCGGTGGGCATCAAGGAGCTGGAGGCGGCGCCGGAGCTGCAGACCGCGACCATCGCGCTGTCGCTGCACGAGGAGGCCGAGACCATCCAGTGGCTCCACGAGGAGACGCAGGGCGGCGGCGGCCTGCCGCTCGCCGAGGCGGAGGCGGTGGTGCGCTCGCTGGCGGCCGCGATGCACGGCGACCAGGCGGTGGTGCTGCCGCTGCTCGAGCTGCGGCGCTACGACGAGTACACCACCACGCACTCCCTCAACGTGTGCGTGCTGGCGATGGGCCTCGCCGAGTGGATCGGCCTCGGGGCGCGGGACGTGCGCGCGTTCGGCGTCGCGGGCCTGCTGCACGACATCGGGAAGGTGAAGATCCCGACCGAGATCCTGAACAAGACCGGGCGGCTGACGCCCGAGGAGCGCGAGGTGATGAACCGCCACCCCGTGGAGGGGGCGCGGATCATCATGGACTCGGAGGAGAACCTCGACCTGGCGGCGGTGGTGGCGTACGAGCACCACATCATGCAGAACGGCGGCGGCTACCCCAAGCTCGAGTACCCCCGCGAGTGCCACCAGGCCTCCAAGCTGGTGCACGTGTGCGACGTGTACGACGCGCTGCGCACCAACCGGCCCTACCGCGCCGCCTGGCCGGCGCCGAAGGTGCTGAGCTACGTGGAGGAGCGCGCCGGCACCGAGTTCGAGCCCGAGGTCGCGCGCCGCTTCGTCAAGATGATGGCGGAGTGGGAGCCGCGGCAGGCCGCCATCAGCGACCAGCCCGTCGTGGACATGCACGCCCTCCCGCTGGCCCCGTCCACGGCGCCCGCCGCCGAGGGCGGCTCAGCGCCGGCCCAGGGGTAGCGCCAGCTGCTCGAGCCCCGCGCCCACCTCCACGGTCGGCAGCGGGGCGTCCTGCGTCGCCACCAGCAGCGTCCCGCGGAACGCGGTGCCCTCGAGCGCGCGCGCCACGGCGGCGCGCGCCAGCGCGGGCGTGTTGCAGCGGTCGGAGAGGTGCGCCAGCACCAGGGCGGAGAGGCCGGCGTGGGCCACCTCGGCGGCGAGCTGCGCCGCCTGGCGGTTGGAGAGGTGCCCGCCGTGGCCGGCGATGCGGGCGCGCACGGCCGGCGGGTAGCCGCTGGCGCGCAGCATCACCTCGTCGTGGTTGGTCTCCAGCACCAGCGCGTCCAGCTCGCGGCAGGCGTGCCGCAGCGCCGTGGTCGGCGTGCCCACGTCGTAGGCGACGCCCACCCGGCGGCCCTCGCCGTCCTCCACCACCAGCATGACCGCGTCGCTGGCGTCGTGCGCGGTGGGGAAGGCGCGGAGCGCGAAGCCGGCCAGCGCCTGGGGCGCGCCGGCCGCGAGCGGCCGGGTCACGGTCCCCGCCCGGAGGCGCGGCGCGAGGGCGGCCAGCGTGCCCGCGCTCGCCAGCAGCGGCACGCCCCACGCCGCGGCGGCCGCGCCGGCGCCGCGTGCGTGGTCGCCGTGCTCGTGGGTGAGCGCGATGCCGGCGATGCGGGCCGGATCGCGGCCGGCCGCCGCCAGCCGGCGCGTGAGGTCGCGGAGCGAGAAGCCGGCGTCCACCAGCAGGGCGGCGCCGGCCGACTCCAGGAGCAGCGCGTTGCCGCGGCTCCCGGAGCCCAGGACGGTCAGCCGCACGGCGTCCGGCCGGTGGCCGCGCCCCACACCGCGGCGAGGTAGCGCCGCGTCCCCTCGTCCACCGCGACGTCGCGGCGCGGCATCACGCGCGCGGCGATCTCCACGAACCGCCCGCACTCCAGCACCTGCCCGGCCTCGTCCAGCCCCCAGGCGAACGGCGGCACCTCGGCGGGGGGCCGCGCGCTCCCGAACAGGTTGGCGCCGGCGCCGATCACGCACCCGGTGGGCAGCATGGTGCCGATCGCCGTCTTCACGTGGTCGCCGATGAGGGAGCCCATGAACATCGTCCCGGTCTCCCAGCGCTTCCCGCCGAGGGTGATGCGCACCGGGCCGTAGGTGTTCTTGAGGTTGGAGTTGATCGTGCCGGCGCCGAGGTTCACCCACCGGCCGACGACCGAGTGGCCGAGGAAGCCGTCGTGCGACTTGTTGGCGTAGCCCAGGAACAGGGTGGCCGACACCTCGCCGTGCACGACGCAGCGGGGGCCGATGGCGCTGCCGGAGATCTGCCCGCCCAGCAGGCGGGTGTCCCGCGCCACGGCGAGCGGCCCGACCAGCCGGCTGAAGGCCCGCACCTCGACGCCCGGCGCCAGCACGACCGGCCCGGGGCGCACGTCGAAGACGACCTGCGGCTCGACCGAGGCCTCCCCGGCGATCACCAGCGCCGGGTCGCCGAGCACCACCGCGCCGCGCGGGATGGCGGCGGCGCCCTGCTCGGGGCGCACGTGCTCGAGGTCGGCCCGCAGCGCGGCGGTGAGCTCGCTCACCAGCTCCCACACGCCGGCGAGGCGCTTGCCCGCGAGCGCGACCGCGGGCCAGGCGGCGGCCGCCTCGAAGCCCGGCCAGTCGGCCCGCCGCGGGATGGCGTAGCCCACGGTGGCGCCGCCGGTGTCGGTGAACCGCACCGGCTCGGCGGGCGAGGCGTTGCGGCCGAGGTCCGCGGCGGGCACGAAGGTGGCGCGCAGCAGCAGCCGCGGCTCGTGCTTCTCCCCGGGCCCGGCGGCCACCGGCGGCGCGCCCGGCTCGGCGAAGTCGCGCAGGTGGCGGTGCGGCGTGAGGTAGCCGCCGACCGGCAGGCTCAGCCGCGCGGACCAGCGCTCGCGCAGCAGGAAGGCGCCGTAGCGCAGCTCCCCCAGCGGCCGCGTGAGCGAGAAGGGCAGGAACGCGGGCAGGTCCTCGGCCGCGTCGTACAGGTACAGCTGGACGGTCATCGGGGCTCTCCTTCGCCGCCGCGCTCCGCGACATCGGACGGCAGCCGGGCCAGCAGCTCCTTGAGGTGCGGCGCGCGCTCGCGGGTGGTCACCAGGGTCACGCCCCGCGCGCGCACCACCACGAGGTCGGACACGCCGTCGAGCACGGTGGTCCCGTCCTCGCTCCACACGATGCAGCCGGCGGCGTCCACCACGTGGGCGCGGCCGACCGTCACGTTGCCCGCGGCGTCCGGCGCGCGCACGCGCGCCAGCGCGGCCCACGAGCCGACGTCGTCCCACCCGAAGTCCCCGGGCAGCACGGCGCCGCGGTCGGTGCGCTCGTAGAGGCCGACGTCCACGCTCACCGGCGTGGCCGCCCGGTAGAACCCCTCGACGTCGCCGCGGTCGAGCGCGGGGAGCCCGCCGGCGAGCTCCGGGGCGTGGCGCCGGCACTCGGCGCGGAACCGCGCCGCGGTCCAGGCGAACATGCCGGTGTTCCACAGCGCGCCCGCGGCGATCAGCCGCGCGGCCTCCGCCGCGTCCGGCTTCTCGACGAACCGGGCGATGCGGCGCCCGCTTCCCGCGCCGAGCGGCGCGCCGGGCACGACGTAGCCGTAGCCGATCTCCGGCCGGGTCGGCCGCGCGCCCACCGTCACCAGGGCGTCCTCGCGCTCGGCGAGGTCGAGCGCGGCGGCGGCGGCGGCGCGGAACGCTTCGGGATCGGCCACGGTCCAGTCGGCGTGCACGCTGAGCACGGCGGCCGCGCCGTCGCCGGCGGCCGCGCGCGCCGTGGCCCAGGCCAGGGCCGGCGCGGTGGAGGCCGCGCGCGGCTCCGCCAGCACGTTGGCCGCCGGGAGGCCGGGGAGGGCGCGGCGCAGCGGCTCCTGGAGCGCGGGCGAGCCCACGACCAGGACGCGCTCGGCGGGCACCAGCGGCAGCAGCCGCTCGACCGACTCGGCCACGAGCGGGCGGTCGCCCGCGAGCGCGAGCAGCTGCTTGGGCCGCCGCGCCGTCGACACGGGCCAGAACCGCGCGCCCACGCCGCCCGCCAGCACCACCGCCCAGCGCATCAGGATCCCGCCTCCCCGTCCTCGTCCTCGCCGAGGATGGCCGCGACCTGGCGGACCAGCTTCTTGGGCGAGAAGGGCTTGGTCACGAACCCCGCCGCGCCCAGCTCGCCGGCGCGCTCGGCCGTGGCGCTCTGGCCGGCGGCGGTGAGGACGATGAACGGCACGCGCGCGAGCCGCGGGTCGGCGCGCGCCTCGGCGAGCAGCTCGAGGCCGGAGCGGGCGGGCAGGTTGACGTCGAGCAGCACCAGGTCCACGTCGGCGTGCTCGCGCAGGAACCGGAGCCCCTCCTCGCCGTCGTGCGCGATCGACACCTGGTAGGGGCCGCGCTCGAACTCCAGGCGCACGATGCGTCCGATGAAGGGTTCGTCGTCGATGACGAGGAGATGGTGCGGCGTCGCCGCCCCCCTACAGCAGCCGGGCGATCTGCGCGCGGTGGCGCGTGAGATCGAAGAGGAGCGGTCCGAGGTCGGCGTGCGGCCGCAGCAGCACGAGGAGCTTGGCGTCGGCCGAGAGGTTCGCCACCACCGCCACGCCGTCGTCGTACTCGAGCACGCCGGTCGCGAGCTCGCCGCGCAGCGCGTTGCGGCCCAGCTCCTCGCAGGCCTGCAGCACCGCGGGCAGGTGCGCGGCGACCGCCTCGGCGTCGAGCCCGCCGGCGGCCACGTGGTCGATCGGGAGGCCGTCGTCGCCGAGGACGATGACCGCGTCCACGCCCTGGCGGCGCGCGAGCACCTGCACGACGTCGCGAATGGTCGGCATCCCGCTCCTCGCTGGCGGACGGCGGTCCAACGTAGGCCGCGGCCGGGGCGGTGTCAAGCGCGCGGGGCCGTTGACACTGGACGCGCAAATGGCCTATTCTTCGCCGGTTAGCTGATGTCCCGCCCCTCGATGGTTCCGCGGCTCGTGGCGCTCCTGGCGCTCGTGGTGCTCGCCGATTTCGCGGCGTGCAACAACCCGTTCCAGCTGCCGCCGGCCAACCTCGCCGTCACGTCGGACACGGTGACGCTGTGGGCGCTCACCGGCACCGACGTCTCCCGTCCCTCGGCGTACAGCGTGTTCCCGGTGGCGCCGTTCGGCATCCCGGACGTGGTGCGCACCGACCGCAGCTCCGGGTTCGACTTCGCGTTCGACATCCGCACCGACACGGTGGTGAAGGACACGACGGCGGTGCTGCTGCCGCGCGGCGCGATGGGGCTGTACGTGGACGGCGGCCTGCAGGTCACCACCCAGACCATCGACCAGGTCACCCTCGCGCCGACGTCCGGGTACCAGGACACCCTCGCCGTGCCGGTGAAGGTCGGCACGGTGGTGCTGGTGGCGTCGCGCTCGCAGACCTGCAACTTCGGCTACATCCGGCCCTACTACGCCAAGCTCGTGGTGACGTCGCTGGACTTCGTGGCCCGCTCCATCGCGTTCCTCATCTACAACGATTCGAACTGCGGGTACCGCAGCCTCAAAGCCGATTCGCTGCCCCCGACGGAGTAGGCGTGCTCGATCCCCGGTCGTTTCGTGACGCGGAGGCCTTCGCGGCCCTGCGCGCGCAGCTCGCGGCGCGTGCCGCCGGCGCCGAGCTGGACGCGCAGCTCGAGCGGGCGCGCGGGCTGGCCGAGCGGCGGCGCGCCGCCATCGGCGAGTCCGACGCGATCAAGGCCGAGCTGAACGCCCGGAGCCGCGAGGTCGGCGAGCGCAAGAAGCGCGGGGAGGACGCGACGGCGCTGCTCGCGACGCTCGGCGACCTGTCGGCGCGGGCCGAGCGGGCGGCGGCGGCCGCGGCGGCAGCGGAGGCCGGGTTCGAGGAGGCGCTGGCGTACCTGCCCAACGTCACCGCCGCCGACGTGCCGGCCGGCGACGCCACCCACAACCTGGTGGTGCGGAGCTGGGGCGAGCCGCTGGAGCCGCAGCCGTGGCACCGGCCGCACTGGGAGATCGGCCAGGCGCTCGGGCTGCTGCAGCCGGAGCGCGGCGCGGCGCTGGCCGGCTCCGGCTTCCCGGTGCTCGTGGGCGCGGGCGCGCGGCTGGAGCGGGCGCTCATCGGCTTCATGCTCGACCTGCACACCCGCGAGCACGGCTACACGGAGGTCGCGACGCCGTTCCTGGTGACGCGGACGACGATGACCGGCACCGGCCAGCTGCCGAAGTTCGAGGACGACCTGTACCGCACCTCGGACGACCTGTTCCTGGTGCCGACGGCGGAGGTGCCGGTCACCAACCTGCACCGCGGCGAGGTGCTCGGGCCCGAGGAGCTGCCCAAGAAGTACGTGGCCTACACGCCTTGCTTCCGCCGCGAGGCCGGCGCCCACGGCGCCGACACGCGCGGCCTCACGCGGGTGCACCAGTTCGACAAGGTGGAGCTGGTGCGGCTGGAGCGCGCGGAGGCGAGCGCGGCGGCGCACGAGGAGCTGACCCGCCACGCCGAGACGGTGCTGCAGCGGCTCGGCCTCGCCTACCGCGTGGTGCTGATCGCGGCCGGCGACATGGGCTTCGCCAACCACCGCCAGTACGACCTCGAGGTGTGGGCGCCGGGCGCCCGCAAGTGGCTCGAGGTCTCGAGCTGCAGCACCTACCGCGACTTCCAGGCGCGCCGCATGAACACCCGCTACCGGCCGGCGCGCGGCGCCAAGCCGGAGTACGTGCACACCCTCAACGGCTCCGCGCTCGCGCTGCCGCGCACGGTGATCGCCCTGCTCGAGACCGGGCTGCAGCCGGACGGCAGCGTGCGCCTGCCGGCCGCGCTCGCGCCGGCGCTGGGGGCGGACCGCCTTGAGGCCCCCGCGGACTGACGCGCGCCGGGTGAAGTGGCTGCGCCGTCCCGCGACGGTGTGGCTGCTCGCGGCGCTGGCCGGCGCGCTCACGATCGTCTCCGCCTGGCTCACGGCGGCGCACCTCACCGAGGACGCGCGCCGCGCCTCGGAGCTGTACGCCCGCGTGTTCACCGGCCTGGGCGACTCGAGCGAGTCGGGCGCCACGGACGCCCTGTTCGCGCTCGCGGCCGAGATCCGCCGCCAGGGCATCCCGCTGGTCGTCACCGACCCGCACGGCGCCGCCACCGACACGGCGAACCTGCCCGCGCCGATGCCGCTCGAGTCCCCCGCGCTCCGCGCGTTCGTGGCCGCGCTCGACCGCGACACGCCGCCGCTGGTCGAGGCCAGCGGCCGCGTCGTCCACGTGGGCTCGCCGCCGGTGCGCGCGCGGCTGCGGCTGGTGTTCGTGCTCGAGCTCGCGACGGTGGGGGGCCTGGCGGGCGTCGCCGTCCTCGCGCACCGCGCCTCGGTGCGCGCCGCGCGCAACCGCGTGTGGGTCGCGATGGCGCGCGAGTCGGCGCACCAGCTCGGCACGCCGCTCACCTCGCTGGCCGGGTGGATCGACCGGCTGCGCGACGGGGCGGACCGGCGCGAGGAGATCGCCTGGCACCTCGCCGGCGACTACGAGCGGCTCGACCGCGTGGCGCGGCGGTTCGAGCGCATCGGCCAGCCGCCGCGCCGCGACAACGTGGACGTCGCCGCCGTCGCCGACGCGGTGGGGTCCTACTTCCGGCCCCGGCTGCCGACGCTGTCCCGCCGCATCGCCCTCGAGGTGCAGACCGACGGCTCGCCCGCGCAGGTCGAGGGCGACGCGCTGCTGCTCGAGTGGGCGGTGGAGGCGCTGGTCCGCAACGCGGTGGACGCGCTCAAGGGCCGCGGCGGCACCATCGCGGTCGCCGTGGCCAGCGAGCCGGACGGCGTGGTCGTGACGGTGACCGACGACGGCCCGGGCGTGCCGCGGGAGCTGCGGCACCGGCTGTTCACCCCCGGCGCCACCACCAAGGAAGGCGGCTGGGGCCTCGGGCTCGCGCTCGCCAAGCGCGTGGTCGAGGAGGGCCACGGCGGCCGGCTGCTGCTCGAGCCGACGGCGGTCGGCGCGCGGTTCGCGCTCCACCTGCCGCGGGAGATGCCCGCGGGATGATCGCGGTCTCGCTCAACGAGCCGCAGGAGGAGGCGGTCGCCCACGTCGCCGGCCCGATGCTGGTGCTGGCGGGTGCCGGCTCCGGCAAGACCCGCGTCCTCACCGTGCGGCTGGCGCGGCTGATCGACGAGCACGGCGTGGACCCGCGCCAGGTCCTCGCCGTGACCTTCACCAACAAGGCCGCCGGGGAGATGAAGGCCCGCGTGGCCCGGCTGCTGGGCGCCGAGCCCGGCGGCCTGTGGATCGGGACCTTCCACGCCATCTGCGCCCGGCTGCTCCGGCGCGAGGCGCCCGCGCTCGGCTTCTCCCGCACCTTCTCCATCTACGACGAGGACGACGTCGAGGCGCTGGTGCGGCGGCTGGTGGACGACCTCGGCCTGCCGCCGCGGCTCTACGCCGCGCGCGGCGTGCGCCACGAGATCTCGCGCGCCAAGAACGCCATGGTGGGGCCGGAGGCGTACGGGCAGGAGGCCGCGGACCCCTGGCACGCCAACGTGGCCCGGGTGTACGCCGCGATGGGCGCCGCGCTGCGGCGCGCCAACGCGATGGACTTCGACGACCTGCTGCTCCACCCGCTGACGCTGTTCGCCGAGCAGCCGGCGATCCTGGCGCGCTACCAGGCGCGGTTCCGCTTCCTGCTGGTGGACGAGTACCAGGACACCAACCGCGCGCAGTACCTGCTGCTCAAGGCGCTGGCCGGGGCGGCCGGCAACCTGTTCGTGGTGGGCGACGACGACCAGTCCATCTACGGCTGGCGCGGCGCGGACCTGCGCAACATCCTGGAGTTCCAGCGCGACTACCCCGGCGCGCGGCTGGTGCGGCTGGAGCAGAACTACCGCTCGACCCAGGCCATCCTCGAGGCGGCGAACAGCGTCATCACGCCCAACCGCGGCCGGCTCGGCAAGACGCTGTTCACGCGCCGCGAGGGCGGCGAGCCGATCACCGTGCTGTGCGCGGCGGACGAGCGGGACGAGGCGGAGTGGCTGGTGCGGGAGTTCCAGGCGCGGGTGCGGCGCGGCGCGCACGCCTACGACGAGATGGCGGTGCTGATGCGCACCAACGCCCAGACCCGCGCCTTCGAGGACGAGCTGCGGCGCGCCGCCGTGCCCTACCGAGTGGTGGGCGCGGTGAGCTTCTACGAGCGGCGCGAGGTGAAGGACCTGCTCGCCCACCTGCGGCTGGTGGCGAACCCCGACGACGACGCGGCGTTCCGCCGCGCGGTGGGGGCGCCGCGGCGCGGGATCGGCGAGCAGAGCCTCGAGGTGCTGTCGCGGTCGGCGGCGCAGTGGGGCTGGTCGCTGGCCAGGACCGCCGCGGCGGCCGGCCGGCTCGAGGAGCTGCGGCCCCGGGCCCGCGAGGCGCTGGAGCAGTTCGCGCGGGACCTCGAGTCGGCGCGGCACGAGCTGGCGGCCCTGCAGCCGGCCGAGGCGCTGCGCGGGATCGTGGCCCGCACCGACTTCGAGCGGTTCCTGCTCGAGGAGGACGAGACCGGCCCCGAGCGCGTGGAGAACGTGGCGGAGCTGGTGACGGCGGCCGCCGCGTGGTCGGAGGAGTACGGAGCCCAGTTGCCGGACGGCGAAGACGGCAAGGGAGAAGACGCCGCCCCACCGCCCGAAGGGTCGGAGACCGGCGAGAGCCCGATCCAGCGGTTCCTCGCCCAGACGGCGCTGGTCGGCAACAGCGAGGTGGAGCGCGGCGAGAACGGTGTCACCCTGATGACCCTGCACGCGGCCAAGGGCCTGGAGTTCCCGGTGGTGGCGATCGCGGGCCTCGAGGAGGGCCTGTTCCCGCTCTCGCGCGCCGACACGCCGGAGGCGATCGAGGAGGAGCGCCGCCTCTGCTACGTGGGCGTCACCCGCGCCAAGGACAAGGTGTTCCTGACCTACGCCACCGCGCGGCGGCGGGGCGGGGAGCTGCGGGCCGGCTTCCCGTCGCGCTTCCTCGACGACGTGCCGCCCGCGCTCGCCGAGCAGCGGGTGACGCGGCCGTCGTGGGGCCTGGCGCGCGAGCCACGGCGTCGGCCGGCGCCCGCCGCGCCCCGCTCGCTCGCGCTGGTGGGCGCGGACGAGACCGACGCCGCGGAGGCGTCGGACGACGCGCCGATGTACCGCGCCGGCGAGCGGGTCCGGCACCGCCGTTTCGGCAGCGGGACCATCCGCCGCGTCGAGGGCCGCGGGCGCGACCTCAAGGTGGCGGTGGAGTTCGACGACGAGACGGTGGGCACCAAGCAGCTCCTGGCGGCCTACGCCGGCCTCGAGCGGGACTGGGAGTAGCCGATGGGCGTGACGCGGAAGGACGTGGAGAAGGTCGCGGCCCTGGCCGAGCTGGCCGTGGACGAGGCCACCGCGGCCGAGCTGGAGCGGCAGCTCAGCCGGATCCTCGACTACGTCGCGCAGCTGGGCGAAGTGACCGACGACGCGGCCGCCGGCGACACCCGCGCCGCGCGCTTGCGGCGCGACGAGCTCGACCCCGATCGGCTGTCGCGCGCGCCGGGGGAGATCGCGCCCGCGTTCCAGGGCGGGCTGTTCACCGTCCCGCGCCTCGGCGAGCTGGACCGCGGGGACGACGTTCCGTGACCGACTTCCGGAAGGCGGCGACGGACGCGGCCGCGCGCATCGCGGCCTGCGAGGCCAAGGGGACCCACGCGTTCCTCGCCTGGTCGGAAGAGGCGCTGCTCGAGCAGGCGGACGCGCTCGCCGCGTCGCCGGACGCATCGCGCGGCGCGCTCGCGGGCGAGGCGGTCGCGGTCAAGGACGTGATCGCCGACGCCACGTTTCCGACCACCTGCGGCTCGAAGATCCTCGACGGGTGGCGCTCGCCGTTCGAGGCGACGGCGGTGCGCCGGCTCCGCGCGGCGGGCGCGCTGGTGGCGGGGAAGACCGGGTGCGACGAGTTCGCGATGGGCTCCTCGACCGAGTGGTGCGCCTACGGTCCCTCGCGCAACCCGCTGGATCCCGCGCGCGTGCCGGGCGGGTCCTCCGGCGGCTCGGCCGCCGCGGTCGCGGCCGGCGCGGTCTCCATGGCCCTCGGGTCGGAGACCGGCGGCTCGGTGCGGCACCCCGCCGCGTTCTGCGGCGTGGT
Source organism: Gemmatimonadales bacterium (assembly GCA_035623755.1). Taxonomy (GTDB): domain Bacteria; phylum Gemmatimonadota; class Gemmatimonadetes; order Gemmatimonadales; family JACORV01; genus Fen-1245. The sequence continues at coordinate 18,895 of DASPSV010000045.1, forward strand.
GGGCATCAAGCCGACCTACGGGCGGGTGAGCCGCTACGGGCTGGTGGCCTTCGGCTCCTCGCTCGACCAGATCGGCACGCTGGGCCGGGACGTGGCGAGCGCGGCGCGCCTGCTGGCCGCCATCAGCGGGCGCGACGACCGCGACGCGACCACCCTGGACCGCGTGCCGCTCGGCGTGCCGGGCGCAGCGGCCACGACGCTCGCCGGGACGGTGATCGGCGTGCCGCGCGAGTACTTCCCGCCGGGCCTCCACGCCGGCGTCGCCGCGGCCACGCGGAAGGCGCGCGAGCGGCTCCAGGCGTTGGGCGCCGAGGTGCGCGACGTCTCGCTGCCGCACACCAGGTACGCGGTGCCCACCTACTACATCGTGGCCCCCGCCGAGGCCTCGAGCAACCTGGCCCGCTACGACGGCGTGAGGTACGGCCGGCGCGAGGACGCGTCGGACGTGCGCGCGATGTACCGGGCCACCCGCGGGGCGGGCTTCGGACCGGAGGTGCGGCGCCGCATCCTGCTCGGCACCTACGTGCTGAGCGCCGGCTACTACGACGCCTACTACGCCAAGGCGCAGCGCGTGCGCGAGGCGATCCGCGCCGACTTCGCGCGCGTGTTCGCGACGGGCGTGCACGCGCTGTTCGCGCCCACGACGCCGACGCCCGCGTTCAAGTTCGGCGAGAACCTCGCCGACCCGCTGGCGATGTACCTGTCCGACGTGTTCGTGTGCACCGCGAACCTGGCCTGGGTGCCGGCGCTCTCGCTCCCGATCGGGCGGGACGAGGGGCTGCCGATCGGCGGGCAGCTGATCGGGCCGATGGAGGGCGAGGGGACGATCGTCCGCATCGCGCAGGCCCTGGAGCGCGTCGTGGACGCGGCGGCGGAGGTCCGGTGACCGCGAGCGCGGGTGGGGAGCGGGCCGGCGCGGCGCCCTGGGAGACCGTCGTCGGCCTCGAGGTGCATGTCCAGCTGCTGACGCGCACCAAGATGTTCTGCGGCTGCTCGGCGAAGTACGGCGACCCGCCCAACACCAACGTGTGCCCGGTGTGCCTCGGGCTTCCCGGCGCCCTGCCGGCGCCGAACGAGGAGGCGGTGCGGCTCGCGGTGCGCGCCGCGTACGCGCTCGGCTGCACCGTCCACGGCCGCAGCGTCTTCGCGCGCAAGAACTACTTCTATCCCGACCTGCCCAAGGGCTACCAGATCAGCCAGTTCGACGAGCCGCTCGCCACCGGCGGCGCGCTGGCCTTCGTCTCGGTCGAGCGCGGGCCGGTGACGGTGCGCATCAAGCGGCTCCACCTCGAGGAGGACGCGGGCAAGTCGTTCCACGACCGCGTGCCCGGGAAGACGGCGGTGGACTTCAACCGCTCGGGCGTGCCGCTGGTCGAGATCGTGAGCGAGCCCGACCTGCGCTCGCCCGCGGAGGCGCGGGCGTACCTGACGGTGCTGAAGCAGGTGCTCGGCCCGGGCTACGTGAAGGTGTCCAACTGCAACATGGAAGAGGGCAGCCTGCGGGTGGACGCGAACCTGTCCATCCGACCTGCGGGCAGCACCGAGCTGCGGACGCGCACCGAGGTGAAGAACCTGAACTCGTTCTCCGGTGTCGAGCGCGCGCTCACGGCGGAGCGGGAGCGGCAGGTCGCCGCGACCGGGCGGGGCGAGGAGATCGTGCAGGCGACGATGCTCTTCGACGCGGCCACGGGCGCGGTGCGTGCGACGCGCTCCAAGGAGGAAGCCCAAGACTACCGCTACTTCCCCGAGCCCGACCTCCCGCCGCTGGTGCTGACGGAGCGCTGGCTCGCCACGGAGAAGCAGGCGCTGCCCGAGCTGCCGGCCGCGAAGCGCGAGCGGTTCGAGAAGGCCTACGTCCTGTCGGGCGCGGAGAGCGTCGTCGTGACGGCGACCGCGGCGATCGCGGACTACTTCGAGGCGTTGGTCGGCGCGCCGGGCGCGGGCTCCGGCAAGGAAGTGTGGAACTGGGTGGCCAACGACCTCCTGAGCCTCAGCGCGGACGGCGAGACGATCCCGCTGCCCGTCGCGCGGGCGAGCGAAGTCCTGCAGCTCGCGAGGGCGGGGAAGCTCTCCCGCCAGGCCGCGAGGCGCGTGCTGCCGGACCTGGCGGCGCGGCCCGCCGACTCCGCGCTGGCCGTCGCCGAGCGGCTGGGCCTGCTGCAGGTGTCCGACGGCGGCGCGATCGACGGCTGGGTGCGCGAGACGCTCGAGGCGCACGCCGCCGAGGTCGCGCGCTACCGGGCCGGCGAGGCCAAGCTGATGGGCTTCCTGGTGGGGCAGGTGATGAAGCGCTCCGCCGGCAAGGCGGACCCCAAGGCCGTGAGCGCCGCCCTGGCCAGGGCGCTCAAGCCGTGACGCGGCTCCGTTCCGCGCTCGGCGCCGCCGCCGTCCTCGGCGTGCTCGGGCTCCCGCGACCGCTCGCGGCCCAGGCCGCCCGGTTCGACGACTCGCTCCTGGCGCGCATCCGGGCGCTGGCGGCGGCGACGGCCGGCGGGCGGCCCGTCTCGGTCCACGTGATGAAGATCGTGGAGTCGGCGGGGCTGCTGAGCGGCTCGGTCGAGGGGGCCGACAGCGTGCGCGTCCCGTCGTGCTTCCCGGTCTTCCAGATCCGCTGGCCTGACCGGTGGATCGTGGTGGACGCGGCCCTGGACACCGAGGCGATCGCGCAGTTCTACGGCGCGGCCCGGAGCCGGATCACGTACCACCAGGACCGCTACGACCGGCTCCAGCTCGCCCTGCGGGACGCCGACCGGGTCGTCCTCACGCACGAGCACGTCGACCACGCCGTCGGCGTCGAGCGCGGCCCGTACTTCCGCACCGTGGCGGCGAAGACGCTCCTCACGCGCGCCCAGCTCGAGACGCTGCTCCATCCGCCCGCGCGGGTGGACGTGCCGATGACGCCCGACACGGCCGCCCTGTTCCCCGTCCTGTCCTACGACGGTCTCTACCCGCTCGCCCCGGGCGTGGTGCTCGTGCAGGCGCCGGGCCACACGGCGGGCTCGCAGTACGTGTACGTCCGGCTCGAGGACGGGCGGGAGATCCTGCTGCTGGCGGACCTCGCCTGGCAGCACGAGGGGCTGCTCACCGGCCGGCAGCGCCCGGAGGCCACGAGCCGCATGCTGGCCGAGGACCGCGACCAGGTCCAGGCGCAGCTCGCGTGGGCGCGGAAGATCGCGATGGACGGGGAGCCGTCCATCGTGCTGAGCCACGACGGACGCCTCATCGATTCGCTGGTCGCGCGCGGGGTGCTGCGGAGCGACTTCGACCTGCAGCGGCGCTAGCGGACCCTAGGGCCGGTAGCCGGGACCGCGGACGACCATCCCGGGCTTCGCACCGGTGACCCGTCCGTCGTCCACCACCGGCACGCCGTTGACCAGCACCCAGCGCACGCCGACGGACAGCTGGTGCGGCCGCTCGTAGGTCGCGCGGTCGATGATGGTGGCCGGGTCGAAGATCATCACGTCGGCGTACATGCCCTCGCGCAGCTCGCCGCGGTCGCGGAGATGGAGCCGCTCGGCCACCGCGCCGCTCATCTTCCGCACCGCGTCCTCGAGGGTGAGGACGTGCCACTCGCGCACGAACCGGCCCAGGATGCGCGGGTAGGTGCCGTAGGCCCGCGGGTGCGTGGAGATCTTCGCGCTGTCGGGGTCGAACGCCTCGGCGTCGGTGCCGAACTTCATCCACGGCTGCCGCACCTGCATGGCGACGTTCGAGTCCGACGCCATGAAGATCACCTGACCCAGGCCGTTGTGCTCGGCGAGCGTGAGGTCCATCAGCGCGTCGGGCCAGTCCTCGCCCATCGCCTGCGCGATCTCGGTGAGCCGCCGGCCCTCGAACTTCTTCAGCGTATCCACCGTGAACCCGACGACCTCGACGCCGGCCGGCGTGGACTCCACGCACGGGTTGTCGAAGTCGGGGTGCGCGGCCGTCATCTCGGCCCGGAGCCGCACGCGCACGGCGGGATCCCGCAGCCGCTCGAGCAGGCGGCCGTCGGCGTGCGCCCACGGCGGGATGCAGGAGGAGAAGTTGTTCTGGCCGGCGGGGTAGGGATACTGGTCGGCGGCCACGTCCTGGCCGGCGGCGCGCGCGGAGTCGATCGTCGCGACGACCGTCCGCGCCTTGGGCCAGTTCGCCTCGCCCGCCGCCTTGAGGTGGTAGATCTCGACGGGGACGCCGCCCTCGCGGCCGATCCGCAGCGCCTCGGCCACCGCCTCCAGGAGGCGGTCGCCCTCGGAGCGCATGTGGGTGATGTAGACGCCGCCCAGCGGCGCCATCGCCTTCGCCGCCTCGACCAGCTCCTCCGTAGACGCGTAGGCGTTGGGCGGGTACTCGAGCGCGCTCGCCACGCCGAACGCGCCGTCCTCCATCGCCTCGCGCACCACCGCGCGCATCGTGTCCAGCTCGGCCGGCGACGCGGGGCCCACGGCCATGCCCCTGGCGTAGGCGCGCACGGTCCCGCTGCCCAGGAACGATCCCACGTTCACGGCGTCGCCGTGCGCCTGCATGGCGCGCAGCCAGGCATCGAAGCCGTGCGGGCCGGTGAAGGCGCGCATCCGCCGCACCAGCCCGGTGTCGGTGCCCGTCGCGGTGAAGTCGGCGATCACCCCGTCGTTGGCGGGCGCGGGCGTGTCGCCCTCGCCGAGGATCATCGTGGTGATGCCCTGGGTGATCATGCTGACCACGCGCCCGTCGGCGTACAGCAGCTCGTCGTACGACTGGGCCTGGATGTCGATCGCGCCGGGGGCCACGACGAGGCCGGTCGCGTCGATCCGGCGCCGCGCCGGTGCGTCGCGCAGCATGCCGGGCGGCGCGATGCGGGCGATGCGCTGGCCGGCGATTGCGACGTCGCCGCGGTACCAGGCGTTGCCGGTGCCGTCCACGATCCGGCCGCCCGCGATGACGAGGTCGTAGGGCGCGGGAGCGGGCGCGACGGCGCCCGGGCGGGCGCAGGCGGCGAGGAGGAGCGCGGCGGCTGCCGCCGCCGGCCTCACGCCGCGCCCCGCTGCCGCCACGGCGGCACGACGTCGTAGCGCTCCCAGTAGCCCAGGCTGGTGGGCCGGAGGCCGAAGTGCGCCTCCGCCACCTCGGCCACGCGCTCGGCGTCCTTGCGCCCGCCGTCGGTGAGGGCGAGCCGGCGCAGCCGCTTGGCCTCCGCCAGCGCGCGGCTCCCCGAGGGCTCGAAGCGGCGCGCCTGCGCCTCGGCCCCGGCGTTGAACAGGTCCATCACGAAGTCGAACGACGCGCCCACGTGGCGCTCGACGTCGCGGTCGGTGAGGTCCCAGCGGCTCGCGTCGGCCGCGAGCTGCACGACGCGCCGCCAGTTGGCCCAGTCGGTGAGCTGCACCATCCCGCGGAACAGGCGGCGGTTGGTGCCCACGCTGAACAGCGTCGGCGAGATGATGCGGTCGAGGTGCTCGTCGGCCTCGGCGTGGTCGCGGGCGACGATCTCGTGCGCGGTCCGCGCGTAGGCGTCGCCGACGTGCATGTCGAAGCGGCCCTCCCAGTACGAGTGCCCCAGCGCCCGGGTGGACGAGGTGAGCACCAGCTGGCGGGGCACGAAGTAGTTGTGGGCGACCACGTCGGCGGCGAGGTGCGCCAGGTAGCCGAACCCGAACGCGCGCAGCGGCGCGCGGCCCGCCAGCTCCACGATCTCGAGGCCCACGTGCCAGGCGTGGCTGTGCCGGCCCACCGGCGCGTACTTCTTGGCGAACGACGTGTCGGCCGCGATCGAGCCGTAGAGGAAGTCGAACGGGTGGCTCTGGAGCAGCTCCGCGAGGTACCCGGGCAGGAACTGCAGGTTGGCCAGCACCGACTGGCCGAGGAAGACGTGCGTGCCGGGGGACCACGCCCAGGCGTCGTGCGGCAGCAGCACGAGCAGGAGCAGCGCCACGCCCAGGCAGACGGCGACGCGCGACACGCCCGGCTCAGCCCTCGCGCTCGGCGGGCGGCCGGCGGCGGACGGCCCGCCGCGCGGCGCCGAGCACCGCGCCCGAGCGGCGCACGGTCCGGAGGAGCGACGCGGCGCCCAGCGCCGTCTCCTCGATCTCCTCCTGCATGACGTCGGCCAGCGCGTCGAGGTCCTCGAGCCGCGTCTGCACCGAGTCGAGCGCGCCCTTGAGCCGGGCCCGCGTCTCGCCCGACAGGTCCACGTAGCCCTCGATCTCGATCTTGAGGCGGTCGGCCACGGCGCGGGCGTCGGCGGTGAGGTTGGCGAGCTGCGCGGTGAGCGCGCGGCTGCGCGCGCGCAGGCCCAGCCCGATCGCGACCGTCACCGCGCCCATGGCGAGCAGGCACGCCGCCATCACCGCCAGCGCGATGGCGATGGTCGGCGCGATCCAGACGGGGATGGTCATGGCGGCTGCAACATCGGACCGCGCGCGGGAGGTGTCAAGCAATCGTCCGCGCACGGCCGAGACGCCGCGGTCGGCTTGACGCTGCGCGCGCGCGGCCTGCATTGTTGGAGCGCCATGGCTCCCTTCTTCGTCGTGGAGGGCGGGCACCGTCTCTCCGGGACGGTCCGTCCCGCGGGCAACAAGAACGCCGCCCTGCCGATCCTCGCCGCCACCCTGCTCGCCGACGGTCCCTGCACCCTCGAGAACGTGCCGCGGATCCGCGACGTCGAGACCATGCTCGAGCTGCTGATCGCGCAGGGCGTGACCGCCGCGTGGGAGGGCGACCACACGCTGGTGCTCGACGCGCGCGGCGCGAAGGCCACGGACCCGGACCCGGAGCTGTGCGGGAGGATCCGCGCGTCGGTGCTGCTCGCGGGCCCGCTGCTGGCGCGGTTCGGCCGGGTGCGGATCCCGCCGCCGGGCGGCGACGTCATCGGCCGGCGGCGCATCGACACGCACCTGCTCGCGCTGCAGCGGCTCGGCGCCGAGATCGACGTCGGCGCGACCTTCGACTTCGAGGCGAAGCAGCTCGTCGGCGCCGAGGTGTTCCTCGACGAGGCGAGCGTCACCGGCACCGAGAACGCGCTGATGGCGGCCGTGGGCGCCCGGGGCCGCACGGTGCTCCGGAACGCGGCCTCCGAGCCGCACGTCCAGGACCTGGCGCGGTTCCTCGTGGCGCTCGGCGCCGCGATCGACGGCATCGGCACCAACACCGTGACCGTCGAGGGCGGGCGGCCGCTCCACGGGGCGCGGTTCGCGATCGGGCCCGACCACATCGAGGTGGGCTCGTTCCTCGGCCTGGCCGCGGTCACCAACTCCGCGCTCACCATCGAGGGCGTGCGCGCCGACGACCTGCGTGCCACGCTGATGGGCTTCGCGCGGCTCGGGGTCGAGCCGCGGCTCGACGGCGAGCGCCTGGTCGTGGCGGCGGGACAGGCGCGACGCGTGCAGGACGACCTCGGCGGCCACGTCTCCAAGCTCGAGGACGGGCCGTGGCCGGCCTTCCCGGCGGACCTGATGAGCATCGCGCTCGTGACCGCGACGCAGTGCGAGGGCCTCGTCCTGCTGTTCGAGAAGATGTTCGAGTCGCGGCTGTTCTTCGTGGACAAGCTGATCGGCATGGGGGCGCGCATCGTGCTGTGCGACCCGCACCGCGCCGTGGTGGCCGGTCCGTCGGCGCTGCGCGCCGGCACGGTCGAGAGCCCCGACATCCGGGCGGGCATGGCGATCCTGCTGGCCGCGCTCGCGGCCGAGGGCACGAGCACCATCCACAACGTCGGGCAGATCGAGCGCGGCTACGAGCGGATCCACGAGCGGCTCACGGCCCTGGGCGCGGTGATCGAGCGGCGGGAACGGTGAGCGCCGCCTTGCCGGCGCCCGCGGGCGGCGACGAGCCCTCGGGAGCCCCGACGCGTCCCCTCGCCGAGGCGTTCCTCGCCGACCCGATGGTGCCGCGCGCCGAGCTCGAGGAGTGGCGCGAGCGGTTCGGCCTCGTGGCGGGCCTCACCGTGCGCGGCGGCAACGGTGGCTTCTCCCTCGGCCTCCAGACCGAGGAGCCCGTGGGCCAGGTGATGGGGCGGTGGCGCGCGTTCCTGCACGCGGTCGCGCCGGCGTTCCCCGCCTTCCAGATGGCGCGGCAGGCGCACGCGTCCGTCGTGGTCTGGCACGAGGGCGTGGGCCCCGGCTGGCACGTCGCCACCGACGTGGACGGCCACGCCACCGCGCAGGCCGGCCTGCTGCTCGGCGTCACCGTGGCCGACTGCGTGCCGGTGTACCTCGCGGCCAGGGACGGCCGCACGTTCGCGCTGCTGCACGCCGGCTGGCGGGGCATCGCGGCGGGGATCCTGGAGCGCGGCGTGGGACTCGTGGCCGCGCGCGCCGGCGTGGGCCCGGCGGACCTGGTGGCGCACCTGGGCGTCGGGATCTGCGGTGGCTGCTACGAGGTCGGCCCCGAGGTGGTGCGGGCGATCGAGGGGCGCCGCACCCGCCGGCCCGTGCAGCTCGACCTGCGCGACGCGCTGGCGCAGCGCGCGGCCCGGCTGGGGCTCGGCGAGCTCACCCGCTCGCCGCACTGCACGGCCTGCTCCCGCGACCGGTTCTTCTCCCACCGCGGCTCGTCGGGCCGCGACGGGCGGATGGTGGCCTACCTGGGGCGGCCCGCCGCGTAGGGTTCGCGCGCGGCGGGGCGGTGCCCGGGGGCGCCCCGGCCGGGATCCCGCACGCTTGACGGCTTCCCGGGTGGGGCCTAGCTTTCGTGCCGTTGCTCGCGGGTCGTGGGGGCGCGGCTCGCATTCTCGATGTGGGGTAGTTGCCCCACATTTTTTGTTTCCCGGGGTCTCCGTGTCGCTGCCATCCGACCTCCAGCGCGCCCTGGCCGAACGGGTCGTCGCGCTGGGTTTCGAGGTCGTCGAGTGCCGGGTGGGCGGCGCCCACCGGCGCCCGCTGATCCAGCTCCGGATCGACCGGGCTGGAGCCGAGGCGGGCGGCGGGATCACGGTGGACCAGTGCGCCGCCGTGAGCCGCGCGCTCGAGCCGTGGCTCGACGCGGAGGGCTTCGGGGAAGGGCGGTACGTGCTGGAGGTGTCGTCCCCCGGCCTCGAGCGCCCGCTCCGGCGGGCGGAGGAGTGGCGGCGGTTCCTGGGCCGCGGCGTCGAGGTGCTGGTGCCCGCGCTGAACGGGCGGTTCCAGGTGAAGGCGCTCGACGTGACCGACGGCCCGGACGGGCCGAGCGTGGAGCTGGAGTTTCCCGGCGGCGTGCGGCGCACGCTGATGCTGTCCGAGATCAAGGAGGCGCGCCTCGTGTTCGAGTGGTAGGCGCGCGTGGAGCGTGAGATGAGCGGCACCGAAGTCCTGTCGGCGTTCAAGGAGCTGGCCTCGCTGAAGCAGCTCGACCGCAACGAGCTGCGGGACCTGATCCGCGACGGCGTCCTGGCGGCGCTGACCAAGAAGTACGGCCCCAACGTGCGGGCCGACATCGGCCTCGACGACATGTCGGGGCAGATCCGCATCACCGTGCTGCGCGAGGTGGTGGAGGCGGTGGAGGATCCGAGCCGGCAGGTCTCCCTCGAGGAGGCCCGCTGGAACGATCCGGACTTCCAGGTGGGCGACGTGCTCGAGGAGGACGTCGACTTCGCGGAGTTCGGGCGCAACGCGGTGCAGGCGGCCAAGCAGCGCATCATCCAGCGGGTGCGGGAGGGCGAGCGCGCCCGGATCCGCGAGGAGTTCGCCGACCGCGTCGGCGAGCTGCTCTCGGGCGAGGTCCAGCAGATCGAGCGCGGCAAGATCGTGGTGATGCTGAACAAGTTCCGCGAGGCGGAGGCGATCATCCCCTACCGCGAGCAGAACCACCGCGAGCACTTCCACCAGGGCGACACGATCCGCGCGGTCCTGAAGAAGCTGGAGGAGACGCCCAAGGGCCCGCGCCTGATCCTCTCGCGCGGCGACCCGCTGTTCGTGAAGGCGCTGTTCAAGCTCGAGGTGCCGGAGATCCAGCAGGGGATCGTGGACATCCGCGCCACGGCGCGCGAGGTGGGCAGCCGCACCAAGATCGCGGTGTTCAGCCGCGACGACGGCATCGACCCGGTGGGCGCGTGCGTGGGCCTCAAGGGCAGCCGGGTGCAGGCGGTGGTGAACGAGCTGGGCGGCGAGCGCATCGACATCGTGCCGTGGAGCCCCGATCCCGAGCGCTTCGCCCGGCTGGCGCTGGCGCCGGCGCGCGTGGCGCGCGTGTTCTCGGATCCCGAGACCAAGACCATCCAGGCGATCGTGGACGAGGACCAGCTGAGCCTCGCCATCGGGCGCAACGGGCAGAACGTGCGCCTCGCCTCCGAGCTGACGGGCTGGAAGATCGACCTCTACTCCAGCCGCGAGTGGCTGGAGCGCGGCGGGGAGCGGCCGCTGTTCGCCCCGCTGCCGCCCGCGCCGGAGGAGACCGGCGAGGACGTCGCCGCGGTGCCGCTGGCCGAGCTGCAGGGCATCACGCAGGACCTGCTGGCCGTGCTCGACGGCGCGGGCTACCGCACGTTCTCCGACATCCTCGACCTCGAGCCCGACGAGGTGCGGGCGATCCCGGGCATGGCGCCCGAGATGGCCGACCGGCTGCTGGCGCTGATCGACGAGCTGACGACGACCGACGAGTCGGCCGCGGCGGCCGGCAGCGAGGGCAGCGAGGGCGGCGAGGCCGGCGAGGGCGCGGCCGACACCGGGTCCGCCGGCGCGGACGAGGGCGAGCCGCCCCCGGCGCCCGAGGAGAAGCCGGCGGAGTGACAACCGACGCCGCGCGGACCGCGCTCGGCCTGCTCGGACTCGGTGCGAAGGCGCGCCGCCTGGCGATCGGCGTGGACGCGGCGCGCGAGGCGCTGCGGCGGGGGCTGGCGGAGGCGGTGGTGCTGCCGAAGGACGCGAGCGAGCGGGCGCGCGAGCGGCTCGAGCCGCTGGCGGGCCACCGGGCGGTGACGGTGCTGATCGGCCCGGACGCCGACGCGCTGGGCAAGGCGCTGGGCCATCCGCCGGTGCACGGCGTCGCCGTGCTCGACCGGCAGCTGGCGCGGGGGCTGAAGACGTATCTAGCGGAAGACCGAGGGGAGAGAGTCAGGAAATGAGTCTGCGGGTGCACGATCTGGCGGCCGAGTTCGGCATCGCCAGCGACGAGCTGATCAAGCTGCTCCGGGAAATGGACATCTTCGTCCGCAGCCACCTGAGCGCCCTGGAGGAGGACAAGGTCGCGCGGGTCCGCACGCGCTGGGAGCGCGAGAAGCGGAAGGAGAAGCAGCCGGCGCCCGCCAAGGGCCGCCGCCGGGCCGCGGCGCCCAAGGTCAAGGTCGTGGAAGCGCCCGCGCCCAAGGCCGCGGAGGAGCCGCGCCAGAAGCGCCGCCGCCGCACGGCCGCCGAGGTCGCCGCCCAGGAGGCGGAGGCCGCCGCCGTCGCCGCGGCCGAAGCCGCCGCGCGCGAGCCCGAAGTGGGCGCGCTGTTCGCCTCCGAGGAGGCCGAGGAGGAGCCGGCGCTCCACGTCAGCGAGCTGTTCCCGCCCGAGCTGGCGCCGCCCGAGCCCGCCGGGGGCGAGGAGGAGGCGGAAGAGCGCCCGATCTTCATGCCGACCGCGGCCGCGCCCGCCGCCGCTGCCGAGCCGGTGCCGCCGGCGGTGGCGCTGCCGCCGCTCGCCCCCGTGGCGAGCGCCGCGCCGTCGAGCGCCGGGCCCGTCCCGCGCGACCGCATGCCCCGCATCCCGACGCCGGTGGGCCGGCCGATCTCGGCGCGGCCCAAGCCGGTGGCCTCCGCGGTGCCCGGGACCGGCGCGCCGCCGCCGCGCCCCGTGGCGTCGGCCGCGCCGGGCGGCGTGATCGAGGACCGCCGCCGCGACAAGAAGAAGCGCAAGAAGGGCAAGAAGTGGACGGTGGACCAGGAGGCGGTGGCCGAGAACGTGGCCCGCACCCTGGCCACGATCCGCGGCCCGGCGCGCCGCGGCGTGCGGCGCCGCGACGACGAGCCGAGCTTCCGCGAGCTGGAGGCGCAGCGGGTCGCCGAGGAGAAGGAGAAGGAGAAGACGCTGGTCCACGTCAACGAGTTCATCTCGGTGGCGGAGCTGGCGGAGATCCTGAAGGTGCCGGCGTCGCAGATCGTCGCCTTCGCCTTCAAGGAGCTGGGGATGATGGTCACCGTCAACCAGCGGCTGGACTTCGACCAGATCGAGCTGATCTGCTCGGAGTACGGCTTCCAGGCGGTGCGCGAGGAGGAGTACGCCGCCGCCGACGCCGTGGTCGAGGCGCCCGAGCCGGAGGAGAACCTCCACCCGCGGCCGCCGATCGTGACCGTGATGGGCCACGTCGACCACGGCAAGACCTCGCTGCTCGACTTCATCCGCAAGACCAACGTGATCGCGGGCGAGGCGGGCGGCATCACGCAGCACATCGGCGCCTACAACGTGGGGCTGCCCGACGGGCGCCGCGTCACCTTCCTCGACACGCCGGGCCACGAGGCCTTCACGGCGATGCGCGCGCGCGGCGCGCAGGTGACCGACATCGTCGTGCTCGTGGTCGCGGCCGACGACGGCGTGATGCCGCAGACCGTCGAGGCGATCAACCATGCGCGCGCCGCCGGCGTGCCGATCCTCGTCGCGGTGAACAAGATCGACAAGGCCGACGCCAACCCGCAGCGCGTGCGCCAGGCGCT
>DASPSV010000055.1:0-4907 GCA_035623755.1 Gemmatimonadales bacterium
TGCCACGCTCTGACGGCCGCGCCGCGGCCGAGCTGCGGCCGCTGGCGCTCGAGCGCGGCGCCAATCCGTACGCCGAGGGCTCGTGCCTGGTGCGGATGGGCGGCACGCTGGTGCTGTGCACGGCGTCGGTGGAGGCGGGCGTCCCGGGCTGGCGCAAGGGCAGCGGACAGGGCTGGGTGACGGCCGAGTACGCGATGCTGCCGCGCGCCACGACCGAGCGGACGCCGCGCGAGCGGCAGGGCGCCGGCGGGCGCACCCACGAGATCCAGCGTCTCATCGGCCGCAGCGCGCGCGCGGCGCTCCGCGGCTTCGACTTCGGCGAGCACACCATCCGGCTCGACTGCGACGTGCTGCAGGCCGACGCCGGCACGCGCACCGCCGCCGTGACCGGCGCCGCGGTCGCGCTCGCCGACGCCTGCGCGCGCCTGGCGGCCACGACCGGCGGCGCGGACCCGTTCGCCCGGCTGGTGGCGGCGGTGAGCGTCGGCATCGTCGAGGGCGAGCCGCGGCTCGACCTCTGCTACGCCGAGGACAAGGTCGCCGAGGTGGACGCGAACGTCGTGGTGGCCGCGCCCGACCGGCTGGTGGAGGTGCAGGGCACCGGCGAGCACGGCACGTTCGCCCGCACGGAGCTGGACGCGATGCTCGACCTCGCGCTCGCCGGGACCGCGCGGATCTTCGCCGCGCAGCGCGCCGCGCTGGGCCGGTGAACCGGCTGCTGCTCGCCACCCGCAGCGCCGACAAGGCGCGCGAGATCCGGGAGATCCTGCGGGCGGCGGGCGCCGGCGTCGAGCTGCAGTCGCTCGACGAGGCCCACGTCCACTGGGCCTCCGAGGAAGAGCGGCTCGAGCGGTTCGATTCCTTCGAGGCCAACGCGCGGGCCAAGGCGGAGTACTTCGCGAAGCTCACCGGCCTGCCGACCGTGGCCGACGACTCCGGCATCGAGGTGCTGTCGCTGGGCGGGGCGCCGGGCGTGCGTTCGAAGCGCTTTTCGCCCGAATCCAGCCGGCTGGCGGGCAAGGAGCTCGACGCGGCCAACAACGCCGAGCTGCTGCGCCGGCTGCTGGGCGCGGACGAGAAGCGGCGCCGCGCCTGCTACGTGTGCGTCGCGCTGCTGCTGCGGCATCCGGGGGCGACGCCCGAGGCCTTCACCGGCCGCTCGTGGGGCCGGATCCTCGTGGAGCCGCGGGGCACGGGCGGGTTCGGCTACGATCCGCTGTTCTTCCACGAAGGGCTCGGCAAGGCGTTCGGCGAGGCGACGGCGGAGGAGAAGCACGGCGTGAGCCACCGGGGCGACGCGTTCCGCCAGCTGGCGGCGGCGCTGGCGCGGCACCCACTGTAGCCCGAAGCCTGGTATCTTGTAACCACTCGCGGCTTGCTGTCTGGCAACTCGCAACTGTCGTATCGGGGTGTGGCGCAGCCCGGTAGCGCGCGTGGTTTGGGACCACGAGGTCGCGGGTTCGAATCCCGCCGCCCCGACTCATCGCTCCAGTCGACCCACCGATCGAGGCCCGCCGCCGGCGGGCCTCCGTCGTTTCCGCGTCCTCGATGCTCGACCGGTCCCTTGACCGCGGCCGCGGCCCCGGCGACATTCGCGCCAATCCTCGAGAGTGAGTGTCACGCATGGCGCCGCGCACCGCCAACGTCGTCGTCGCGCTCGTCCTGCTCGCCGGCCGGCCGCTCGCGGCGCAGATGGACATGCACGAGCACGGCGGCGCGCCGCCCGCGCACCTCGGCCGGGTCGTCTTTCCGTCGTCCTGCGGCGCGGCGGCGGCGGTGAGCGTGGAGCGCGGCGTGGCGCTGCTCCATTCCTTCTGGTACGAGGAGGCGGGGCAGGCGTTCCGCGACGCGAGCCAGGCGGACTCCACCTGCGCGCTCGCCTACTGGGGCCAGGCCACGAGCCTGCTGCATCCGCTGTGGGCGCCGTCGTCGGCCAGGGACATCGCGACCGGCGCCGCGCTCGTGGCGCGGGCGCGGGCCCTCGCGCCGCCGACGGCACGCGAGCGGGGCTACGTGGACGCGATCGGCGCCTTCTACGGCGCGGACTCGGGTGCCCGGTTCGTGGACCGCCTCAAGGCCTGGAGCGACGGCCTCGACCGGCTGCGGACGGCCGAGCCGGCGGACACCGAGGCGACCATCTTCTACGCGCTGAGCCTCGTCGCCGTCGCGCAGAATTCGCCGCCCGACACCACGCTCGGGCTGCAGCGCCGCGCGGGCGACCTGCTCGAGCCGCTGTTCCAGCTGCGGCCCGACCACCCGGGCCTCGCCCACTACCTGATCCATGCCTACGACGCCCCGGCGCTCGCCGACCGGGCCGTGCGCGCGGCCGACCGCTACGCGACCATCGCGCCGTCGGTCCCGCACGCGCGCCACATGCCCTCGCACATCTACACCCGCCTGGGGATGTGGGACGCGTCGATCGCGGCCAATGCCAGCGCGGCCCGGGCGGCGCGACAGTACGAGATCGCGCAACACCTCGACGCGGTCTGGGACCAGCGGCTGCACGCGATGGACTACATGGCCTACGCGTACCTGCAGCGCGGACGGACCGCGTCGGCGCGCCGCCTCGTGGCGGAGGCCGCCGCGGTGCGGCGCGTCACGCCGGCGCATGCCGGGGCCGCCGAGTACGCGCTCACCGCGATCCCCGCGCGCTACGCCCTCGAGCGGGGCCGGTGGCGCGAGGCCGCGGCGCTGCCGCTGCGTGCGGACCTGGCGGAGCCGGGCGCGATCGCCGTGACGTACTTCGCCCGCGCGCTCGGCGCGGCGCGCGGGGGCGACACCGCGGGCGCGCGGGCCGCGCTCGCGGCACTGGCCGCCGTGGACGACACGCTGGCCGCGCACGCCGTCCCGATCTGGGCCGGCACGGTGCACGCGCAGCGCCTGGCGGCGTCGGCGTGGCTCGCGCTCGCGACGCGCGACACGGCCGCCGCGCTGCGGCTGGCGTCGGACGCGGCCGACCTCGAGGAGACGACCCCCAAGCACCCGGTGACGCCGGGCGCGATCCTGCCGGCGCGCGAGCTGCAGGGGGACCTGCTGCTCGCCGTGGGCCGGCCCGCTGACGCCCTGGCGGCGTACCAGGCCTCGCTCGCCCGGGCCCCGCGCCGCGCCCGCGGACTGCTCGGCGCCGCGGCGGCCGCCGAGCGCGCCGGCGACCGGGCCGCGGCCGCGCGGTGGCGCGCCGACTATCGCGCCCTCACGGCCACCGTCGATCGCGGTCCGCGGCGTGCGCCGGCCGCGGCCTCGACGGCCTCGTGACCGCGCACCAGCCGGACGGAGCGACTCGCGTGATCGACCTCCGCAGCCTCGTGCGCACGATCCCCGACTATCCCAAGCCCGGGATCCAGTTCCGCGACATCACCACCCTGATCGGCGACGCCGCGGGCTTCCGGGACGTCGTCGGCGCGCTGTCCGGGCGGTTCGCCGGCGCCGGCGTCACCAAGGTGGCCGGGATCGAGGCGCGCGGCTTCATCCTCGGCGGCGCCGTCGCGCACCAGCTCGGCGTCGGGTTCGTACCGGTCCGCAAGCAGGGCAAGCTGCCCTACCAGGTGATCGGGCACGACTACGATCTCGAGTACGGCACCGACCGGATCGAGATCCACGTGGACGCGGTCGAGACCGGCGAGCGCGTCCTGCTCGTGGACGACCTGATCGCGACCGGCGGGACGGCCGTCGCGGCGAGCCGCCTGCTCCAGCAGGCGGGCGCCACGCTGGCCGGGTCCGCTTTCATCATCGAGCTGCCGGCGCTCGGCGGCCGGAAGAAGCTCGAGGCGCTCGGGCAGCCGGTGCACGCCCTGATCGCGTTCGACGGACACTAGGCGCCGCGCGGCGCCGGCGAAGCGAGGGAGACGGTCATGAGCGGAGTCCGGGTCCTGGTCGGCACGCGGAAGGGGGCGTTCGTCCTGACGGCCGACGGCAAGCGCCGCAGCTGGGAGGTGAGCGGCCCGCACTTCGGCGGCTGGGAGATCTACCACGTGAAGGGTTCGCCGGCCGATCCGAACCGGCTGTTCGCCTCGCAGACCAGCGGCTGGTTCGGGCAGCAGGTCCAGCGCTCGGACGACGGCGGCAAGACCTGGACGCCCGTGGACAAGACCTTCGTCTACGACGGCGCGACCGGCACGCACCAGTGGTACGACGGCACGCCGCACCCGTGGGAGTTCAAGCGGGTGTGGCATTTCGAGCCGTCGCTCACCGACCCCGACACGGTCTACGCCGGCGTGGAGGACGCGGCGCTGTTCCGCTCGACCGACGGCGGGAAGTCGTGGCAGGAGCTGGCGGCGCTGCGCACCCATTCCACGGGCGCGCGCTGGCAGCCCGGGGCCGGCGGCATGTGCCTGCACACCATCCTGCTCGATCCGGCGAAGGCGGGGCGGATGTTCGTCGCGATCTCGGCGGCGGGCGCCTTCCGCTCCGACGACGCTGGCCGGTCGTGGCGGCCGATCAACCGCGGCCTCCGCTCCCAGTACATCCCGGACCCCGAGGCCGAGGTGGGGCACTGCGTGCACCGCATCGCCCAGCACCGGGCGCGGCCCGACGTGCTGTTCATGCAGAAGCACTGGGACGTGCTCCGGAGCGACGACGCCGGCGGCCAGTGGCGCGAGATCAGCGGCGACCTCCCGACCGACTTCGGCTTCACGATCGAGGTCCACGCCCACGAGCCCGACACGGTGTACGTGTTCCCGATCAAGAGCGACTCGGAGCACTACGTGCCCGACGCCAAGCTGCGCGTCTACCGCAGCCGGGCGGGCGGCAACGAGTGGGAGGCGCTGACCAAGGGCCTGCCGCAGCGGGACTGCTACGTGAACGTGCTGCGCGACGCGTCGTCGGTGGACGCGCTGGATCCGTGCGGGATCTACTTCGGCACCACCGGCGGCCAGGTGTACGCATCGGCCGACGCGGGCGATTCCTGG
>DASPSV010000081.1:0-6351 GCA_035623755.1 Gemmatimonadales bacterium
CGCCACGAGCCCGGTGCGCGACATGCTGGTGGGCGTGGGCGGCCCCGCCAACCGTCCGGAATTCGGCGACCCCACCACGCCGGGCGGCTTCCGCCAGCTGCTGGCGATGGACGCCTACCTGCACGTGCGCGACGGCACCGCGTACCCCGCGATGCTGCTCACCGCAGGGATGAACGACCCGCGCGTGGACACGTGGATCCCGGCCAAGTTCGCGGCGCGGCTCCAGGCGGCGACGTCGAGCGGCCGGCCGGTGCTGCTGCGGGTGGAGATGGAGGGCGGGCACGGCATCGGCTCGACCTACAGCCAGTTCGAGACCGAGACGACCGACCTGATGGCGTTCCTGCTGTGGCAGCTCGGCGTGGCGGGCTACCAGCCGGCGACGCCCTAGCGCACCACGATCTCGATCGCCGTGGCCGGCGTGCGCGTCCTGACGTAGAGGGCGCGCGGGCCCCGGCATCGCGCGCCGCCCAGCGCGAGCCGCGCGGTCCCCGCCGCGAGCGCGGACCGGAGCGCGCTGTCGTCCTGGTTCGCGAAGCCGTACTGCCACCAGGTCGTCGTCTGGCCCGCGGTGTCGGCCTCGTCGATCTGCTCCGCCGTCCAGTCCGCGACGTCGTTGCCGTCGCGCCAGCACGCCCGCCCCAGCGGCCAGTTCGTCGCCGACGCCACGAAGTCGGGCTCCGTCTCCGCCGCGAAGGCGAAGATCAGGTGGTAGCGCCCCGGCCGGCGCGGCGCCGTGAGCCGCACCGGCACCGAGTGCACGCCGCTCCGCGTGGGTGTGGCCAGCGGGAAGGGCGCGAAGAAGGCGCCCTCCCGCACGCCCCAGGTCGGCACCGCCACGAACATCACCACCGCCTGCGTCCACCCGCTCGAGTAGCCGAGGTTCACCGCGCCGGCGAACTCCTGCCCGGCCGCGACGCTCACCGTCCGGCTCCGCGGGCCAAGCGCCTGGCCGGCGAGCCGCCCGCCGGCGAGCCACAGCCGGCTGGACGCGGCCGCGTCGAGCGGGATCGAGTCGGTCGTGGCGCCGAGGAGGCCGGGCGAGCTGAGGCGCAGCCGCGCGTACAGCGCCACGGGCCGCGTCAGCGGCCGGATGTTCCACTTCGCCAGGCGCACGCTGCCCTGCTCCGGCTCGACGACCAGGCGCACCGGCGTGAGCGGCGCGCCGCTGCGCGCGTCCACGGCCTCGACGGTGACGGGGTTGGTGGCGTGCTCGGCGCGCCGGCCGAGCCGGTCGAGCACCTCCGCCGTGAGCGCGGGCGACAGGCCGCTCGCGCCGAGCCCCACCGGCTGCTCGCTGATCGCGAGCCGCACCGGCTCGCCGAGCCACGCCGTGGCGCCCCAGCCCAGCGCGGCGAGCACCACCGCCGCCGCCACGCCGATCCGCGCCAGGCGGCCGCGCGCCGACAGCTGGAGCGCGAGCGGCAGCGCCACCACGAACGTGGCGACCGAATCGGACGTCGCCAGGTCGCCCAGGAACTCGCGCGCCAGCTCCGGGGCCGCCCGCCGGTCGCGGCTCCGGCGCGCGAGGCCGGCCCAGGCGCGGAACAGCCGCGCCGCGTCCCGCTCGTCGCCGCCCAGCACCAGGTGCCGCGCCGCGCGCACCAGGCCCGCGGGCTCGGCGCCCGCCGCCTGCGCCAGGGCGCGCCCCAGCGCCACGTGCGCGGCGCGGACCTCGGCCGACCCCGCGCCCGAGAGCACCTTCTCGGCGATCACGTCGTGCGCCAGCTCCCACGCCTCGCCCACGGGCACGGCGTGGCCGCGGCGCTCGAGCGCGAGCAGCGCCGGCTCGGACGACGCGGCCAGCTCCTGCGCGGCCTCGCGCAGCACCTCGCCCGGCACCGGCGCGCCGGCCACGGCGAGCAGCGTGGCGGTGGTGCGCTCCTGCCGGTCGAGCGAGGCGATGCGCGCGCCGAGCGCGCCGCCGGTCCTGAGCGAGCGGAACAGCGCCGGCTCGTCGTGCACCACCCAGTGGTCGCCCTGGCGCGACAGCCACTCGCGCTCGAGCGCGAGCTGCAGCGTCTCGAGCACCAGCAGCGGCGAGCCGTCCGACGCCTCGTGCAGCGCCGCGACGAAGCCCGCGTCGCGCAGCTTGTCCGGCAGCGTGGCGAGGCTCTCGACCGCGGCGCCCACCTCCTCGGGGGCGAGCGGCCGCAGCGCGAGCACGTCGCCGAGCCGGCCGAGGTCGGGGCCGCCGGGCCGGGGCCGCGCCGAGGTGACGAGCAGGGTGCGGCAGCTCTCGGCGCGCGGAACCACCGCGGCCAGGATCCGCCCCGACTCGGCGTCCACCCAGTGCAGGTCGTCCACGAACACGGCGACCGGCTGCTCGTCGGCGACGCACGCCAGCAGCTCGGTGAGCGCGAGCGAGCGCAGCCTCAGGGTGTCGCGCGCGTCGTGGCCCGGCGCCGCGCGCGCGACCTGGTAGCGCGAGGAGAGCGACGGGTCGAGTCCCACCAGCACCGCGGCGGTCTCCGGCGCGACGCCGGCCGCGCCCGGCAGCGCGGCGAGCGCGCGCGCCAGGTCGCCGGCCACGGCGTACGGCATCTCGCGCTCGCCCTGGTTGGCGCGCAGCGTGACGCAGCGGCCGCCGAGGGCCGCGATGCGCACCGCCGCGTCGGCCAGCAGCCGCGTCTTGCCGATGCCGGGCATCCCGGTGACGTGGACGTGGCGGAGCCGGCCGGTCCGCGCCTGCGCCCACGCCGAGACGATGGCCGCGAACTCGGACGTGCGCCCGACCATCTCCGCCACCAGCCGCCCCTCGGGCCGCACGGCGCCGCTCTCGGGCGAGCGCAGGGCCGCGCGCACGACCGCGAGGGTGGCGGGCTCGACGGTCCGCCCCTCGCCCTCCGCCCACCGCTCGAGCGACTCGGCCTCGGCCGCGGCGTTGAGCCAGTCGCCCGCCGCGGTGTGCGACTCGATCAGGAGCCGCCACATCCGCTCCTGGTCGGGCGCGGTGTTGCGGAGGTGGAGCGCGGTGCGCACGGCGTCGCGGAACCGGCGGTCGGCGAGCGCCTGGCGCACCAGGGCCTCGAGCGCCCGGACGTAGGCGGCGTGGAGCCGCTGGCGCTCGAGGGCGGCCCACTGCTCGAACAGCGCGCCGCCCGGCGCGGCGAAGCTGGCGAAGAAGGGGCCCTTGTAGAGGTCGGCGATCCGGCGCGCGTCGCCCGCGGCGACCGCGGCCGCGAACTCCACGCAGTCCGGGTGCAGGTCCGCCTCGAGCGCGAGCTGGTCGCCGCGGCTCACGAGCCCTTCCTCGCCCACCAGTCGCCGCAGCCGGTAGACGACCTGGCGCAGGCTGCGGCGCGCGGCCTCGGGCTCGGCGTCGGCCCAGAACAGGTCGGTGAGGTGCTCGCGGGTGGACGTGTGCCCCGGCGACAGGGCGAGGTAGGTGAGGAAGGCGAGCGGCTTGCCGGGGCCGAGCAGCAGCTCCGGGGTGCCGCCTTCGCTCGTCCGCACGAGCCCGATCTCGCCGAGGGTCCGGAGGTGGAGCATCGAGTTGAGAAAGTAGGGCGCGGGATGGCGGGCCGCGAGAGCGCCGGCGGGCCGTCGGCGCGTCGACAGCCCTCCATCCGATTATGACGTATACGTCATAACCCTGGTGCATTCCATTGCGCGCGGCGTGGCGTGGCCCGCGCACGCGTCGGACCTCGCAGCAACACCTCAACTCTTTGACTGTCAACGAATTGGCAATTCCGACCAATCGGCTGGTGACGCTCGAGTAACGCCCGACCGCTAGCATCGCTGGACGCGCGGCAGGGGCAACCTGGCGTTGCGCCGGCGCTACAAGGGCAAGAACCGGCTGGGGCAGGATTCGCCAGCCTCCCGGCCCATACCCGACGGCGGAACTCGCATTCACGCGTGTAAGTCGTTGTCCTGACGCGTGATGCACCGTCGCCGACGTCAGGTAGTCCGATGGCACGGCCCCTGCTTTTTGGACCGCCATCCACCGTGCACGCGGCGGGGAGCACGACCGCCCGCAGGCCTGGGGCGCGCACCCTCTGACACGGGTTTCGTGATCGACTCACTGCGGTCTCCTGCCCGCCGGCTCGGCGGCATCGCCATCGTCGCGGCCTCGATCATCGCGGCCACGGCGACGTGCAGCGGCGGCGAGAAGTCCCTGGCGCCTCCGGTCGCGGCGGCGCTCGAGCTGGAGGGGGGGGACGGCCAGAGCGCCGCCGCGGGGTCCCAGCTGTCGGACCTGCTGTCGGTGCGGGTCGTGGACGCGTCCGGCGCGCCGGTGTCCGGCGTCACGATCGCGTGGCACGTGATGAGCGGCGGCGGCGCCGTGAGTCCGCTCAGCACGATGACCGGTGCGACCGGGATCGCGAGAGCCAGCTTCCGGCTCGGCCGGAAGGCCGGCCCGTGCACGGTCACGGCCGGGATCGCGACCGACTCCTCCATCGCGCCGGTCACCTTCTCCGCCGTCGCCCTGGTCGGGCTCGCAGCGGTGCTCGTGTTCTCGGTCGGCCCGACGACGGAAAGCGCGGGGAGTCCGTTCGCGCCCGCGCTCCAGGTGACGGTGCAGGACTCCGTCGGCAACCAGGTGACGACGTCCGAAGACGCGGTCACGGTGGCGCTCGGGAGTGCACCCCCCGGTGGTGCACTCTCGGGGACCAGGACGGTGGCCGCGTCGGGCGGGGTCGCGACCTTCCCGGACCTCAGGATCGACAAGGCCGGCGCCGGCTACACGTTGACCGCGTCGGCGACCGGCATGGTGACGGCGACCAGCGCGGCGTTCGCCGTCGTGCCGGGCCCGGCGGCGCAGGTCGCGGCCGCCGCCGGCAACGGCCAGAGCGCCGCGGCGGGGAGCGCGGTGGCAGTGCCGCCGTCGGTGATCGTGCGCGACGCGGTGGGCAACCCGGTGTCCGGCACGAGCGTCACGTTCGCGGTGACGGGCGGCGGGGGCACGGTCGCACCCGCGGGTGCGGTGACGACGGATGCGAGCGGCGTCGCGCAGGTGACGAGCTGGACGCTGGGCACGGCGCTGGGGACGAACACCCTCACCGCGACGGCACCGGGGCTCGCGGGCTCGCCGGTGACGTTCACGGCGACCGGCACGACCGGGCCGCCCACGCAGATCGCCGCGAACAGCGCCACCGCCCAGAACGGAATCCCGGGCAGCGCGGTGGCCGTCCTGCCGTCCGTCGTCGTTCGAGACGCCAACAACAATCCCGTGAGCGGAGTGGCCGTCACCTTCGCCGTGACCTTCGGCGGCGGGACGGTCGTGCCCGCGGCGCCCGTCACGACCAACGCGAGCGGGATCGCGCAGGTGACGAGCTGGACGCTGGGCACGTTCGTCGGCCTGCAGTCGCTCGCCGCGACCGCGGCCGGCCTCGCGGGCTCGCCGGTGACGTTCACGGCGAACGCGTACCTCCCGCCGCCTCCGCAGATCCTGGTGAATGGGGGCAACAACCAGAGCGCGACCGCGGGCACCGCGGTGGCGGTCCCGCCTTCGGTCGTCGTCCGGGATTACCAGGGCAACGGCGTCGGCGGCCTGGCGGTGACGTTCGTCGTGACGGGCGGTGGCGGGACCGTCGTGCCGACGACGGCGGTCACGACCAACGCGAGCGGGATCGCGCAGGTGACGAGCTGGACGCTGGGCCCGACGGCGGGGACGAACAGCCTGGTCGCGACGTCGCCCGGCGCGGCGTCGACCGCGACGTTCACCGCCACGGGGACGACCGGCTCGGCGGCGCAGATCGCGGTCAACAGCGGCGACAATCAGAGCGCGACGGCGGGGGCGGCGGTCGCGGCGGCGCCGAGCGTGCTGGTGACCGACGCGCACGGGAATCCGGTGAGCGGGGTGGCGGTCACGTTCGCGGTGGCGACGGGCGGCGGCAGCGTCGTGCCGACGACGGCGGTGGCGACGAATGCGAGCGGGATCGCGCAGGTCACCAGCTGGACGCTGAGCACCACGGCCGGCTCGAATACGCTCACCGCGACGTCGGCCGGATTGACCGGTTCGCCGGTCACGTTCACGGCGACCGGCACGGCCGGGAGCGCGACCCAGATCGCGATCAACGGTGGCAACGGCCAGTCCGCGACTGCCGGCAGCGCGGTGGCGGTGGCGCCGAGCGTCCGAATCACCGATTCCCACGGCAACCCGGTCAGTGGTGTGGGCGTCACCTTCGCGGTGGCCACCGGCGGCGGGACCGTCTCGCCGACGACGGCGGTGGCGACCAACGCCGGCGGGATCCCCCAGGTGACCAGCTGGACGCTCGGCACGGTCGCGGGCCCCAACACTCTGACCGCAACGTCGAGCGGCCTCACCGGGAGCCCGCTCACGTTCACCGCGACCGGGAACTCCGGCTCCGCGACGCAGATGACCGTGAACGCCGGCAACGGCCAAACGGC
>DASPSV010000099.1:0-5508 GCA_035623755.1 Gemmatimonadales bacterium
CAGGAGTGCGGCGAGCAGCGCGATCTTGGGGATCAGGTTGATCGGCTTTAGTGTGAACATGGCTACATCTCCTAACAGCGTTAACTTCAAGTGCCGAAAAAAGATGGGCCGTGCCCATCGCTGTCCTGCTCGCGTCGTCTACGTCGTCGCTGCGTTCGTCGTGTCGCCCTGCTCGTCCTTACGTCGTCTCGCCCCTCGCCGGTTTCGTCGCCCGGCCTCTCAGGTCGCCGGCGCCGTCTTCCTGATGCCGCTGGTGAGGACGTCGATCGCCTGCTGGGCCGAGTGCTGGAGGTCGCGCCACGGCACCCAGGGGTCGTGCTTCACGATCCTGAGCGAGACGAGCCCGTGAAGCGCGGCCCAGAGGATCTGCGCCAGCTCGTCCGCGTCGGTGAACTGCGCGCGCAGCATCCCCCGCTCGATCGCCTCCCGGCACGACGCCACGAGCATCGCGTAGGCGTCGCGCTCCGGGTCGCCCATGTTCTCGGTGTGGTACTCCAGGTCGGGCAGCGGCGTCATGAACATGAACCGGTAGTGGTTCGGGTACTGCACCGCGAACTGGAGGTAGAGCGTGCCGATGGCCTGGATGCGCTCGAGCGGGTCGGCGATCCGCGCCGCGTCCCCGAAGTGGCTGGCCAGGCCGTCGAAGTCGTTCCGGCACAGCTCGGTGACCAGCGCCTGCTTGTTGGGGAAGTGGTGGTAGAGCGCCGTGGGCGTGTAGCGGATGGCGTCGGCGATGGCGCGCATCGTCGTCGCCTCGTAGCCCTGCTCGGCGAACATGCGGCGCGCGGCCTCGAGGATCCGGTTCCTCGTGTCCACGCGCTCGGCCTCGCGGCGCTCGAAGCTGGCCAGTGACTTGGCGCTCATAACTACGTAAACGAATATAACGGTGTTAGGTATCTGTCAAGGGCGGCCACCAGCGGCGGGCGGCGCGGCGTTCCAGGTCAGGCGGCTCCCGAGCACGCTGTGCGGAACGCAGAACGCGGCCAGCATCAAGAGCGTCGCGAGCACGACCAACCAGCGCGCCCGCGCCGGCCGCCACCGGATCGCGGCGGCGGCGGCCGCCCACCCGAGCCAGGCCACCAGCGTCTTGTTGTCGGTCAGGTCCCAGCCGAAGGGCACGCCGGCCCACCACTCGCCGAACGCGTACCGCTCCGTGAGCGGCCCCAGCACCAGGCCGCCGACGGTGAGCGCGAGCAGCGCGAGCGCCGTGAGCCGCCGGTCGGCCGTGCCCCCGAGCGCCGCGCCGAGGCCGGCCCGCACGCCGAGCAGCATGGCGGCGAACATCACGACGATGTGGGTGAGGAGGACGGCGGCCGGAATCGGCCCCCGGAAGCGGAGCACGACGGTCTCGCCGGGCCGCGCCGGGAGCCGGATGCGCGTCCCGCCCGCGCTCGCCACGACGAAGTACTCGACGGTGCCCGCGGGCGGCTGCGCCGGCAGCTCGGCGACCAGCGATCCGCTCTCGGAGCGCATCGGCACCACGGCGAACGGATCGGCGGTGGGGGCGCGGCGCCAGAACAGCTCGCCGCGACCGGCCGCGGGTACGGCGACGCGGGCGGGGCCGGTGGAGAGGTGGCTGCGCGGCAGGACCACGGCGACCTCGGCGCCGCCGAGGGCGACGGTCCCGCGCCAGGGGAACGACGGACCGCTGACGCGCTGCCAGACGGCCGCCGCGAGCGTGGCGGCGAGGGCCGTGATCCACAGCGCCGATCGAGACACCGGCACCTCCGGGCCGCGTCAGCCCTTGAGCAGGCCCTCGACCTCGCCCTCGGCGGCGACTCGCCGGTCCACGTAGTCCCCGACCTCGCGGGCGCGCTCGAGCCACAGCGTGAGGTCGCCCACGGTGCCGGTGCCGGCGCGCAGCTTGAGCAGCGCGAGGCGGAGGTTCTCGAGCGCCGCCACCGTCTCGGCGAGCCGCTCCGTCTGGCCGCCGGCGGCGCGCAGCGCCTCGGCCTCCTTCTCGAGCCGCTCGACCACCTGCGGCACGTCCTTCACGGCCTCGCGCTCGGCGGGCGGCAGCACGTCCCAGGCGGCGAGCACCGAGCGGCCGAGCACCAGCTCGGTCGCGTCGGCGGAGACCATGGCGCGTCGCCCGGTCTTCCGGAGGCCGGCGCCCGCCAGGCGGAAGAACCCGCGGCCCAGCTTGCCCGCCCACAGGCGGTGCCAGAGGCTGTTCAGGCGGCGCATCCACTTGCCCTGCTTCATCTCGTCCGCTTCCTCACGCTGCACTTGTGCTTCCGCGAGGAGCGCGGTCCGGATGTCCTCGAAGGTGTAGCCGTCGCGGAGCAGCCGCCGGGCCACGACCCCGAGCTGGAAGATGAGGATCATGCCGATCAGGCCCGTGCCCTGGATCGAGACCGTCACGCTGCCCGACGGCGTGCGGCCGGCGGAGCCGCTCAGGAACATGGCCAGCAGCACCATGGTCGTGACCTGCGCGTTCCTGAGGAAGGAGCGCAGCACCGGGGGCGCGCGCAGGTCGCGGCCCCGCGCCTCGCCCACGATCCGCGCGACGTCGTCGCCGGTCTGGACGCGCTGTGCGGGCTCCTTCCGGAGGCAGCGGTCGATGACGTCGGCGAGCCGCGCCGGCACCTCGGCTCGCAGCGTCTGGACCCGCGGCGCCGGGGTCGAGACCTGCTTGGTGATGATGGCCGGCAGATTCGATCCTTCGAACGGGGGCCGCCCGGTCAGCGCGAAGAACATCGTGGCGCCGAGCGAGTAGAGGTCGCTGCGCGCGTCCACGGTCTCGCCGAGCGCCTGCTCGGGGCTCATGTAGCGCGCGGTGCCGACCACCTCGCCGGCCGAACCGCCGGCGCCGGAGCGGCCGCCCACCGCGATGCCGAAGTCGGTCACGAGCGCGCGGTCGGTGGCGCGCTCGATCATGATGTTGTCGGGCTTCACGTCGCGGTGGATCACGCCGCGCTGGTGCGCGTAGGCGAGCGCCCACGCCACTTCCTGCATCACCTTCATCGCCAGCCGCGGCGCCAGCGGCCCGGCGCGCTCCACCCGCTCGCGCAGCGTCTCCCCGTCCACGAAGGCCATCACGAAGAACACCAGGTCGCCGGCCTGCTCGACCGCGTGGATGGGGACGATGTTGGGGTGCGACAGGCCGGCGGCGGTTCGCGCCTCGCGCAGGAACCGGTCGCGCGACTCCACGCTCGCGGCCAGGGCCGGCGGCAGCAGCTTGATCGCGACCAGCCGGTCGAGCGCCACGTCGCGCGCCAGCAGGACGATGCCCATCCCGCCGCGGCCGAGCTCGCGCTCGATCGAGTAACGGCCGGCCAGCACCTGCTGCAGGGCGAGGAATTCGGCGCTGACGTCGGAACCCATGCCACCAACGTAACACGCCGGGCGCGGTCCCGGAGGACTCGCGCCCCGGGGCCCGCGCGCCGTATCATTGCGCTCCCCCTCGAGCGGTGCGCGGTCGCGTGGACGCAGTCCTGGCGGTGCTGTTCAGCGGTGCGATGTGGTACGGCTCCGCCGGCATCAACCACGTGTGGCCGCTCGCCTGGCTCGCGCCGGCGCCGCTCCTGATCGTGCTCCCCGGCCTGAAGCCGTGGCGCGCGACGCTCGCCGCCTTCGCGGCCGCGTGCGGCGGCGCCGCCAGCTTCGTCGTCGCGTACTGGGGCGCGATGCCCCTGTGGATGCTGGCGCTGATGGTGCCGGCGATGGCCGCGCCGTACGCCGCGGCGGCGATGGGCTGGCGTGCCGTGGCGCGCCGCAGCGGCCCGGTGGTGACGGCCCTCGCCTACGCCGCGTTCGTGACCCTCGAGGAGTGGCTGGTCGCGCAGCTCTCCCCCAACGGCACCTTCGGGAGCGTCGCCTACTCCCAGGCCGACGTCCTGGCGGTGATCCAGCTGGGGTCGCTGACCGGCCTCGCGGGCATCACGTTCGTCGTCGCGCTGGTGGGCGCGACGCTCGCCGTGATGTGGCGCGAGCGGGACTCGCGCAGCACGCGCGAGGCGGCGCTCGGCGTCGCGGCGTTGCTGGTGGCGGCGACGCTGGTCTACGGCGACCTGCGGCTGGCCGCGGCGGCGCCCGCCCGGGTGGTCCGCATCGGGCTGGTCGCGAGCGATTCGGCGAACCGCCCCTTCACGACCGACGGGACGGAGGCGCTGCGGGTGGCGCGGGGGTACGCGGCGCGCGCCTCGCTCCTGGCCGAGCGCGACCTGCAGTTCATCGTGCTGCCGGAGAAGTTCGTGGCCGCTCTGCCGGGCGACGACTACGGCGCGCGGGTGGCGCTGGCGTCGGTCGCGCGGCGCTGGCGGCTCACCCTGGCGGCGGGCTTCAACGTCACGGGCCGCGCGCAGCCCCGGAACCTCGCGGTCGTGTTCGGCCCCGACGGCCGCACCCTGCTGGAGTACGACAAGGTCCACCTGGTGCCGGGCCTCGAGCGCGGGTACGCCCGCGGCGCCCTCATCGGGGTGGTGCCCGACACCGCCGTGACCGCGGGCGTCGCCATCTGCAAGGACATGGACTTCCCGGCCCTCGGCCGCACGTACGCGCGCGCCGGGGTCCAGCTGATGCTGGTGCCGGCGTGGGACTTCGGGCGCGACGCCTGGCTGCACAGCCGCATGGCGGTGCTGCGCGGCGTCGAGGGCGGATTCGCGGTGGCGCGCAGCGCCTCGGACGGGCTGCTCACGGTGAGCGACGCCCGCGGGCGGGTCGTGGCCGAGCGCGCCACGGACGCTGCAGGGGAGGTGCTGGTGGCGGGCGCGGTGCGCGCCGGCCCGGCCGGCACGTTCTACAGCCGCACCGGCGACTGGTTCGCCGCGCTCGTCACGCTGGTCGCGGTGCTGTGCGTGCTCGACGCGCGGCGCCGGCCCGTGGCGGGGCCGGGCGGCCCGGGCGCCGGCCAGCGCTCGACCCTCGACCGGCAGCCGCTGCCCAGGTAGCGGCGAGGACGGCGCGGCCGCCGCTACCCGAGTGGCGATTTCCCCCATTTGCCGCACGCCGCGAAGGGCGGCGCGCGTTGCACAATGCGATGCCGCCCCACCCCCGAGGCCGCGCCGGCACGGCCGGCGTGAGCGAGCCAACTCCTTCCTCCACAGTGGCTTCGGCCTCTCGCGCTCCGTCGCGGTACGGGGGATGCCCTACGTATCCGGTGGAAGCGAACGACGACCACTCACAGGGGGCGGGACATGAAGGGCACCAAGGGCTTCACGCTGATCGAGCTTCTGATCGTGGTGGTGATCATCGGCATTCTGGCCGCCATCGCGATCCCGAAGTTCGCGAACACGAAGGAGAAGGCGTACATCGCGGGCATGAAGGCGGACCTGCGCAACCTGGTGACGGCCCAGGAAGCGTACTTCGCCGACAACGTGACGTACGCGTCGGTGCTCACCAACCTGAACTACAACGTCTCCTCGGGGAACACGGTGTCGATCTCCTCGGCGACCGGGACGGGGTGGGCCGCGACGTCGAAGAACAACGCGACCACGAAGACCTGCGGGATTTTCGTGGGCAGCGCCACGCCGCCGGTCACGGGGCAGAACGAAGGCGCCCCGCAGT
>DASPSV010000100.1:0-25659 GCA_035623755.1 Gemmatimonadales bacterium
ACCTGTTGATCTGCAACGTCGGCATGGCGTGCGACGAGAGCGTGCCCGATCTCTTGGGGTACGCCGCCGCGACGGCGGGCCAGCCGGAGAAGGGCACCACGGCGAACGCGCAGCCTGCCGGCCAGTACTGGGTGGCGGTCATTCCGTTCACCACGGGCCCCAGGACAAGCGTTTACCAGCTGACAGTGACACTCCAGTAGCTGCAGGTTTCGAGAAGCGAACGCCCCCGGCTCCGGCCGGGGGCGTTTCGTTTGCGGGTCGCCGCCGCCGCTGGGGCGGACGCGCTAGCCGCTCGCGCCGATCGCCTGGAGCAGGTCCACCAGCTCGGCCGGCTTGCCGAGGAAGACGTCGGCGCCCGCGTCCCGGAAGGCACGCTGCATCAGCGGCTCGGCGAGGCCCGTAAGGGCGACGATGCGGCAGGAAGGAAACGCGCGCCGGATGCTGCGCACCACCTCGAGGCCACCCGCGCCGGGCAGGACCAGATCCACCACCGCCGCGTCGAGCCGGCCCAGGCTCGGCAGCGAGGCGATGGCATCGCTCCCGGTGCGGGCCCGGTGGACCGCGAAGCCCTGGCGGCCGATGGCCCGGGCCAGGACGTCAGCCAGGTCGTCGTCGTCGTCCACCAGCAGCACGCTCGTCGCGCCGGACGCAGGCTCGGCACGGTCAGGGCCGTTCACCGGGCTCCCCCTGGCGCCTGGCCTGGCGCCGGTGGTGCAGCACGACGCCGAGCACGATCAACCCGATCGCCACCGGCATCAGGGCGATCAGCGCTCCCGTCCAGAACATGGTGGTCATGAGACGGCCGTGGGCCATGTCCTGCGCCCGCGCCGGGGAGGCCAGCGCTACCAGGAGAGCCGGAACAACAGCACGTAGACGACGACCCCGGTCACCGATACGTACAGCCATAGGGGCAGGGTCCAGCGCGCGAGGCGCCGATGTGTGGGATGCCGCGACCGAAGCCCGAGATAGACGGTCGTCACGGCCAGGGGCACCACCGCCGCCGCGAGCAGCGTGTGCGAGACCAGGATAGCGAAGTAGATCGGACGAATCCAGCCCTGGCCGGTGAAGTGCTTCACGCCCGCGGAAGCGTGATAGGTGAGGTACGAGGCGAGGAACAGCACCGACACGCCGAACGCCGAGAGCATGCACAACCGGTGGAGGGAGATCCTCCGGCTCCTGATCATCAGCCAGCCCACCGATAGCAATACGGCAGTGGTGCCGTTCAGCGCGGCGTTGACGGCAGGGAGGTCGTCGATCGCGATCATCGGGTCGGGCGCCGCGAGGCCACCAAGGTCGCCAGGCCGAAGGCGAGGGCCGCACAGGCGCCGGTGACCCAGAGCGACACGGCGAAGCCGGGGCCCGCCGTACCCTCCGGAGCGAGCGAACGCCGCAGGGCGGCGACGCCGTACGTCAGCGGATTCACCCGCATCACGGCGCCCAGCCAGCCGGGCGTCCCCTCCGCGGGGAACAGCGTGCCGGCCAGGAGCCACATCGGCACGAGGAATAGATTCATGATGGCGTGGAAGCCCTGCGTCGAGTCGAGCCACCAGGCGATCGCGGCTGCCAGCGCCGTGAGGGCAAACGCCAGGAGGAACAGGACGGCAGCCAGCACCAGCAGCGCGCCCGGCGAGGACGGCGTGAGACCCACCGCGGGGCCCAGCGCCAGGAACAACGCGCTCTGCAGCATCGCCAGCGTGGTGCCTCCGAGCACCTTGCCGAGCACCACGGCCGCGCGCGGCACCGGCGCCACGAGCACGCCCTGGAGGAAGCCCTCCCGCCGGTCCTCGATGATCGAGATCTCGGAGAAGATCGCCGTGAACAGCAGGATCAGGATCACCACGCCCGGAAAGAACCACGCCAGGTAGCTCGTCCCCGTCGTCGCGCCCGGCACCCGGAAGGAAGGCCCGAGCCCGGAGCCGATGAGCAGCCAGAACAGCACCGGCGGCGCCAGCGCACCGACCACGCGGCTGGGCTGGCGGTAGAAGCGCACCAGCTCCCGTTGCCAAAGCGTCCCGACGGCGAGGAAGAAGGAGCTCACGACGCGTCGCCGGCGTGGAAGTGATGGCCGGTGCGTCGCACGAACACGTCGTCCAGCGTCGGCTTGCCGAGGACGAGCCCGCGAATGTCGTCGCCGAACGCTTCCATCAGCCGCGGCACCAGCTCGTGCCCCCGCGGGATCTCGATGCGCACGGCCCGCTCCACGACGGCGGCCTGGCAGCCCAGCCGGGCCGCGATCGCCGCGGCCAGCTCCTCCGGCCGGCCAGTCTCGAGCGTGATCACGTCGCCGCCGATCTCGGCCGTCAGCGCCGCCGGCGGACCGAGTGCGACCAGGCGGCCCTCGTCCATCAGTGCGATCCGGTCCGCCCGGTCCGCCTCTTCCATCAGGTGGGTGGTGACCACGGCCGTGGCGCCGCTCTCGCGGCGCAGCGCGTCGAAGTACGTCCAGAACTCCCTCCGCGCGGCGGGATCGAGGCCGCTGGTGGGCTCGTCCAGCAAGAGCAGCCGGGGGCGGTGCAAGAGCCCCTTGGCCAGCTCGACGCGGCGCGCCATCCCGCCGGACAGCCGCTCGACCCTCTCGCCGGCCCGGTCGGCGAGCCCCATCCGGCCGAGCGCGGTCGCGATGCGCTCCTCGAGCGCGCGGCCCCTGAGGCCGTACAGCCTCCCCTGGTGGCGGAGGTTCTCGGCGGCCGTGAGCTTGCGGTCGAGGCTCGGCGCCTGGAAGACGACGCCCATCGCGCGGCGGGCTCGCGCGCTGTCCCGCACGACGTCGGCGCCGAAGACCGTGGCCGATCCGGCGCCCGGCAGGAGCGACGTCGAGAGGATCCGGAACAGGGTCGTCTTGCCGCTGCCGTTCGGCCCGAGGAGCGCCAGCAGCTCGCCGGCGGGCACGTCGAGCGTGATGCCGGCCAGGGCCTCGCGCTCCCCGAACCGGTGCCGGAGGTCGCGGAGGCGGACAGCTTCGGGGCTCAGGCCAGGGCCATCAGCGTGCACAGTGCGGGCAGGTAAAGCAGGGAATACCGGAACAGGCCGGAGGCGCGGGCGTGGTCCGCGGGGCTTGCCGCCAGCCGGACACCGTAGAAGAGGAAGCCGGCGCCGAGCGCGAGCGCGCCGAAGAAGTAGACGGGTCCCGCCATCCCGAGCGGCGTCGGCAGCAGGCTCACCACCAGCAGCGCCAGGGCGTAGAGCACCGACTGGCGCCCGGTGCTCGCGCCATCCGGATCCTCGACCGGCAGCACCCGGAACCCAGCCCGCGCGTAGTCCTTCCGGTACAGCGCCGCGAGCGCGAGGAAATGCGGCATCTGCCAGAAGAACAGGATCAGGAACAGGACCCAGGCGCCCGCGTCGAGCCGGCCCCTGGCCGCCGCCCACCCGATCATCGGCGGGATCGCGCCCGGGACGGCGCCCACCACGGTCGCGAGCGACGTGAGGCGCTTGAGTGGCGTGTACACGAGCAGGTAGCTCGCGGCCGTGAGGGCCGCGAGACCGGCGGCGAGGGGGCTCACGAGCCAGGCAAGGTACGCCGTGCCGGCGACCGCCAGCGCGACGCCGAACGCGAGGCTCTCCCCCGGCGTGAGCCGGTGGGCGGGCAGCGGGCGGCGGATGGTGCGCTTCATCAGCGCGTCCCGGTCCCGCTCGGCCCACTGGTTGAGCGTGCTGGCGCCCGCGGCCACCAGCGCGGTGCCGAGCAGGGTGCGGACGAGCGCCAGGACGTCGGTCCCGCCGCGCGCCGCGGCCAGGAACCCGACCAGCGCGGTCAGCACGACGTTGAACGTGATCTCGGGCTTGGTGAGGGTGAGGAACGCCGCCAGGCGCCTGCGCTCCGGAGCGGCCCCGGCCTCGGCGGCCGCGCCGCCGGACGGCGCGCTCATGCGGCCGTGGAGGCGGGCGAGGAGCTCCGGTCCGAAGAGAGCGGGGCGAGCAGGCGCCCCGCGCGCAGCGCGAGCACGAGCGAGGTCGCCAGCACCAGCGCGCCGGACAGCACGTGCGCGGTGGTCGGCATCACGGCCCGGCGGGTCCAGATGATCGCCGCCCCGAGGTAGACCTGCCACGCGAGCAGCAGCACCAGCAGCAGGGCGGGACGGCGGAGGGTCGCCACGCCCGCGTGGCGGCGCATCACCGCGGCCACCGTCCACATCACGCACGCCGCCACCAGCAGCGCCCCGCCGCGATGCACGAGCTGGTATGCGACCGGCGTCGACAGGGAGGCGGGCCACAGCCGGCCGAAGGCCAGCGGGAAGTCCGGGATGGCGAGGCCAGAGCCGGTGTGCCGCACCAGGGCGCCCGCCAGGATCTGCAGGTAGACCGCGGCCACGGTCACCCGGGTCAGCGTGCGCAGGGACGGGCTGCCGGCGTCCGGCACCTGCGGCGGGGCGTCGAGCCACGACCGCGAAGTCACCAGCGCGATGGCGACCGTGAGGCAGAAGAAGATCTCGGCCAGCCCCGCGTGCCCGACCGAAACGGCCACGGGCAGCTTCAGCAGGACGGTGACGCCGCCCAGCACGCCCTGGAGCACCACCGCGGCGAGCGCCGCCGCGCCGAGCCGGCGCACCCAGCGCCGGGGCTCGGCGCGCCACAGCCAGACGGCCAGCACGATGGTGAGCACCCCGACCGTGGCCGCCGCCATCCGGTGGCCGTGCTCGAACAGCACGCCTCCCGTCATGGCGGGGAACACCTTCCCGTAGGAGAGCGGCCAGTCGGGCACGGAGAGCGCGGAGCCGGTGCTGGTGACCAGCCCGCCCACGAACAGCAGCGCCGCCGTGGCGCAGGCCACCACGACGGCATAGCGGTGCAGCCCGGGGCGGAAGCTCTCCGGCGCGCTCACCGGCCCAGGAACCGCCGCAGGAACCGCAGGTAGACCGCGAAGCCGACCGCGAACGCCGCGAAGGCGATGGACGAGGCGAGGCTCCACGTGGCCCCGCTGTGCTGCCAGTCGCGCCATCCCCACAGCGCGAAGAACGCGCAGAAGACGATGGCGGTGACGATCAGGACCTTGTGGAAAGCGATCACGGACCCCGGAACCCGTGCATGACGCCCACCACGAGTATAACCGCCAGCGGGAGCGGCGCCAGCACCACGTACAGCAGCCGCTTGGGCTCGAACCGGAGGTGCATGAAGTACAGCGCCACCAGCATCGCCTTCCACAGCGCCAGGAACACCAGCGAGATCACCATCAGCCGCCGCGGCAGGTGCAGGTACACGACGGCGACCTCGACGACCGTGAGGACGGCCAGCGCGGCCCAGACGGCGATGTAGTTCGGTGCCTTGTGCTCGGTCGCTTCCATGCGCGGCCCTAGATGAGGTAGACGATGGTGAACAGGATGATCCACACCAGGTCCACGAAGTGCCAGTACAGCCCGATGGTCTCGATGCCGTGGAAGCGGCCGCCGGCGTACTTGCCCCGGAACGCGCGGATCGTCACCCAGATCATGCTCAGCACGCCGCAGGTCACGTGGAAGCCGTGGAAGCCGGTCATGGTGTAGAAGCTGGCGCCGAACAGCCCCGAGCTGGGCAGGAAGCCCTTCTCGACCAGGTGGTGGTACTCGAAGGCCTGGACGGAGACGAACGTGGCGCCGCCCAGCACCGTCAGCAGGAGCCACTTCTTGAGCCCCGGCTGGTCGTCCCGCACCGCCGCCGCGTACGCCTTCACCATCGACACGGACGAGCAGATCAGGATGAAGGTGTTGGCCGCGGTGATGGGGATGGCCAGCACCGTCCGCGGCTCCGGCCACTCGGCGTTGGTGCCCCAGCGCAGGATGATGTAGGAGCCGATCAGCGCGGTGAAGAACATCACCTCGGAGACGAGGAACACCCACATGCCCAGCTTCTGGGTGTGGACGCCGACCGCGCCCTGGGCGTGCTCGCCGCCGGTCATGCCGTGGGTCGCCGCGTGTGCGGTCATCGCCGGCCCTCCGGGACGGCGGGGAGCGGCTGGTTCACCGGGACGTAGTCCGCCGGCGCGCCCGGGACGCTGAACTCGTACGGGCCGTGGTAGACGGTCGGCGTGGTCTCGAAGTTCCCGTGCGGCGGCGGCGAGGGCACCGTCCACTCGAGCCCACAGTCGTGCCACGGGTTGACGTCGGCCTTCTTCCCGCGGGCCAGGGTGCGGACGATGTTCCACGCCATCACGATCTGCGAGGCGAAGAGCAGGAACGCGCTCACCGTGATGAACACGTTGATCGGCTGCATCGGCTTGAGATAGTCGTACACCGTCGGATCGTAGATCCGGCGCATCTCCCCGCCGAGGCCGAGGATGTGCATCGGGAAGAAGGTCAGGTTGTAGAAGACGAACGTGAGGGCGAAGTGGACCTTGCCGAGGCGCTCGTCGAGCTGCTTGCCGAACATCTTCGGGAACCAGAAGTAGATCCCGGCGTAGATCGCGAACAGGCTCCCGCCGAACAGCACGTAGTGGATGTGCGCGACGATGAAGTAGGTGCCGTGGATGTACATGTCCACCGGCGTCGAGGCCATGAAGATCCCCGACAGCCCGCCGATGATGAACATGGAGACGAAGGCGAGGGCGTTCAGCATCGGGGTGGTGAAGTGGATGCTGCCGCGCCACAGGGTGCCGAGCCAGTTGAACACCTTGATGGCCGATGGCACCGCGATCACGATGGTGGACACCATGAACGCGCTGGCCAGGGTGGGGTTCATCCCGCTCTGGAACATGTGGTGGCCCCACACGATGAACCCGAGGAACGCGATGCCGATCATCGCCCACACCATCGAGACGTAGCCGAAGATCGGCTTGCGCGCCCCGTTGGCGATGATGTCCGACACGATCCCCATCGCCGGCAGGATCAGGATGTACACCTCGGGGTGGCCGAAGAACCAGAACAGGTGCTGCCACATCAGCGGCTGGCCGCCGGACGCGGGCAGGTAGAAGTGCGTGCCGATGGTCTGGTCGAAGAACAGCATGATGACGGCGCCGGCGAGCACCGGCACCGCCAGGATCGCCAGCACCGCGGTGATGAACAGCGCCCACACCGACAGCGGCAGGCGGAACCAGGTCATGCCCGGGGCACGGAGGTTGATCACGGTGGTGATGTAGTTCACCGACCCGAGCAGCGAGGAGAGCCCGAAGATCACGATGCTCAGGCACCACAGCTGCTGGCCGAGGTGCACGCCGGTGTAGTCGGGCGTGTTCGACAGCGGCGCGTACACGGTCCAGCCCGCCACCGACGAGCCCCCGAGCACGAACAGGCTCGCCGTCATCAGTAGCCCCGACGGGATCATCAGCCAGAACGACCACATGTTCAGGCGCGGGAACGCCATGTCCGGCGCGCCGATCTTGAGCGGGATCAGGTAGTTGGCGAACACGCCCACCAAGAGCGGCATCACGGCGAAGAAGATCATGAAGGTGCCGTGCATGGTCACCAGCCCGATGTACGTCTTGGGCGAGACCACGCCGCCCGGCGCCACGCCCTCGGGCAGCCAGCCCCCGAGCGGCATGGCCTGCCCCGGGAAGCCCAGCTGCCACCGGATGCCCATCGCCAGGAGCCCGCCCACCAGCAGGAAGAACAGGCTGAGGAACAGGAACTGGATGCCGATGATCTTGTGGTCGGTCGAGAACACGTACTTCCGGATGAACGGCCGGTCGTCGACGTGCGTGTGAGCCGGCACCGCGGTCCCCGCGGCGGTCATGGGGCGCCCTTTCCACTGGGGGTCAGTCCCGCGGCGGCGGAGTCGGCAGCGGAGGCCGCGCCCTGGCTCACCAGCCACGCCGCGTAGTCCTGCGGCGTGTGGACCACCACGACGCCGCGCATCCGGTAATGCCCGAGGCCGCACAGCTCGGAGCACGCCATCTCGAACGTGCCGGTGCGGGTCGGCTTGATCCACATCCTGATGTCCATCCCCGGCACCAGGTCCTGCTTGAGGCGGAAGGCGGGGATGAACAGGCTGTGCACCACGTCCCGCGCCGTCATCTCGAGCACGTAGTCGCGGTCCACCACCAGGTGGAGCGTGTCCTTCTTCATGAAGTCGTCGTCGTCGCCCAGCTTGCCGTCGGGGCCGGGGTAGGTGAAGTGCCACTCGAACTGCTTGGCCTCCAGGCCTACGTGCACCGCGTTGCGGGGGTACGTGTCCGAGTCCTTGATCTTGGACCACAGCGGCTGGCTGACCAGCGCCAGGGTCACGAGAATCACGGCCGGGATGGCCGTCCAGATGATCTCGGCCCTGGTGCTCCCCTCGACGTGCTCGGCCGTGCGGCCGCTCTTCCGGCGGTACCGCACCAGGAACACCAGCAGCGTCGCCTCGACGAGCACGAACACCGCGCCGGTGATGTAGAGGATGACGTAGAAGAGGGTGTCGACCTTGCCGCCGACGCTGGACGCGTTGCCCGGGAACCACCAGTGCATCGAGGCTGTCTCCGCCGAGATCCAGGCCTCCCCAGAAGGGGCCGGCCGCGGGGAAGTACGTTTGAGAATGATTGTCGTGTCGAGACAGCCGTATAAGGTAATGGTATGCAGGCTGCCTGTCATTGGGGGCGGAAATCGAGTGGCGGTGCGGACTTCCGTCCCCGCTCGTTCGCCGGCGAACAAGACCGCGCGCCGGCGCCGGCGGCTGGTCGGGGGGGCGCCGGCGGGGTTATCTTCGCGCGTGCCTCCGGCCGCTGACCCACCGGGAACAACCGACCACGCCGACCGCTGGGGCGAGCGCCTGCCGCGGAGCCTCGGGCTCTGGAGCGCCGTCGCGGTGCTCGTGGGCTCGACCATCGGGAGCGGGATCTTCCGTACGCCCGCGCTGAT
Organism: Gemmatimonadales bacterium; assembly: GCA_035623755.1. GTDB lineage: Bacteria > Gemmatimonadota > Gemmatimonadetes > Gemmatimonadales > JACORV01 > Fen-1245. The sequence goes on from DASPSV010000100.1 coordinate 8,745, forward strand.
CGCCGGGCGCGTGCCCGCGCCGGTCCCCATGCTCGGCGTGTGGGTCCTTGGCGGCGTGCTGGCGCTGTGCGGCGCGCTCACCTACGCGGAGCTGGCGGCCATGTTCCCCCGCTCGGGGGGGCTGTTCGTGTACGTGCGCGAGGGGTTCGGCCGGATGCCGGCGTTCCTCCTGGGCTGGACGGAGCTGCTGGTGATCCGGGCCTCGGCCCTCGGCGCGACCTCGACGGTGTTCGCGGCGTACCTGCTGCGATCGCTGGGGATGAACCCGGAGCTGCCGCAGTACGCGCCCCTCGTGCACCCCCTCGCGGCGGCGGCCATCGCCGTCACCGCGGTGTTCAACTACGTGGGCGTGAGCTGGAGCGCCCTGGTCCTGAACGCCACGACCGTCGCCAAGTACGGCACGCTGGTGCTGCTGGTGGCGGTGGCGTTCGCGGCCGGGCAGGGCGATTTCCGCCACTTCGAGGGCCTCGCGCCGGCCGGCGGCGCTGGGCTGTCGGCCGGGCTGTTCGGCCTGGCGCTCGTCTCGGTGCTGTGGGCCTACGACGGCTTCGCGGACGTCGTGTTCGTGAGCGGCGAGGTGCGCGATCCGCAGCGGAACCTGCCGCGGGCGCTGCTCCTGGGGACCGGCGCTGTGGTGGCGATCTACCTGCTGGTGAACGCCGCGTACCTGTACCTGCTGCCGATCGACGCCGTGGCGCGCTCGCCGCTGGTGGCCGCGGACGCGGCGGAGCTGCTGGTCGGCAGGATCGGGGTGGGCGTCGCGGCGGTGGCCGTGATGGTGTCCACGTTCGGCGGGCTGGCGGGCTCGATGCTGACCGGCCCCCGCATCTTCTTCGCGATGGCCGACGACGGCCTGTTCTTCCGGGGGGTGGCGCGCGTGCACCCGCGCTTCCGGACGCCGTCGGTGGCGATCGTGCTGACGGCGGCGCTGGGCATCGGGTTCGTGCTGCTCCGGACCTTCGAGCAGCTGGCCGACACCTTCGTGCTCGCTCTGTGGCCGTTCTACGCGCTGGGCGCGGCCGCGGTGTTCGTGCTGCGGCACCGCCGCCCGGACGCGGAGCGGGCGGTGAAGGTGTGGGCGTATCCCCTGCCGCCCATCCTGTTCCTCCTCGCGGCGGTGCTGATCCTCGGCAACGCCCTGGTGACGAACCTCGGCGGGTCGGCGCTCGCCTTCGGCGTGATCCTCTCCGGCCTCCCCGCCTACTGGGTCTGGCTGCGGCTCCGGCCGGGCCGAAGCTCCTAGAACGAAGCCGCCCCCCTCGCGGGGGGCGGCTCCCACTGCGAACGGCGCTGCTGCCTAGTTGAGCATGTAGCGCACGCCCAGGTTCATGCGCCAGACGTCGTTGGTCGTCACCGACTGCTGGAACGAGTGCGAGATCAACGACGTGCCGATGTTCTCCAGCCTGTACGTCGGGGCGCCGTTGGCATCGGTGCCGACGAAGACCAGGGGTGCCACGGTGCCGGTGCCGGCGCTCGGCAGCGTCGGGATCTGCCCGAGGCCCCAGTTGTGGTTCAGCCAGTTGGTGAAGTTCAGGATGTCGATCCGGATCTGGAACCGGCTGACCTGCCCGGCGAGGGCCCGGCCGATGTCCTGCGAGATGCTCACGTCGGCGCGCCAGACCATCGGCAGGAAGACCGCGTTCCGCTGCGCGTACTGGCCGCGGTGACTGCTGAGGTACGCGTCCTGGTCGATGAAGGCCTCCCACGCCGCCTGCTGCTGCTGGCGGGTGTACGTCACGGCGCTCGCGCCGGACCCGACGGTCAGCGGAACGAAGTTCATCTGGCTGGTGTCCCGCGTCGGGATCCAGATCAGGTCGTTGCCCCGGACGCCGTCGCCGTTCATGTCGCCGGCGAACACGTAGCTCGTGTTGCCGTTGGTGTGGCCGTCGAAGTAGACGCTCACTGCGGTGTTCCCGACCCACGGCGCCCCAACCAGCTTCCCGATGAAGTTCTGGCTGTAGGTGAGGGCCGCGAAGAACCGGTTCTTCTGCATGTTGCCGGAGTAGCCGGCTCCCGGGTTGTTGGGATCGGCCGACTGCGCGTTGGCGCTCCAGGACCCGAAGGCGATGGATCCCGGGTCCACGGTGTTGCGGCTCACGCCGTAGCTGTAGCCCACCTTGGCGTAGAGGCCGGTGGTGACGGGCCGCTCCAACGTGAACGTGAGGACGGACGAATACCCGATCCCCTCGTTGGTCAACACCGTCGCGTCGGCGGAAACGGCCGTGTACAGCTGGTTCGCGTGCGGACTGGTCGCGGTGTTCAGCCAGCGCGGGCGATGATCCAGGCCCTGGAAGGTCGTGTCCGCCGCCGGCAGGTTGACGTTCTGGTACGCGATGCCGTTCACGTCACGCGTGTACAGGTACTCGGCGCTGGCCGTGAGGCCGAACCACGGCAGGCGCTGGTCGACCCCGAAGTTGGTGCGCCACACCTGCGGGAACTTGAAGTTCGGGTCGGTGAGCGCGAGCTCGTAGCTGGCCGCGGGCCCCCCGGTGACCGAGGCCGGCGCGTAGTGGTACGGATTCGGGTTGAACGGGTAGTTGACGGTGCCCTTCTGCTGGATGAAGCCCGTCAGCACCCCGGTGTTGCCGATCTGGTTCGAGATCCACACGTAGGCCGGACGGCCGGCGAACAGGCCGGTACCGCCGCGCAGCTGCGTGGTGTGCCTGCCCCCGACGTCGTAGTTGAGGCCGAGGCGTGGCGACAGCTCCGGCTTCACCGAGGGCAGCTTGCCGGTGTTGTACTGCGTCGTGGGGCACGTGGTCGACGTGGTCACGCAGCCGAAGCCGAGGCGGAAATGCATGGTGTCCGCCTGGGCGTTGTCGTACGCGGTGTTCCCGAACCACGGGGCGTCGACCCGCAAGCCGGCCGTGACGGTCATGTTGGTGGTCGGCCGCCACTGGTCCTGCGCGTAGACGCCGGCATACTGGACGTCCAGCGGCTGGACCGGCACCGACTGGCCGGGGATGTTCGCGTACCGGTACTGGAACGTGTTCAGCGTCACCGGCGACGTGGTGCGGTTCGGGTTGGCCAGGTACCCGTTGAGATCGGTGTAGAAGTCGGCCAGCGAGTTGTACACGTACACGCTCTGCGCACCCGGGAAGAAGATGTTGAGCGAGTGGTACTTCTCGTAGCTGACCCCGAACGTCACCGTGTGGTTGCGCAGGTAGAAGTTGTAGTTGTCCTGCAGCTGGAAGCTGTGGTACTTGAGCGTGTTGTCGGGCGTGAACGGCTCGAACCCGAGGGCCGTGTAGGCCGTGCCGCCGTTCAGGATCTCGATCAGCGGGAACCACGGCGGCGACGTATTGCTGCGGCTCTCGTCGCTCTGCGTGTACCCGATGATGAAGTTGTTCGACATCTTGGCGCCGATGGTCGAGTTCCACTCGCCCACGATGGAGCGGATGTTCTCGAGGATGGCGTAGTTCGATCCCTGGAAGTTCAGCGAGTTCACGTTGCTGCGCACGCCGCCGACGCCCAGCGACGCCGAGTTCGACATCAGGATCGGCGACTGGGAGTTCAGCAGGTTGTACCGGACCGAGATCTTGTTGTGCTCGTTGACGTTCAGGTCCAGGCGGGTCAGGAAGCGGGTGGACGGAATCTGGAAGCTGTACCCCTGATACGCGCCGGGATTGAAGTTGAAGCTGTGCTGCATGAAGCTGCTGATCGAATCGAGGTCCGACGCCAGCACGCGGGTGACGGTGCCGCCCACGGTCTGTGAGCCGGTGTTGGCCGTGAAGGTGGTGGCCGGCGTGGTCTGGGCGTCGTTCTCGTAGCTGGCGAAGAAGAACAGCCGGTTCGGGATGATGGGCCCGCCGAGATTGACGCCGATGTTGTGGAACTTGAAGGTGCCGGGGTTGAACGTGTTCGCGCCGGCCTGCGTGCCGACGTTGGTGTTGCTCCGCCAGCCGTAGTACAGCGATCCGGTGAACTGGTTGGTGCCGCTCTTGGTGACCATGTTCACGCCGGCGCCCACGAAGTTGCCCTGGCGCACGTCGTACGGCGCCACGTTGACTTCGACCTGCTCGAGGGCGTCGAGCGAGACCGCCGGGACGCCGGTGCGGTCGCCGGGCTCGCCGGCGAGACCGAACGAGTTGTTGAAGTACGACCCGTCGATCGTCATGTTGTTCAGCAGGTTGTTCTGGCCCGCGAACGAGTAGCCGTTGGTGCCGTTCTCGTACTGCGGGGTCAGCCGGAGGAGGTCCTCCACCCGCCGGGTGACGGTCGGCAGCTGCTGGATGGCCGCGGTGGGAACGGCGGTCGCCGATCCGGTCCGCGCCGAGCTGAAGATCGGGTCGGCCTGCCCGGTGACGGTGATCGGCTCGATCTCCACGCTCACCGGCGTCAGCATGAAATGCAGGTCCGCGGTCACGCCCAGCTGCAGGTAGATCCGGTCCTGCACCTGCTGCCGGTAGCCCACGTAGGCCACGCGCACGCTGTACGGTCCGCCGACGCGCATGCCGGGGAGGGTGAACCGGCCGTCCGACCCCGAGCTGCCAACGTACGAGGTCCCGGACGGTCCGTGCACCGCGACCACGTGCGCGCCCACCAGCGGCACGCCGGACGAGTCGCTCACGACGCCGGTCATGGCCGACGTCGTCACGCCCTGGGCACGCAGCGCGGTCGTCCCTGCCACGACGGCCAGCGCAAACAGCAGACATATCTTGCCTGGTAGCTTCATTCGCTCTCCCTCCATCGCGGAGACTGATGGTGACCGGATGACCGAGGTTGTGTGCACTTCATTGCGGGCATGCCGAGGCAGCCGAGTAGGGGGTTCCAAGGGCACACAGAAACAACCGCTCGGAGGGCCAAGCGTCAAGTAAACGCCGGGTAACGCAGGTGTCTCAGGTCCTGGCTTTGGCGAACAGCGCGGCCCCGGAGAATCCGAACAGGGTGTTGGGGATCCAGGCGGCCACCAGCGGCGGCACCACTCCCCCCGCCCCGACGGCCTTCATGATCTGCACCATGGTGAGGAAAACGATTGTGGTGGCGAGACTTACGGCCACGCCGTAGGCGGCGCCGCTGCGGCCCCCCGCGACGCCCAGGGGGGCCCCGAACAGGGCGATGATCAAGCAGGTGCACGGAATGGCGAGCTTGAGGGCGCGCTCGACCTTGAGCTTGTTCGCGTCGCCCCCGGCCCGCTCCACGGTGCGGACGTAGTGCCCCAGCTCGGCGTAGCGCATCTGGTCGGGGGCCTTCGGCTCGACCAGGAGGTCGAGCGGCCGCTCCGACATCGCCCGCTGCCGCAGCGAATCGAAGCTGAAGGCGGTCTCCCGGTCGCGCCCGAAGAACAGCCGGAGCGAGCCCCCCTTGAGCGTCCACCCGACGCGCGGCGCGAAGCTGGCCGTCCGCGCCTCCAGGTAGTACGACGGGAAGGAGTCGGCCGCGGGGCCGTCCACCGCGCCCTCCCGCTCGATCTGCACCGCGGTCATCGCCCGCTCGGGCACCGCCAGGGACCCGATCGTGTACATGCGCCCGCCGTCGGCGCGGTAGACGAAGTTGTACCGCACGGTCTGCGACCGCACTTCGCGCTCGCCCAGCAGGGTGGCCCGCCGCTCCTGGCCCAGCGGGGCGAACTCGCCGAGGAAGAAGGCGAACACGCTCGCGGCGGCGGACAGCACGAAGATCGGCGCCACCAGCCGGTGGAAGGAGATGCCCGAGGCCTTGGCGGCCGTGATCTCGGAGTGCCGCGCCAGGGCGCCGACCGAGAACACGGTGGCGAACAGCACCGCGGCGGGCGTGATGAAGAACACCTGCTCGGGCGCGCCGGCGAGGTAGGCCAGGGCCACGCGCAGCACCGGCAGGTTCTTGCTGATGTAGCGGTCCACGTGGTCGGTGAGGTCGATGACGATCGTCAGGACCGGGAAGCCGAGCGCCGTGATCGCGAAGATCTTGACGAACTCGCGCGTCAGGTAGCGGTCGAGCACGCGCACCCCGCGGATCACGACCGGGCTCCCCGCCAGCGGTCGCGCAGGGCGGCCAGCCGGTCACGCCAGCCCACGCCCCGGGCCGCCACGCGCTGGCGGTTCAGGCGCAGGAAGAAGACGAGGCCCACCAGCGCCATGGCCAGGTTCGCGCCCCACATCGCCCAGAACGGCGTCACGATCAGCGCGTCGGCGAGCGTCTCCCCGCCGATCAGCCCGACGTAGTAGAACCCGAAGATCAGCACGCTGGCGCCGATGACGAGGCCGACGCCGCCGCGCGGGAACCGCAGCGCCACCGGCGCGCCGATCACGACGAACACGATGCACGCGGCGGCGATGGCGAACTTCTTGTGGATCTCGATCTGGAACCGCGCCGCCATCTGCCGCAGCGCGACGGTGCGGGCCTCGAGGTCCTGGAGGCGGAGGCGCAGCAGGGCGCCGCCCGAGTCGGCCATCCGGTACGGAGCGACCGCCGGCGGCCGGACGGCCTGGGCGGCGGGGGCGGGGGCGGGGGCCGGTGCCGCCGGCGCGACTCGCGCGAGCGGCCGGGGCTGCTGGGCGTGCGCGGCCCGCGGCCCGAGCAGCCGGCCCAGGCCGGCGAGGGCGTCGCAGTAGAGCGCGGCGGCCACCAGCGAGCGCTCCGGGCGCAGGCCCGTCGTGTCTCCCGCCGGCTCCGGCGCGACGCCGAGCAGGGTGCGCACGTCGTTGGCGAGCGTCGCCTCGCGCTCGCGGCGGACGGCCGCGACCGACCGGAGGTGGCGCGCCAGCTCGGTGCGCATCTCGCACACGGACATCTCGCGGTCGCCCTTGCCGATGTCCTCGCCGGTCCGCTCCAGGGTATTGGAGATGCCGCGCTTGCGGACCAGGTCGGTGTGGAAGAACACGCGCCGGAAGACGTCCGGCGTGGTGCGGTCCTGGTCGAACACGTAGCCGTCGAACAGCGTCAGCCACAGGTCGGTCCGCGCCGCGTTGAACCGCATGTAGCCGCTGTCGGCGTAGATGGTGCGGCGGCGCTGGTCGTTGCTGAGGTCGTAGATCTGCACGTCCTTCAGCCGGTCCGCGGCCTGGTCGATGCGGCCCGCGCGCAGGAAGAACTGCTGCGGGATGACCTCGTTGACCATCTGCTCCTTGAGCTCGAAGGTCGGCTTCTTGCGCGCGATGTCCACCAGCAGCGTCTTGAGCTGGTGGTTGGAGGGGGGGAGCACCTGGTCGATGAACACGAAGGCGAGGACCGCGAGCCCCACCGAGGCCAGCAGGACCGGCCGCACCAGGGCGACCAGGTTGACGCCACTGGCCCTCAGCGCCGTGATCTCGTTGTCGGCCCCGAGCCGCACGAACGCGTACAGCACCGCGACCAGCACGGCCATGGGCAGCGTCATCGCCACGATGAACGGCACCGACAGGCCGAACACTTCGAGGATCACGCCCCACGGCAGACCCTTGCCCACCAGCTGGCTGAACTGCCGCGCCACCTGGTTCAGCAGCATCAGGCCGGTCAGCGCCGCCAGGGCGAACACGAACGGCGAGAGATGCTCTCGAAGCAGGTACCGCGACAGCAGCTTCACGGTCTAAGTCGTGTCCTGAACGGGGTTGAGGGGCCTCCGGGGCCGTCGTATAATACCCCGAAGCAGCCGCTGCGATATACCACCGAAAGTGCGGTGTACGTGACGCGCACGCCCGTCGCGATCACTCTTCTCGCCGTCCTCGCCGCCTCCAGAGCCTTCGCGCAGCACGCCGACTCGCTGCCGCGTCTGCCCGCGCCGCGGTTCGCCGACGACACGCTCCGCTACGCGCCGCCCGCGGCGCTCGGCTACCTGCTGCCGCCGCGCTTCGCCGCCGGCGCCGAGGCCCGGCGCTGGGCGGCGTCGCTGCGCGCGAGCCTGGCGGCGCGGGACGCGGCGCGGTGGCGCATCGGCGTGGCGGGCGGGGACAGCAGCGCGCTGTTCGGCATCCGGCCGCCGGTGCCGGCGCCGATCGCGGGCGCCGCGCCGGTGTTCGAGGAGAACCGCCCGCAGCCGACGCTGTTCCAGCGCTATGCCGACCTGGGCATCGCGCTCAACGCGCGCTTCGAGCTCCGGTACGACCACCTGAAGAACCTGCGCTGCCAGCCCGGCGACGCCGCCCTCCTGTCGTCCGGCTGCACGTCGGCCATCACGCCGCCCCGGCTCGACCCGCAGTTCAACGTGCGGACCGGCGGCGTCGTCGGGCAGCGCGTGCACCTGGACGTGAACTACGACTCGCAGCGGGAGTTCGACGCCTCGAACAACATCAAGGTCTTCTACCAGGGGCTCCAGGACGAAGTGCTGCAGCGGGTCGAGGTCGGCAACGTCACGTTCCGCGCGCCCGCCTCGCGCTTCATCACCGGCGGCATTCCGGCGAACAACTTCGGCTTCCAGGCGTCCGGCCAGCTCGGGCCCGTCGACTTCAGCGGCATCTACGCCCAGCAGCGCGGCAACGTGGTCAGCGGCCGGAGCTTCGTGGTGGGCCAGCAGACGGTGCAGCCGGTGGACCGGCAGGTCATGGACCGCGACTACGAGCCGAACCGGTTCTTCTTCGTCGTCGACCCCGCGACCCTGCCGGGTTACCCCGAGGTCGACGTGCTGAACCTCAACCTGGCCGGGCTGCCGCGGCAGGACCAGGTGCTCCAGGTGCGCGTCTATCGCCGTCGCAGCACGGTCGGCGTCACCACCGCGCAGCAGAACTACGGCGGCATCCCGGCGGTGGCGCTGCGCACCGACAGCCCGCAGCGCGCCGGGCCGTTCCCGTGGGAGCTCCTGATCGAGGGCCGGGACTACTACCTCGATCCCTCGGGGCTGTGGTTCGCGCTCACCAACCAGCTCGACAACGGCGACTACCTCGCCGTCTCGTACGTCACGGCCGCGGGCGACACCGTCGGCACGTTCCCGGCCGCGGCGCGCGCCGGCCGCTCCGACACCTTGCGCCTCATCAACGAGCCGCAGCGGGGCCCCGACGTCCCGACCTTCCGCTACATGATGCGCAACGTGTACCGGGTGGGCGGCGCGAGCAGCGTGGTGCGCGACGGCCTGCAGGTGCAGATCCTGGTGGCGCAGTCGGAGCGCCCGGCCGCGGGCGCGGCCACGTTCCTGGCGCGGCTCGGGCTCGCCCTGGCGACCGACCAGACCCAGTTCGACCAGTTCAACCGGCTGTTCCCCCGCGCCCGCGATCCGGCGGGCGGCGCGCCGCTGCGCGACTACTACATCGTCTTCCCGAGCCTCATCCCGTTCGCGGACAGCATCGTGCAGCCGCCGTTGCCGTCGGCGTTCCTGAACGACTCCCTGTACCGGACGCCGACCTACCTGCTGCTGACCCAGGGGCCGACGCCGCTCTACCAGCTGGCGCTCCACTACCAGGCCGCCGGCGGCGACGCCGGCACGCTGAACCTGGGAGCCGTGCAGCTGCGGCCGGGCAGCGAGCGGCTGACCCTCGGGGGCCAGACCCTGGTCCGCAACGTGGACTACACGATCAACTACGAGGTCGGCCAGGTCACCTTCCTGCACCCGGACTCGCTGTTCGCGACCCCCGGCACGGTGAACGTGCAGTACGAGGAGCAGCCCGGCTTCGCCATCGCGCCGACCTCGATCTACGGCCTCCAGACCCGGTACGACTTCGGCGACCACGGCTCGGTGTCGGCGCTCGGCCTGCTGCAGCAGCAGTCCTCCAACTTCACCCACCCGCCGCTCGGCTTCGAGCCGCAGTCGAACTTCGTCGGCGGCATCTCCGGGACCTTCCGCTTCGAGCCCATGGGCCTCACGCGGCTCCTCAACGCGCTGCCGCTGGTCAAGACCGAGGTCCCCTCGCTGATCACGCTCGACGCGGAGATCGCCACCTCCCGGCCCTCGCCCAACCAGGTCGGCCAGGCGTGGGTCGAGACGTTCGAGGGCGAGGGTGGGACGTTCCTCCCGCTGACTGAGAACTCCTGGCAGCTGGGGAGCCGGCCCGCCTCGCCGCACGGGCTCGCCGGCACCGGCATCGACCCGCTGAGCGGGTTCGACGACGCGAACGCGGTGCCGCTGGTGTGGCAGAACCTGATCGCCTCCGGCTCCGGCACCGTGCAGTTCACCTCCCAGGGCATCGATCCGTCGATCATCCTGCAGGGCACCGGGGTCACCGCGGAGAACGTGCTGTGGCTCGCCCTGCGCCCGGACTCGGTGGGCGGCCTGCCGGACCCGAACACCGGCCAGATCCGCTGGACCCTGCCGCACACGCCGGGTCCCCGGTGGCGCTCGATCACCCTGCCCATGTCGGCCACCGGCGTGGACCTCTCGCGCGTCGAGTATCTCGAGTTCTGGGTGTTCGAGGACCCCCGGTACACGGCGCGCAACGCCGGCGCTTCGCTGGTGTTCGATTTCGGGCGCGTGTACGAGGACGCGGTCGCCTTCGTGCCCACCGCGTTCACCGTGACGCCGCAGGGCGACACGGTCTACACCGGCCGGCGCCGCATCGGCGAGGGGCGGCTGCAGACCGAGCGCGACACCCTGACCAACGCCTGGAACGCCCTCACCGACGACAACGGCATCCTGGGAGCGGTGGCGGACACCATCCTCAACCAGACCGCCGGCACCCGGGTGACCGACATGCCGCTGTGCACCTCGCCGCTCGCCACCGGGCTGTTCGTGTACAACTGGGGGGACCAGCGCGCCCGCTGCACCCGGCACAACGGCATCCCGGACACGGACGACCTCGACGGCGACGGCCACCTCGACACGCTCGTCGCCGCGGTGCAGGAGAGCTACTTCCGCTACGTGTTCAAGGTCGGGGACCCGAAGTACTACGTCCGCGACGGCGGGCCCATCGATGCGACCGGCAAGGTGGACTCGAGCGGCGGCCGCTGGCGGCTGTACCGCATCCCGTTCCGCGCCGACACCTTCCAGGTCGGCGCGCCGGACATCCGCCAGATCCGCTCGCTGCGGCTCACGGTCGTGGCGCCCGCCGCGCCGAACGACAGCACCCTCTACTTCGCGCTGGCCCGCGTCCACCTGGTCGGCGCCCCGTGGGTGAAGCGCGCGGCGACGCCGATCCCCGGCATCGCCGGCAGCACGGGCTCGGGGCTCGGCGAGGTGATCGCCAGCGTCGTCTCCACCGAGAACTACGCCGACCTCGGCTACCAGTCGCCGCCCGGCGTGACCGACCAGGGGACCACACAGAGCGGCCCGCTGGCGCTCGGCACCACCCAGATCAACGAGCACTCGCTCCGGCTGATCGGGCGGCAGGTCGCGGCCGGCCAGCGGGCCGAGGCGTACTACCAGTTCCCCGAGGGCCAGCGGAACTTCCTCGGCTACCGCCAGCTGCGGGTGTGGGCGCGCGGCCGCGGCGCCGGCTGGGACAACGACCAGCTGTCGTTCTACATCAAGGTCGGCCAGGACCCGAACAACTTCTACATGTTCCGCGCCACCGTGCACACCACCACCTGGGAGCCGGACCTGGTGGTGAACTTCAGCGAGTGGCAGGCGATGCGGGCCGACATCGAGCGCCGCTTCCTGGAGGGGCAGCGTCCCTCCGGGTCGTCCACCTGCGGCGGCGATTCGACGGCCTACGTCGAGTGCGACAGCGCGCGCACCTACATCGTCCACGTGCGCGACCCCGCCGCGGCGCCGCCCAACCTGGCGCAGGTGCGCGAGCTGGCGGTCGGCTTCGAGCGCGACTCGGGACAGGTGGCCGACAGCTCGGAGCTGTGGGTGGACGACATCCGGCTCTCCCAGGTCGTCAACGACCCCGGCTACGCGGGCGCCGTCAACCTGCGGGTCGTGGCCGCCGACGTCGCCGACGTGAACGTGCTGCTCACGCGGCGGGACGCGCAGTTCCGCCAGCTGGGACAGGATCCGAGCTACACCACGACCGACCAGATGTCGTTCAGCTCGACCGTCCACCTCGACCGGCTCGGGCTCGAGCGGCTGGGCATCGTGGCGCCCCTCACGATCGCCGTCAGCCGCTCCAGCGACGATCCCTATTTCCTCAGCGGCACCGACGTGCTCGCCTCCGGCCTGGTCGGCCTGCGGAAGCCGCAGACGACGCAGACGTACTACAACCTCGCCCTCCGGCGCTCGCGCCGCGGGAAGGGGTGGTGGGAGCGCTGGCTGGTGGACAACCTCTCGCTGAGCGGGTCGCTCACCACCGGCTCGACGACCACGCAGCTGTCCCAGAGCCAGGCGCGATCCGTCGCGGGCGCGGCGTCCTACCAGGCGCTCCCCGGCGAGCAGAGCTTCCGGTACGTCCCGGCGTTCCTGGCGCGTCTGCTGCGGGCCATCCCCCTGCTGGGCAGGGCCGATCTGCTGCGGGGGATGGAGGACTCGAAGCTGCGCTGGAGCCCGGCTTCGGTCCGCTTCTCGCTGGGCTACTCGCACGCGACGGCGCAGGCGCAGACGTACTCGGTGCCGATCGCGACGGCGAGCGACACCCTCACGACGGCCGTGCGCTCGCTGCAGGCGTCGCTGCGGGCCGAGGCCGGCCTGGACCTGCGGCCGCTGTCGTCGCTCTCGCTCGGCGTGGACCTGGCGTCGACGCGCGACCTGAAGGACTACGGCGACACCAACACCATGGGCGTCCTGACCCGCCAGGCGGGGCAGCGCTTCCTCGGCCTCGGGCTCGGGTTCGAGGCCCAGCGGGCCCTCTCGACGCGCCTGACGTACACGCCGAGCCTGTTCTCGTGGCTGCGGCCGCGGTTCAGCACCTCCTCCACCTTCGGCCTGACGCGCGACCCCAACGGCGGGACGCCCGAGCGGGCGCTCGGCGACACCGCCGGGGCGTTCCGCCTCCCGACCGCCTTCACCAACGCCCGGTCCACGGACCTCGCGGGCTCGGTCGACTTCCCGCGCATGTTCCGGACGCTGCTCGGGGATTCCTCGCACCTGCTGCCGTGGCTGGACCGGCTCGCGCCCCTGGACCTGTCGACCCACTCGGACCTCCGCTCGCAGTTCTCTCGGGCGGGCCTGGACCCGTCGCTGGGCTACGAGCTCGGCTTCGGGGGCGCCGACCGCTTCCGCGGCATCGACGGCCGCCTCGCCGTCGGAGCGTCCCGCGTGCGGCAGTGGCGGGCGGCGTCGGCCGTGCGCCTGCCGCTGGGCTTCGCGTTCTCGGTCGCCTACGGCAGCGGCACGCAATCCACCTGGGCCCAGCGCGGCGACGGGCAGTCGGAGACCGACCAGACCAACACCACGTGGCCCGACCTCACCGGCCGGTGGAGCTGGTCGCCGCGGGCGATCTCGAAGATCCTGTCGAGCGTGAGCGCGTCGGCGTCGTGGCGGGTCGCCACGGCGAGCACGGTGCAGCCGCCGTTCGTCCTGGGGACCGGCACCGTGGTGGACACGGTGGGCTCGGCCGTGACGACGCAGGAGACGCGCTCGTGGCCGCTGTCGCTGTCCTTCAGCTGGGCCGGGCACGTGAACACCAGCTTCAGCTACGCCGTGAGCCGGGGGCTCTCCACCCAGGCGGGCAGCCAGACGCAGAACGACCGGACCGAGGCGTCGGCGAACATGTCCTTCGCCTTCCGGCCGCCGTACGAGCTGCTGCCGCTCAAGTCGGACATCCGGACCGCGTTGAGCTACTCTTCGAGCGTGACCACGGGGTGCATCACCCTGGCGGGAGCCGGGACCTGCGTCTCGATCCTGAACGCGTCGCGCCGGCAGTACAACCTCTCCATGGACACGGACATGCCGCCGAACGTCTCCGCGGGCCTGTCGGTGGGCTACATCCTCACCGACGACGCCTACCTGGACCGGAAGTTCGCTCAGCTGGTGCTGACCGCCTCGGTGACCGTGAACTTCCAGGCGGGGCAGCCCCGGTGAGGCGCGTCGCGATCGCGGCCCTGGCCGCCGCCGGCGTGGCCTGCAGCGGGAACCCGTCGGAGGCGCAGCGGTTCGACGCCGGCCAGGCCATGGCCTGGGTCCGCTACCAGGTGGCGGCGGGGCCCCGCGTGCCCGGTGCGCCCGGACACCGGGTGATCGTCGACTGGATCGCGAAGGAGCTGCGCTCGCGCGCGGACAGCGTCGAGATCCAGGCGTTTACGCACGTCACCGAGGCGGGGGACACGCTGCGGCTCGAGAACGTCCTCGCCCGGTTCCGGCCGGAGGATCCCAGCCGGATCCTCTACGTCACGCACTGGGACACCCGCCCGGTCGCGGAGAACGACCCCGACTCGACCAAGCGCGGCCAGCCCATCCCGGGGGCCAACGACGGCGCGTCCGGCACGGCGCTGCTGCTGGGCGTGGCGGACGCGCTCAAGAGGGCCCCGCCGGCGGTGGGCGTGGACCTGCTGTTCGTGGACGGCGAGGACTACGGCTCGTTCGACACCGAGGGCCAGAAGGACGTGCTGATCGGCGCGCGCTACTTCGCGCAGCACCTGCCGGCGGGGTACCGGCCGCTGTTCGCCGTGCTGTGGGACATGATCGGCGGCCGCGACCAGGTCATCTACCAGGAAGGGTACTCCGTCGCCCAGGCGCCGGAGGTCGTAGACCGGGTCTGGAGCGCCGCGGCGGAGCTGCACCTCGGCTCCATGTTCCGGCCGCTCAACGGCGGCGCCATCCTCGACGACCACGTGCCGCTGCTCCAGGCCGGCATCCGCGCCATCGACGTCATCGGTTTCGAGAGCTACCGCACCTGGCACCACACCATGCAGGACACGCCCGACAAGGTCTCCGAGGCCACGCTGGCCGACGTCGGCCGGCTGGCGCTCGCTCTGCTGCACTGAACGGCCACGCGCCGCGCTCGGGCGGTGCGGGCCGCGCCGCCCGTGCGGCGCATCTTGGCCGCGTGATCACGCACGACGAGCGCCGGGCGCTGGTGTTCCTGGCGGTGGTGACCGCGGCGGGCGCGGCCGTCCGCGTGCTGCGGCCCGCCGACCCGGGCACGGCCGGCCTGGCGGCGGTCGCGCCCGCGCTGGCCGGGGGCGACATCGCGCGCCAGGCGCGGGCGTCGCAGCGGGCGGAGGCGCTGGCGCGGCCGCTGGGGCCGAACGAGCGCGTGGACGTGGATCGCGCGCCCGCCGACGAGCTGCAGCGCCTGCCGAGAGTGGGCCCGGCGCTCGCGCGCCGGATCGTGGAGGAGCGCGAGGCGCACGGCCCGTTCGGCTCGCTCGAGGGCCTGGCGCGGGTGGCTGGCATCGGACCGCGGCTGCGGCGCGGCCTCGAGCCGCACGTCACGTTCGGCGGCGTCGTTCCCGCCGCGGCGCCGGCGGCCGGAGGGGCGCCCGGCGGCGCGACCGGCCTCGCCGCCGGCGTTCGCGACCCGGCGGCCGCCCGGCCGCCGCTGGTGTGGGTCGCGACGTCGGCGGATCGCGGTCCCCCCGCGGAGCGCAGCGGGAAGGGCTGCGCCCGTCCGCCCGCGTTGAACCGCGCCACGGCCACCGAGCTCACCTGCCTGCCGGGCGTCGGCGCGGTGCTCGCGGCCCGCATCGTGGCCGTGCGGAACGCCCACGGCCCGTTCCGCGACATCGCTGATCTGGCGCGGGTTCCGGGCCTCGGACACACGCGCATCGAGCGGCTGCGAGACCTCCTCACAATCCCTTGACAGGGGGGGGAGCATCCCTAGTATTCCCTTCTGATCCCGGGTTTTGGCGCGGTTTCCCCGTACTCACTCGGCTCCACTACCATGCCGGCACCCCTGGCGGCCACTGGCGATCGTCTCGGCGATCTGCTCATCCGCGAAGGCTTGATCACCAAGGACCAGCTGTCCAAGGCCCTCCAGGAGCAGAAGTCGAACGGCCAGCGACTCGGTTACAACCTGGTGAAGATGGGTTTCATCCAGGAGACCGAGATCACCAAGATGCTCGCCCGCCAGTTCCGGATGCCGGCGGTGGACCTGGCGCGCTTCGAAGCCGACCCGAAGATCATCAAGATGGTGCCCGCCGACGTCGCGCTGAAGCACCTGGTGCTGCCGCTGAAGCGCGAGGGCCGCACGCTCACCGTGGCGATGGCGGACCCCACCAATCTCAGCGTCATCGACGACCTCAAGTTCATCACCCGCTACGACATCTTTCCGGTCATCGCCGGCGAGTACACGCTGCGGACCGCGCTGGAGAAGAACTACGAGCAGGTGGACGACCAGCTCGACACGCTGCTCAAGGACATCGAAGAGGAGGGCGCCGAGGGCGAGCTGGAGGTGGTGGCGCAGCAGGAGGAGGAGGAGCAGGGCGGCGGGGCGATCAGCGCCGACGACGCGCCGGTCGTGAAGCTCATCAACGCGATCCTGACCGACGCGGTGAAGCGCGGCGCCTCCGACATCCACATCGAGCCGTTCGAGCACGAGCTCCGGGTGCGCTACCGGATCGACGGCGCCCTGCTGGAAGTGATGAAGCCGCCGATCAAGCTGAAGGCCGCGCTCACCAGCCGCATCAAGATCATGTCGGCGCTGAACATCGCGGAGCGCCGCGTGCCGCAGGACGGGCGCATCAAGCTGAAGATGGGCAAGCGGGTGATCGACTACCGCGTGTCCACGCTGCCGGTGCTGTTCGGCGAGAAGATCGTGCTGCGGATCCTGGACAAGGGGAACCTGACCCTCGACCTGTCCAAGTTCGGCTTCGAGCCCAAGGCGGAGGCGGACCTCCTCAAGGCGATCCTGAACCCGTACGGCATGGTTCTGGTGACCGGCCCCACGGGCTCGGGCAAGACGACCACGCTGTACTCGGCGCTGTCGCGGATCAACACGATGGAAGTCAACATCATGACCGCTGAGGACCCGGTCGAGTACAACCTGATGGGGATCAACCAGGTCCTGGTCCGCAACGAGGTGGGGATGACGTTCGCGGCGGCGCTGAAGGCGTTCCTGCGCCAGGACCCGAACATCATCATGGTGGGTGAGATCCGCGACATCGAGACCGGCGGGATCGCGATCAAGGCGGCCCTGACCGGCCACCTGGTCCTGTCGACCCTGCACACCAACGACGCGCCCTCGACGATCACCCGCATGGTGGACATGGGGATCGAGCCGTTCAACGTGGCGTCGGCGGTGAACCTGATCGTGGCGCAGCGGCTGGTCCGTCGCAT
>DASPSV010000105.1:0-4214 GCA_035623755.1 Gemmatimonadales bacterium
CGGTGGCGCAGCAGCGCCTGCTCGAGGCCGCCGAGATCGCCCTGCCCCCGGGAACGCAGGCCGAGAGCCTGCCGGAGCCCGCGTCACCCGGTGCGAAGATTCTCGCACAGTATTGCACGCAATGCCACGCCCTGCCGTCGCCCGCGATGCACGGCCCGGTGGACTGGCCCGGCGTCGTGCGCCGGATGTGGGTCCGCATCGACATGATGGCCGGCTCGCTCGGCGTGCAGATCCCCACCACGGCCGAGCGCGCGCAGCTGCTGACCTACCTGCAGGCCCACGCGCTCAAGGTCGCCGAGAACCTGCCGGCCGGCGCCGGCCGCGACGTGTTCCAGACCGTGTGCTCGCGCTGCCACGCCCTGGCCGATCCGAAGGTGCACTCGCCGCCCGACTGGCCCGTGGTCGTGATGCGGATGGAGAAGAACATGGAGAAGATGCGGGTGAGCGGCGTGACCCACGACCAGGCCACGCAGATCGTCGCGTACCTCCAGGGAGCCTCGGCGCGCCCGCGCGCCCGCTGAGCGCCGCGGCGGACCGTCCCGACACCCGCTCTCGCCGCCGGCGAGGGCGGGTGTCTGATTCTGCGCGCGCGCCATGAGCGAGCGTCGGCTGGTCCTCGCCCTCGATCAGGGCACCACCGGGAGCACGGCCCTGGTGGTGGACGGGCGGACGCACGTGCTGGGCCGCGGCTATCGCGAGATCCCGCAGCACTACCCCGAGCCCGGCTGGGTCGAGCACGACCCGGAGGACCTGTGGACGGCGACGCTCGCCGCCGCGAAGGACGCGCTGGCCGCCGCGCGCGCCACCGGAGCGGACCTCGCCGCCATCGGCATCACCAACCAGCGCGAGACGACGCTGCTGTGGGACCGCGCCAGCGGCGCTCCGCTGGCCCGCGCCATCGTCTGGCAGGACCGCCGCACCGCCGAGCGCTGCCGGAGCCTCGACGCCGACCGCATCGCGGCCAAGACCGGCCTGGTGCCCGACCCGTACTTCTCGGCCACCAAGGTGGAGTGGCTCCTCGGGCGCCTGAAGCCGCCGGCGTCGCGCACCGCCTTCGGGACCGTGGACAGCTGGCTGGTGCACCGGCTCACCGGCGGCCGCGCGCACGTCACCGACCCGACCAACGCCTCCCGCACGATGCTGTACGACATCGGCGCCGGCCGCTGGGACGACGGCCTGCTCGCGACCTTCGGCGTCCCGCGGGAGATCCTGCCCGAGGTGAGGCCGTCCTCCGGCGTGTTCGCGGTCGCGGACGCCAGGTGGCTCGGCGCGGAGGTCCCCATCGCCGGCATCGCGGGCGACCAGCAGGCGGCGCTGTTCGGGCAGGGGTGCTTCGCGGCCGGCACCGCGAAGAACACCTACGGCACGGGCGCGTTCCTGCTGATGAACACCGGCGACGTCCCGGTACGCTCGACGCACGGCCTCCTGACCACGGTGGCCTGCGGCGCGCGGGGCCAGAGCGCCTACGCGCTCGAGGGCTCGGTGTTCGTGGCGGGCGCCGCGATCCAGTGGCTCCGGGACGGCCTCGGGGTGATCGCCGCGGCCCGGGAGAGCGAGGCGATGGCGCGCAGCGTGCCCGACACCGGCGGCGTCGTCTTCGTCCCCGCCTTCGTGGGCCTCGGCGCGCCGCACTGGGAATCCGGCGCACGGGGCGCGATCTTTGGGCTCACCCGGGGTACCACGAGGGCGCACCTGGTGCGCGCGGCGCTCGAGGCGATGGCCTTCGCGACGCGCGAGGTGCTGGAGGCGATGACCGGCGACGCGGGCCTGGCGCTGCCGGGCCTGAAGGTGGACGGCGGCGCCTCGGCCAACGACTGGCTGATGCAGCTGCAGGCCGACGTCCTCGGCCTCCGGGTTACCCGGCCGCGGGTCGTCGAGTCCACGGCTATGGGCGCGGCGGGGCTCGCGGGCCTCGCGACCGGCGTGTGGAAGACCGCCGACGACTTCCTCGCGGCCCGCGAGGTGGACGTGTTCGAGCCCGGCCGGCCCGTGAACGAGGGATGGGAGCAGTGGAAGCGGGCGGTGGCGGCCACCGTGGGCTGGGCCGCCTGGCCGGGGAGTAAGTGAGGGGTGCAAGTGACTGGAATCTGGTCACTTGCCGCTTGGGGCCGGCGCAACGAGACCGACGTGCGCGCCTTTGGGCCGTTCTGCCCCCTTCCACCTGGCAACTGGCCCCTTGGAACGCGGTATTAGATTTGCGGACTAGAACAGTCGGATTTATCGAGCACTCGCAAACGGGTCATTGGCCATGAGAGCCCGCACCAAGTTCATCATCGGTGGTTCGCTGGTCCTGGCGACGGTCGGCTACCTGATGGCGTCGGGGATCAAGGAGACCGGCGTCTACTACCTGACGCCGACGGAGCTGGCGGCGAGGGTGGGCGCGGACCACTCCTTCTACAACGTCGGCGTGAAGATGGGCGCCCGGGTGGTGAAGGGGTCCATCACGCGCGACGTGGCGACGCAGACCATCACCTTCCGCGCGACGGACGGGGCGCACACCTACCCGGTGGTGTACCGCGGCCTCGCGCCGGACACGTTCACGGACGAGGTGGACGTGGTGGTGGAGGGCCGCCTCCAGACCGACGGCACCTTCCGCGCGACGACGCTGCTGGCGAAGTGCGGCTCGCGCTACGAGGCGGTGCCGTCACCGACCGGGCAGGGCACGCAGCCCGCGACATGACCGACCTCGGCAACATCGCGCTGTGGATCACGCTGCTCCTGTCGGCGTGGACCGTGGCCGTGGGGTTCCTGGGGGGGCGCACCCACCGCCCCGAGCTGATGCGGTCGGCCGAGCGCGCGATGTTCGTGATGTGGGGGCTGCTGGTGATCGCGGCGGTGGCGCTGATGCACGCGCTGCTGACGCACGACTTCAACGTCGAGTACGTGGCGGCGTACACCAGCCGCAACCTCCCGGTGTTCTACACCTGGTCGGCGTTCTACGCGGGGCAGAAGGGCTCGCTGCTGCTGTGGGCGCTGGTGGTGTCCACGTTCGGGTCCGTCGCCCTGGTGGCGAACCGGGGCAAGTACCGCGAGCTGACGCCGTACGTGGCGGCGACGCTCGCGATCGTGATCCTGTTCTTCACGGCGACGATGGTGTTCGCCTCCAACCCGTTCGAGCGGCTGGCCTTCACGCCGCCCGACGGCCGGGGCCTCAACCCGCAGCTGCAGAATCCGGGGATGGTGTTCCATCCGCCGATGCTCTACCTCGGCTACACCAGCATCAGCGTGCCGTTCGCCTTCGCGGTGGCGGCGCTCCTGTCGGGCCGGCTCGACACCGGGTGGCTGCACGCCATCCGCCGCTGGACGCTGACGAGCTGGCTGTTCCTCTCCTGCGGCATCGTGCTGGGGATGTGGTGGGCGTACGTCGAGCTGGGCTGGGGCGGCTACTGGGCGTGGGACCCGGTGGAGAACGCGTCGTTCCTGCCGTGGCTGACGATGACGGCGTTCCTGCACTCGGTGATGATCCAGGAAAAGCGCGGGATGCTGAAGAAGTGGAACATCGGGCTGGTGGTGGGCAGCTTCCTGCTGTCCATCTTCGGCACCTTCCTCACCCGCAGCGGCGTCATCAGCTCCGTGCACAGCTTCGCCCAGTCGAACGTGGGCTGGTTCTTCCTGGTGTTCCTGGTGCTGGCGGCGGTGCTGGGCTTCGGGCTGCTGGCGTGGCGCTGGCCGATGCTCCAGGCGGAGGTGCGGCTCGAGTCGATGGTGAGCCGCGAGGGCGCGTTCCTGTTCAACAACCTGATCCTGCTGGTGATCGCGTTCTCGGTGTTCTGGGGCACGCTGTTCCCGGTGATCTCCGAGGCGGTGCGCGGGACCAAGGTCACCGTCGGCCCGCCGTTCTTCAACCAGGTGAACGTGCCGCTGGGGATGATGCTGCTGCTCCTGACGGGGATCGGGCCGCTGATCGCGTGGCGGAAGGCGAGCCCGGAGAACCTGAAGCGGCAGTTCCTGTGGCCGGTGGTCGCGATGCTGGTGACGGCCGCGTCGCTGGCCGCGGTGCGGATGAGCAACGCGTGGTCGATCGTCGCGTACGCGCTGGCGGCGTTCGTGGTGGGCACGGTGCTGCAGGAGTTCGTGCGCGGCACCCTGGCGCGGCACCGGCTGCACGCCGAAGCGTACCCGGTGGCGTTCCTGCGGCTGATGGGGCGCAACCGGCGGCGCTACGGCGGCTACGTCGTGCACCTGGGGATCGTGATGCTGTTCGCGGCGTTCGC
>DASPSV010000102.1:0-3019 GCA_035623755.1 Gemmatimonadales bacterium
GCCGCGCTCCTGGTCCACGGCGAGGAACCCCTGGGCGAACAGGGTCTTCAGCAGCTCGACCACGTGGAGCGGATTTCCGTCCGTCACGGCGAACACCCGGCCTGCCAGCCGCCGCGCCCCCACCGCGCTCCTGAGGTGGCCCATCTCGCGGATCATCTGCCACACCTGCTCTTCCGAGAGCGCGGGGAGCGGGACCACCGTGGCGCGGGTCCGCGAGCGGAGGGCGCGACACAGCCGCGCGGCCGGCGCGTCACGCTCCAGGTTGTCCACCGCCAGCGCGGCGACGACGAGCGCCGGACTCGCTTCGAGACGCCGCACCAGGAAGTGCAGCAGCGCGCAGGTGTCGGCGTCGCACCACTGCAGGTCGTCCACGAACAGGGCCGTCGGCCGCTCGTCGGCGACGGCGAGCAGCACCTGCACGACGCCCTCGAACAGGCGCCAGCGCTCCGTGGCGCGCGCCGGCGCCCCGGGCTCCGGCACGGCCGGGAAGCGCCGCCGCAGCTCCGGCAGCAGGCGCGCGACCTCGCTCAGCCACTCGGCCTCGGCGGTGACGACGCCGGGCGCGTCGAGCGCGCCGCGCAGCAGCTCCACCACCGGTCCGAACGGGATGCCGCTCCTGGCGTCGTAGCCGCGGCCGCGCAGCACCGTCCCGCCCTCGGTGGCGGCATAGCAGAGGAAGTCCTCGGCCAACCGCGTCTTGCCGACGCCGGCCTCGCCCTCGAGCAGCACCAGGCCGCCGCACCCGCCCGTCGCGGCGGTCCACGCCCGGACCAGCGGCCGCCACTGCTGCTCCCGGCCGATCAGGCTGCAGTCGAAGGACGGGGGCGCCGGCTCGGGCGGGCGGCGCGGCGCGCGCACGCGCCCCACACCGCCGTCATCACGTATCCGCTCCAGCATCTGGAGCATCGCGCCGCTGGGCGCCGCGCCGAGATCCGCTGCCAGGCGGTCGCGATAGGCCGCGAACCGCGCGAGACCCGCCCCGCGGTCGCCGGCGAGGTAGCACGCCTCCATCGCCGTCCGGGTCCCCTCCTCCGACATGGGCTCGCACTCGAGCCACACGTCCGCCCACTTCGCCGCCGTGCGCCAGTCGGAGGCCGCCATCGCGCGCCGGCACAGCTCGGCCGCCACCTCCTCGTACAGGCGCAACAGCCGCCTCCGCCGGGCCGAGGCCCACTCGTCGAACGCGGGCGCGCGGTGCGGCGCGAGGCCGCTCAGGAAGTGCGCGACGTCGAACCGGGCCGCATCGGCCGGATCGCCGCGGGCGGCCTTCAGGAAGTCCGTCACGTCGCACGCGACGGGCCCGGTCAGCTCGACCAGGTTCCGCTCCAGGCGCAGCGCCGCGCCGATCGCGGCGTGAATCCGCCTCAGCGCCTGGCGCAGGGAAGTCCGAGCGGCTTTCTCGGGAAAGTCGCCCCAGAGGAGCGTCGCCAGCTCTTCGCGTGAATGGGGACCGGGCTCGAGAGCCAGGTAGGACAGCAGCGCGAGACACTTGGGCGAGGCAAGGCCTCGCGCGGGTTCTCCGTGCGGGAGCGCCACTTCGGGGGGGCCGAAGAGGTGGAGGGCAATGCCGTCCATGGCGCCGCCCAGCCAGGGTCAGGGGCTAAGCTACGCCCCGTTCACCACCCCGCAAGGTCGAATTCACGCACCAGTCACGGACGCCCGGTAGCGTGGTCTACGCCTGCGGCGCCGTCGGACCGTGTCGAGCGAGGAGCGCGATGGAGAAGTCCAAGGAAGTGGTCCGGATCAGGCTGACGCCTGCGCAGCGGGAGATGATCCTGAAGATCACCGGCAGGCAGGCCGAGGCCCTGGAGCTGACGGTCGAGGAGCTGGAGGAGCGCATCGCGCCCATGAAGATCACGCGGCCGGCGTAGATCCGACGCGGCGCCGGCGCGCTCGGAGGCTCGCGACCCTGCGCACGAGCTCGTCGTCGTGCCCGCGGCCCTCCGCGTCCCCCCCCTACGGCTGCACGACCGGCGTCGGAACCGTCCGCGGCCGCGTGTCGCCGCTCCCGAGCTGGCCCCGGGTGTTGAGGCCCCAGCACTGCGCCGCGCCCTGCGCGTCGATCGCGCAGGTGAACTCGTGCCCTGCGCTCACGGCCCGGAGCGACGGCGCTCCCGCGACCGCCACGGGCGTGGTCGAGCGGTTACCGGCGCTGCCGTTGCCGAGCTGGCCCGCGTTGTTGTCGCCCCAGCACACCAGGGCGCCGTCGGCGCCGAGCGCGCAGCTGTGCGAGAACGAGCCGGTCACCGTCCGGAACGGGCCGGCGGCGTGCACGGCGACCGGCTTCGTGCTGCACGGCATCGGCGGCGTCCCGCACTGCTCGAGCAGCGAGTCGACGCCGAGCTGCGCGAAGCAGTCGCCGCCCCAGCACACCGCCGCGCCGCTGCCGTCCACGCCGCAGGTGTAGTCGAACTGCTCCGCCGAGTGCACGAGGCGGAAGCCCTCGGCGCCGGCCACCCGCACCGGCGTCGCGCTCGCCCCGCGCGGCGCGTTGCCCACCTCGCCCAGCTCGTTCCGCCCCCAGCAGTACACCCGGCCGTCGCGCGTCAGGGCGCAGGTGTGGAAGTAGCCGGCGCTGATCGACCGGAAGGCGAGGTGCCCACCCACGGCCACCGGCACGGTGTGGCCGCCCCCCGGCGCGCCCGTGCCGAGCTTCCCGCCCGCGTTGCTGCCCCAGCAGTACGCCGCGCCGGCCGTCGTCACGGCGCACGCGTGGCTGTCACCCGCGCTGATGGACTGGAAGGCGACGCCCTCGATCCCCACCTTCGTGGGCCGGACGCTCGGCGCCTGGGAGCCGATGCCCAGCTGCCCGAACGTGTTGGAACCCCAGCAGTACGCGACGCCCGACGTGCTCAGCGCGCAGGTGTAGCCGTGACCCGCGCTGATCGACGCGAACGGGATGCTGGTCGCGACCCGCACCGGCTTCGCGCTGCACGCGTCGCCCCCCTCCGCGCACGGCGCCGTCACTGCGGTGTTGCCCAGCTGCCCGTCGGCGTTGTTGCCCCAGCACCAGGCCACG
>DASPSV010000120.1:0-14957 GCA_035623755.1 Gemmatimonadales bacterium
CGCGACCCAGCCGCGCCGCTCCATCCGGTGGAGCGACGTGTACAGCGCGCCCTCCTCGATCCGGAGGTCGTCGTCGGTGGTCTCGCGCACCCACCGCGCCACCGCGTACCCGTGCATCGGTCCCCAGGTGAGCGCCTTGAGGACCATCAGGTCCAGTGTACCCTGCAGCAGCTCCAGATCGGCGGCCACGACTCACCCCTGAACGGTTGATGGGAAGCTACGCCCGCGCCTCCGCGCGCGCCACCCCCCTCAACCGCTCAGGGGTCCGGCCCCTACCCCCGGCAGGCCGGCGGGCCGAAGCGCCCGCGGGCCGGCGATGGGGCCTGGGCCGGCGGGCTCTGCCGCGGCCACGTGTTGTCGTCCACGTTGCGGTCCGGGAAGCGGCAGTGCGGATCGAAGACGATCCGCGCGATCGGCCGCGCGCCGAAGTCCAGCTTCGCCTCGAAGGTGCGGCTCCCGCCGAACCACACGTCCACCGGCCAGGTCACGATCGCGGTCGAGTCGTCCACCACCACCGCGTTCGCCATCGGCCGCAGGCGCGGGCCCGCCGGCGCGAAGTGCACGGCCAGCACCACCGGCGAGGGCATCTGCCCGTCCTCGCGCACCGTCACCGTCGCCCGGCCGCCGCGGATGCGCGCATCGGCGATCGACCCGTCCACCGACTCCGTCGTGAACAGCCACGAGTACCAGAACCAGCCCAGGTCCCGACCGAGCGAACGGTCCATCGAGAAGGCGAAGTCCCACGGCGAGGGGTGCCTGAACCGCCACGCCTGCGCGTACTCCCGCATCGCCCGCTGCACCGCCGTGTCGCCCACGACCCCGCCCAGCATCGACAGCATCATCGGCGCCTTCTCGTAGCCCTGGAAGCCGTACATCGGTCCGCCGTAGTTCGCGTCCCACATCAGCGGCGCCTCGCGCTCGTTGCCGCTCACCGCCCCGTACGACTGGCCGATGCCGTCGAGGATCGCCGGCCGGCTCATCCGGTCGGCGCCCGAGAGGATGTTCATGTACTGGTTGAAACCCTCGTCCATGAACGGGTACCAGGTCTCGTTGGTGCCGAGCGTCATCGGCCACCACTCGTGCCCGGCCTCGTGGTCCGACGCGCCCGCCGCCGAGAAGATGATCATCGGGTACTCCATCCCGTTCTCGGGGCCGTCCACCAGCGTCAGGACCGGGAACGCGTACGGGATCCACAGGCCCGAGTAGAACTGGAGCGCGTGGCGGGCGATCGCCGCCGCCTGCGCGAACGCCTGGGCGCGCCACGGCACGTAGAGGATGTGGACCGGCACCGGCCCCTTCCCCGGGATCGTCGCCCGGGTCGCGTCCCACACGTAGCGGCTCGAGGTGGCCCACGCGAAGTCGCCGGCGGTGTCGGCCACGAAGTGCCACACCAGGCGGTCGCCCGCCGCGGTGGCCTTCCCGGGCCCGGCCTCGTCCGCGCCGACGATGCTGCGCGTCGAGTCGGACTCCAGCACGTGCGCCAGCCGCTCGCGCGCCGCCGGCGTCAGCACCTCCTCGGGGTTCTGCAGCACGCCCGTGGCGCCCACCAGCCAGCCGGCGGGCACGTCGAGCCTCACGTCGAACCGGCCGAAGTTGTTGTAGAACTCCGACGTGCCGAGGTACGGCTCGGTGTCCCAGCCGCCCTCCCGCAGGTCGTCGAACACGGCCACCCGCGGATACCACTGCGCCACCTGGAACAGCGAGTCGCCCCACGCGCCCATCCGCACGCCGCGGGTGTCCGCCGGGATCGCGGGCACGGTGAAGTGCCAGTCGGCCTCCAGCGTGAAGCTGCCGTGCGCGGGCAGCGGCGCCTGGAGCGGGATGCTGACGGTGGTCAGGCGCAGGTCGTAGGGCGGCGGCACCCTGAACTGGAACGTCTGCCCGCCGCGCGTGACCGTGCGCGTCGTGGGCTGCGGGTTGGGGTCCACCGCCTGCCCGCCGATGCTGAGCGCGGTGATCCGCATCCCGTCCGTCTCGCGCAGCTCGGGCATGGCCTGCGAGCGCTCCTCGCCGGGCGCGAACAGGTTCTGGTCGAGGCGCAGCGTCACCCGCGTCATCGCGCTGTCGCCCGGGTTCTGGACGACCACGCGCTCGTGGCCCGTCACCGTGCCGGTGGCCGGGTCGAGCCGGGCCGTGATCGTGTAATCGGTCCACAGCTGCCAGTAGCGCGGGCCCGGGCGGCCGCTCGAGTCGCGCGTCCCCGCGGCGAAGGCCCGCCGGATCATGTCGGTCATCGGGATGTCCCGCCGCACGGCGCGCCCGGGATACGCGGGTTGCGCCTGGGCGCGCCCGTCCGCGGGCGCGAGCGCGAGGATGCCGAGCAGGCCGAGGGCCGTGAGCGATCTGCGCATGATGACTCCTAGTGGTGGTCGGCGGCGGGAGCGGCCGCGCCGGCGTCGCGCGGCACCACGTACCAGTCCGGATCCACGCGGAACGCGGCCGGGCTCGAGAGGTGGAGCGCCGTCGTTTGCCACGCCTCCACGGGATGGATCACGGTCCAGGCGCCGTCGGCGAGCGTCACCGCCAGCGGCATGTCGAAGCCGGGCACCACGCTCGTCCAGTGGTAGGCGAGCGTGTCGCCGGCGATCCGGTACTCGAACACCGGGATCATCGTGGTCCGGAGGTACTGGTCGAACACCTTGCCCAGGTCCCGGCCCGCCTGCTCGCTGATGTAGCGCTCGACCTGGCTGCCAATCACCGTCTGGTGCCAGAAGGTGCGGTTGAGGCCGCGCAGGATGCCGCGCCACTTCTCGTCGTCGCCCACGATCTGGCGGATCGTGTGCAGCAGGTTGCCGCCCTTGGGATACATGTCGCCCGAGCCCTGGGCGTTGACGCCGTAGGCCGGGACGATCGGCCGGTCGTTGCGGATCCAGTTGCGGTTGCCGCGGATGTACACCGCGCCCGAGTCCTTGCCCATCAGGCACTCGGTGTACAACCCCTCGGCGTAGTTCGCGAAGCTCTCGTGCACCCACATGTCGGCGTTGTCCTTCGCCGTGATGTTGTTGCCGAACCACTCGTGGGCGCTTTCGTGCACGATGATGAAGTCCCACTTCATCCCCAGCCCGGTGTGGCTCCAGTCCTGGCCGCGGTAGCCGTTCGCGTACCAGTTGCCGTACGACACCGCGCTCTGGTGCTCCATCCCGGTGTTGGGGACCTCGATCAGCTTGTAGCCGTCCTCGTACCACGGGTACGGCCCGAACCAGTGCTCGAAGCAGCGCAGCATCGACGCCGCCTGCACGAACTGGCGGCGCGCCGCGTCGAGGTGGTAGGCCAGCGGCCAGAAGTCGAGCGTGAGCTTGCCGCGCTCGCCGTCGACCACGTCGCCGAAGTGCGCGTAGGTGCCGGCCGCGACGGCGATGGCGTAGTTGTTGACCGGGTTGGCCTCGAACCACTCGTAGGTCGTGGTCCCGTCGCCGTTCGGCCGCACCAGCCGCAGCCGCCCGTTCGACACGTCGAACAGCGAGTCCGGCAGGGTGAGCGCGATGCGCTGGCTGTCGGGCTCGTCCGCCTGGGTGTCCTTGTTCGGCCACCAGATGCTCGCGCCGATCCCCTGGTCGGTGGTGACGATCCACGGGTGCCCGAGGCTGTCGGCCGTCCAGGTGAAGCCGCCGGACCACGGCGGCCGCGCCGCCGTCTGCGGGCGGCCGTGATACCAGACGGTGATGGTCCGCACGGCGCCCGCGGGCGCCGCGGCCGGCAGGGTGGCGAAGAACGCGTTGCCGTCGCGGCGGTACGGGACGCGCCGCCCGCCGGCCACCATGCTGTCCACCACCAGCGGCTGCTGGAGGTCGATCTGCATCACGCGCGCGGGTCGCAGCACGCGGTAGCTGATGGCGTTCCACCCGCGGATGGCACTGTCGGTCGGCGTGATGGCGACGTGGAGGTCGTAGAACGTCACGTCCCACCAGGTCCGCGCCGGGTTGGTGAGCGAGCCGCGCAGCGAGTCCGCGTGCGTGTAGGTCACGTCGCGGGTGTGCGCGTTCTGGGCGGTCGCGGCCAGCGGGACAGCCACGAGGGCGGCGGCGAGGCCGAGGCGGGTCATGGAGCGCTCCGGGAATGGCGGCACGGTGCGGCTCATCATACGGCGCCGCCGGCGTCCGGGCCAGCGCGGATGCCGCCGCGCCGGCACGCCGCCCCCCGCCCGTTGTCCGCGCGCCCGGGACCGCGGCGCCGCGAACGCATTCGCACCACCGCGCTCCCGATTCGCCATTTGCGCCCGGGCCACCGCCACAGTACGGTGGGGGCGGGAGCCCGAACCGCTCCGGTGCCGACCGCGCGCACCGGGCGCCGGGCCGGCGGAGGGCACGTCATGCCAGCAAAGCGGTCCCGGCGCCAGGCGGCCTCGCGCACGCCGCCGCCGCCGCGTGCGGACGCGCCGGACGGGCAGGAGAGCGACGCGGTTCCGGACGTCCTGTACCGGATCCGCGGGCGCGAGGGGACGATTGCGTTCCTGAGCGCGGCGTTCACCGCCGTCACCGGCTGGCCGGCGCAGGACTGGGTGGGGCGGCCGTTCACCGAGCTGGTGCACCCCGACGATCTCGCCCTCGCCATCGACACCTACGAGGCCTCGCTGCGCGGCGAGCGCCGCGCGCCCTACGAGCTGCGGGTCCGCACGGCGAGCGGCGGCTGGGTGGTCGGCGAGTTCCACGCCGCGCCGCTCCTCGAGGAGGGCCGCGCCGTGGGCGAGCAGGGCGTCGCGCGGGACGTCACCGACCGGCGGCGGGCCGACGACGCCCGCCTGGCCAGCGAGGAGCGGTTCCGCACCCTGTTCGAGACGGCGGGCGAGGCGATCCTCCTGATGGACGGCACGGCGATCATCGACATCAACCCCGCGTGCCTCGAGATGTTCGGCCTGCGCCACCGCAGCGACATGGTCGGACACTCGCCGACCGACTTCTCGCCGCCGCTCCAGCCGGACGGCCGGGACTCGCGCGAGAAGGCGCTCGAGGTCATCATCGCGGCGCTGCAGGGCCGCAGCCAGCACTTCCAGTGGAAGCACGTCCGCAAGAACGGCGTGCCGTTCGACGCGGAGGTCTCGCTCACCGCGCTGACCCTGCACGGCCGGGTGCACCTCCAGGCGATCGTGCAGGACATCACGGCGCGCCGGGTGGCGGAGGCGGCGACCCGCGAGAGCGAGGAGCGGTTCCGCCTGCTCTCGGAGGCCGCGTTCGAGGGCATCGGCATCTCCGAGGGCGGCCGGCTGATCGCGTGCAACGCGGCCCTGGCCGCGATGCTGGGCTACGACCCGCAGGAGATGATCGGCATGCCGGTGTCGGCCTTCGTCGCCCCGGAGCACACGGCGCTCGTGGCGGAGCACCACCGGTCCGAGTCCACCGAGCGCTACGAGCACGTCGCCCGCCGCAAGGACGGCAGGACGCTGCAGGTCGAGGTGCAGGGGCGCGCGCTGCCGCACCAGGGGCGCAGGCTGAGGGTCAGCGCCATCCGGGACGTGACCGAGCGCCGGCGCTCCGAGCTGGTGCAGGTGGCCACGTTCCGCATCTCCGAGGCGGCGCTCACCGCCGTCAGCCTGCAGGAGCTGTTCGGCGCGATCCACCGGATCGTCGGCGAGCTGATGCCCGCCCGCAACTTCTACATCGCGCTGACCGACCCCGAGACCGGGATCATCAGCTTCCCCTACTTCGTGGACGAGTTCGACCCGCCGCCGGCGCCCAAGCCGCCGGGCAAGGGCCTCACCGAGTACGTGCTGCGCACCGGGCAGGCGCTGCTGGCCACGCCGCCGGTGAGCCGCGAGCTGGAGCGTCGGGGCGAGGTCGAGCTGATCGGTGCGCCGTCGCTCGACTGGCTCGGCGTGCCGCTGGTGGCGGGTGGCGCCACGACCGGCGTCCTCGTGGTGCAGACCTACGCCGAGGGCGTGCGCTACTCCGAGCGCGACCGCGACATCCTGCAGTTCGTGTCCACCCAGATCGCGATGGCGGTGCAGCGCAAGCGGGCGGAGCAGGCGCTGCGGGAGAGTGAGCAGCGGCTGCAATCGCTGTTCGCGGGGATCGACGACTCCCTGTTCGTCCACGACGACGAGGGCCGGATCCTCGACTGCAACGACGCGGCGTGCCGGCGGCTGGGTTACACGCGCGAGGAGCTGCTCCGGATGCGGACCTCCGACATCGACGCGCCGGAGTTCGCGGCCGGCTTCGCGCAGCGGCTGGCGGAGCAGCGGGACCGGCACCGCTTCGTGGGCGAGGGCGTCCACGTGGCCAAGGACGGGCGCCGCATCCCGGTGGACGTGAACAGCACCCTGATCGACTACCACGGCCGGAAGGCCGTGCTGGCCGTGATGCGGGACATCACCGAGCACCGGGCACTCGAGGCGCAGCTGCGCCAGGCGCAGAAGATGGAGGCGGTCGGCCAGCTGGCCGGCGGCGTCGCGCACGACTTCAACAACCTGCTGACGACGATCCTCGCCTCGAGCGAGCTCCTGGCCAGCGGGCTGCCGCCCGGCACGCCGCACCGCGACGACGTGGACGTGATCCACCAGGCCGCGGGCCGCGCGGCCGAGCTGACCCGCGACCTGCTGGCGTTCAGCCGCCAGCAGCCGCTCGAGCTGCAGGCCCTGCCCCTCGGCGGCCTGGTGACCGACTTCGCGCGCCTGGCGCGGCGGATCGTGCCGGAGGACGTCGAGGTGGCGGTCCAGGTCGATGCGCCGGGCGCGGTGGTGCGCGCCGACGCCGGCGCCGTCGAGCAGGTCCTGATGAACCTGGTGACCAACGCGCGCGACGCCATGCCCGGCGGCGGCACGCTGCGGCTGGTGGTCGGCACCGGCGCGCTCGACGCCGAGTACTGCCGGGCCCACGGCTGGGGGACGCCCGGCGACTACGTGCTGCTGACCGTCGCCGACACCGGCACGGGCATGGACGCCACGACGCAGCAGCACATCTTCGAGCCGTTCTTCACCACCAAGCCGGTCGGCCAGGGCACCGGCCTCGGGATGGCGATGGTGTACGGGCTGGTGAAGCAGCACGGCGGCTTCATCAACGTCTACAGCGAGCCGGGGCTGGGCACGACGGTGCGGATCTACTTCCCCGTGGTGACCGATGCGGCGACCGCCCAGCGGCCGGCCGTCACGGCGGAGATCCGCGAGGGCCGGGAGACGATCCTGCTGGTCGAGGACGACGCGACCCTGCGGCGTACCGCGAAGCGCGTGCTCGAGAAGTTCGGCTACACGGTGATCACGGCCAACGACGGGTTCGACGCGCTCAACGTCATCCAGGCGCGGCCGACGCCGGCGGACCTCATCATCAGCGACGTGGTGATGCCCCACACCAGCGGCCCGCAGCTGCTGAGCGCCCTGCGCCGGGCCGGCGCGGCGCCGCGGATGCTGTTCACCAGCGGCTACGCCGCGCGCGACGTCGAGGAGCGCGCCACGCTGGACGGCGGCGTGCCGTTCCTCCCCAAGCCCTGGACCATCGCCGAGCTGCTGCGCAAGGTGCGCGAGGTCCTCGACGCCCCCGCGCCGGCCGCGCCCTGACCGACCGCGGGCCGGCGGCCCGCCGCCGCTGGCGGAACGCCGACCGGCCCGGTAGCATTCCCGCTTCGCCACCACTATCCGAGCATCCCCCCGCCGCGCGGTGCGCGGTCCGTCTCCATCGTCGGAGGTGTCCCATGCGTCGGTCGTCGTGGTCCAGCCGCTGGACGTCGCTCGGAATCGCCGCGCTCGCGGGCGCGGCGGCGCTCGCGGGCTGCGCCAAGAAGGAAGCTCCGCCGCCCGCCGTGCAGTCCGGGCCCAACCACGTGATCGTGACCGCGAGCGACTTCTCGTTCACGGCGCCCGACAGCGTTCCGGCCGGGCTGGAGATGTTCCACCTCGCCAACACCGGGCCCTCGGTCCATCACCTGCAGATCGTCGCCCTGGATTCGGGCAAGACCGTGGCGGACCTGATGAACGCGCTGAAGAACCCCGGCCCGCCGCCCGCCTGGATCCGGTTCGTCGGCGGCCCGAACGCGATCGCGCCGATCCCGACCGACACCGCCGTCGCCTGGCTGACGCTGCCGGCGGGCAACTACGCCCTGCTGTGCTTCATCCCCGACACCGCCGGGGTGCCGCACTTCGCGCACGGCATGGTCCGCGCCCTCACCGTGACGGCGAGCGCGGCGACGCCGGCCGCCGAGCCCACGGCGGACGTGACGATCCACCTCAAGGACTACGCGTTCGACGTCACGGGCAACCTGACGCCGGGCGCGCACACGATCCGGATCGTCAACGACGGGCCGCAGCCGCACGAGATGCTGATCGCGCAGATGGCGCCGCGGAAGAAGGCTATCGACATGGTGAACTGGGTGGAGCGCGACAAGATGCGCGGCCGGCCGCCGGTGCGGCCGATGGGCGGCGCCACGACGCTCGCCCCCGGCGCGTCGGAGACCATCGCCGTCACGCTCGCGGCCGGCGACTACGGGCTGTGGTGCTTCGCGCCCGGTCCCGACGGGAAGGAGCACGTCCTCCACGGCATGGTGAAGGACCTGGCGGTCAAGTAGCGGTCAGAACAGGCTGCGCTGCACGACCGGCGTGAACGACCTGCGGTGATGCGGGGTCGGGCCACGCCGGTCGAGCGCGGCCCGGTGGTCGGGCGTGCCGTAGCCCGCGTTGTGCTCCCAGCCGAAGTCCGGATAGCGCCGCCCCAGCAGACGCATCACCCGGTCGCGGACCGTCTTGGCGATGATGCTCGCGCACGCCACCGCGTAGCAGCGCGCGTCGCCGTCCACCATCGCCTCGTGCGCCAGGCCCAGCTCCGGCATCGCGGTGCCGTCCACCACCACCACGCCCGCGGCGCCGCGCAGCCGCCGCAGCGCGCGCCGCATCGCCAGCGCCGTGGCGCCCCGCACGTTGAAGCGGTCAATCTCCCGCACGCTGGCGCCGCCGACGCCGTGCACGAGGGTGGAAACGATCGCCGCCGCGAGGTCCTCGCGGCGGCGCCGGGTCAGCTGCTTCGAATCGTCGACACCCTCGAGCCAGGGCGAGTCGGGGGTGATCACCACCGCGGCGGCGATCACCGGGCCCGCCCACGGGCCCCGGCCCGCCTCGTCCACCCCCGCGACCGACGGCACCCCGCGGCCGAAGTACGAGCGCTCGACCGTGAAGTCGAGCACCGTCAGACCTTCTCGGTCTCCTTCACGCCCTCGCGCTGCTCGCGGATGCGGCCCGCCTTCCCCGCCAGGCGGCGGAGATAGTAGAGCTTGGCGCGCCGCACCTTGCCCTTGCGCACCATCTCGACCGAGGCGAGGGCCGGCGAGTGCAGCGGGAAGATGCGCTCCACGCCCACCCCCGCCGACACCTTGCGCACCGTGAAAGTCTCGCTGACGCCGCCGCCGCGGCGGCTGACGCACACGCCCTCGAACGCCTGCAGGCGCTCCTTGTCTCCCTCGCGCACGCGGACCATCACCTTGATGGTGTCCCCCGCGCGGAAATCCGGAAGGTCGCTCCTGCGCCCTTCCAGCCGCACCGACGCCAGCCGCTCCATGGTCATTCTCCCATCCGTTCGAGGTAGCGCGCCCACAGGTCCGGGCGGCGCTCCCGCGTCAACCGTTCCGCTTCCGCCTGCCGCCACTGGGCGATCCGGCCGTGATCGCCGGAGAGCAGCACCTCGGGCACCCCGTGCCCGCGGTACTCGGCCGGCCGCGTGTACGACGGCGGCGCCAGCAGGCCCTCGTAATGCGAGTCGCTCGCCGCCGACTCGTGGTCGCCCAGCGCCCCCGGCAGCAGCCGCACCACCGCGTCGATCACGCACAGCGCGGCCGGCTCGCCGCCCGAGAGCACGAAATCGCCGACCGACAGCTCTTCCGTGGCCAGGTGGTCGGCGACCCGCTGGTCCACGTCCTTGTAGTGCCCGCACAGCAGGGTGAGCCCCTCGCCCACCGAGAGCCGCACCGCGTCGTCGTGGCCGAACGGCCGGCCGCGCGCCGACAGCAGCACCACCGGTCCCGCCGGCTGCAGGTCCGCCACCGCCTCGAAGAACGGCTCGGGCCTCAAGACCATGCCGGCGCCGCCGCCGTAGGGCGTGTCGTCGGCCGTCTGGTGGCGGTCGTGGGTGTAGTCCCGCAGCCGCACCACCCGGTATTCGACCAGGCCCTTCGCCGCCGCGCGAGCCAGGATGCTGGTCCCCAGCGGCTCGGCGAAGAACTCGGGGAACAGCGTGACCACGGCCACGCGGAGCATCAGATCTCCAGCAGCCCCGCCGGCGGCGCGATCACCACCACCCGGGCGTCGCGGTCCACCCGCTCGACCACGGCGCGGGTGAAGGGGACCAGGTGGTGCCGCCCGTTTCCCGCCACGTCGAGCAGCCAGCCCTGCGGCGCCTCGATCACCTCGGCCACCGTTCCCACCGCGGCCCCGTCGCCGGTCGCCACGGCGAGCCCCACCAGCTCGTGCATGTAGTACTCGCCGGCGTCGAGCGGCCGGGCGTCCTCGAACGGGATCGCCAGGTGACGCTCGCGCAGCTCGTCGAGCGCCTCGCGGACGTCGAGCCCCGCGAAGTGCAGCAGCCAGGCGCGGTGGTAGGCCCGGCTCCGCTCGATCACCAGCTCGCGGCCGGTCGCCCGCCCGTCCCGGTCCAGCACCACCAGCTTCTTCCCGAGGGCGAACACGGTCTCCGGCTCGTCGGTCACGGGGTAGATCAGGGCGTCGCCCTTGACCCCGT
Source organism: Gemmatimonadales bacterium (assembly GCA_035623755.1). Lineage (GTDB taxonomy): Bacteria > Gemmatimonadota > Gemmatimonadetes > Gemmatimonadales > JACORV01 > Fen-1245. Next base: position 10,647 of record DASPSV010000120.1, read on the forward strand.
GCGGCTTCTTGAGGAGACCGACCACCAGGTGGGTCGGCCCGCCCATCGACGCTACGCCTTCGAGACCGGCGGCTCGGGCAGCGCCGCGGCGAAGCAGCCCGCCTTCTTCAGCAGCGACGCCACCGTCTCCGACGGCGTCGCGCCCTTGTCGAGCCACGCCAGCACCTTCGCCTTGTCCAGCTCGATCTGCCCGCCCTTGCCGCGCGGGTAGTAGTGCCCGAGCAGCTCGACGAACCGCCCGTCGCGCGGCGACTCCTGGTCCGCCACCACGATCCGGAACGCCGGCTGGTGCTTCCGGCCCACACGGCGCAACCGCATCCGTACCGCCATCTCAGTTCGCTCCTCGGCCCACCGGCGGGAACCCCGCCTTCAGGCCCTTCATCCCGCGCATGAACTTCCCCATCTCCTTGAACTGCGTCAGCAGCCGGTTGATCTCCTGCACCGGCCGACCCGAGCCCCGCGCGATCCGCGCCCGGCGCGATCCGTTGAGCAGGTCCGGGTTCTTCCGCTCCTCGGGCGTCATCGACAGCACGATCGCCTCGACGTGCTTCATCCGCTTCGGGTCGGCCGCCTTCGCCGCCTTGATCGCGTCGCGCCCCACGCCCGGCAGCATCCCGAGCAGCGACTCGAGCGGACCGAGCTTCTGCATCTCGCGCAGGGCGTCGAGGAAGTCGGCGAGATCCATGCCCTTCTTCGTCGTCGCCTTGCGCGCCAGCCGCTCGGCCTTCTCCCGATCGAGCGACTGCTCCGCCTTCTCCACCAGCGTCAGGACGTCGCCCATCGCCAGAAGACGGCCCGCGATGCGCTCCGGCCGGAACGGCTCGATGGCGTCGAGCCCCTCGCCGGTGCCGAGGTACTTGATCGGCGCCCCGGTCGCCGTGTAGATGGTGAGCGCCGCCCCGCCGCGCGCGTCGCCGTCCATCTTGGTCAGCACCACGCCGGTGAGCCCGACCGCCTCGTGGAAGCCGCGCGCGATGCGCACCGCGTCCTGGCCGGTCATGCCGTCGGCCACCAGCAGCACCTCGTGCGGCGGCACCGCCGCCTTCAGGCGCTCGAGCTCGGCCATCATCTCCGCGTCGATGGCGAGCCGCCCGGCCGTGTCCACCAGCACCGTGCGCGCCCGGGCGTGGCGCGCGGCCTCGACGCCGCGCTTCACCAGGCCCACCACGTCGGCCTGCCCCGGCTCGGCGTGCACGCCGACCTTCACGCGGCCCGCCAGCTCCACCAGCTGCTCGACCGCGGCCGGCCGGTACACGTCCGCCGCCACGAGGAACGGCGCCTTCTGCTCCAGCACCAGGCGGCGGGCCAGCTTGGCCGCGGTGGTGGTCTTGCCCGAGCCCTGCAGCCCCACCAGGAAGACCACGGTGGGCGGCACGCTGGCGAACCGGATCACCGCCGGCTGCTCGCCCAGCAGCCGCACCAGCTCCTCGTGGACGATCTTCACCAGCTGCTGTCCCGGCGCCACCGTCTTCAGTGCCGGCGCGCCGACCGCCCGCGCCTCGACCCGGTCGGCGAACTGCCGGGCGGCGTCGAAGCCGACGTCGGCCTCGAGCAGCGCGTGGCGGACGGTCTTGAGCCCGTCCCTGACAGCCTCTTCCGTGAGAACGCCGCGCCCGCGAAGCTGGCCGAGCACGGCGGAGAGCTTCTCGCTAAGCTGCTCAAACATGAGCCTTTGAAGCTACCCGGGCGGGCTGGCGCGGGCAACCGGCGCCCCTCCCGGCCGCCGCGGTGACCCGCCGCTCCCGGCGGGGGTCCGAGCCGGTAGGAGCCGCCGCGGCCGCGGCGGTCGCCCGGGACGCAGGACGCAGGGAGCGGACACGCCATGAGAGCCTTGGCCCTCGCCACCACGATCGCGCTCGCCGCCGGCGGCTGCCGCTGGCTCACCGAGCCGCGCGGCCTCGACGTGTCGAGCCCCGCGGACGTGACGCTGCGAGTCGGCCAGAGCGTGCGGGTGGACGGAAGGCTGCGGGTGACGTTCCTGAGCGTTCCGGCGGACTCGCGCTGCCCCGCCGATGCCATATGCGTCTGGGCGGGCGACGCGCTGGTCGCGATCACCACCTCGCTCGACGGCGGCGCCGCCCTGGCCGACACGGTCCACACCATGCCGGCGGCGTCCAGCGACACCACGGGGATCTACATCGTCTCGCTCACGGGCCTGACGCCGTACCCGCGCACGACCGCGCCGGTCGCCCCGGGAGACTACGTGGCCCAGCTCCACGTCGTGGCGTTCGGGTTCGTCACGACGACCGGGGTGGCGCCGCCGACACGGTGACGCGCGGCGCGCGGCCCGGCGCCCAGCCGTCCCACGCGGCCGGCGCGTCGGTGAGCAGCACCACCGGCGCGCCGCTCACCATCGCGCGCTCGACGCGCCACCGCCGCCGCACGGCGCCGGACGCGTAGGCGGCTCCGGTCGCGCCCGCGGCGACGGCGCGCCCCGGCGCTCCGGTGCGCGAGGCCCACCCGCGTGCCAGCGCGCGAGCGAACTCGTCGGCTTCGCCCGGGGTCGTCCAGGCGCTCGCCCACAGCAGGACCGTGCCGGTCTTCGCGCCCAGCACCTCGAAGCGGTCGCCGTTCCAGCCCGCGGCGGCCGCGACGGCCGTGGCGGTGTCCACGCCCCAGGTCTCCAGCGCGACGCGGACGTCGAATTCCCCGAAGTCGTCGTCGTAGACCGCCGTGTCGCGCGCCGCCGGGCGCGCGAAGCCGACGCGCCTGGGCACCTGGCGGGCGGTATACACGTGCGGGTGGAGGATCTGTGCGGTGGATATCGGCATGCGATCGCCGTACGGCTCCTCGTCGGTCCGCACGCGCCGCGCCTCGAACTCGCGCATGAACTGCGCGCCCGCGAGGTAGGGGAACAGCAGGCTCTCGCGGATGATGGGCGGCGCGCCGGCGAGGGCGGGCATGGCCGACTGCTGCTGCCGGATCATGGCCCGCACGCGGTCCCACCCGCCGAGCGCCTCGTCGAGGTCCACGCCGGGCGCGAGCGCCTCGATGCCGGCCAGGGTCGCCTGGCCCTCGGCCACGGCCTGGCCCGCCATCTGGCGGTCGTTCTGGCGGCGGAGCTTGAGGATCGCGTTGAGCGGGGTGTACTCGTCCTGGAGCGCGTGCACCAGCTCGTGCGCCATCACCACGCGCAGCGCCAGTGGATCCGCCCCGCGCAGCACGAACAGCTCGCTCGAGTCGGGGTCGTAGTAGCCGGCCACCTGCTCGCTGTAGAGGTCCAGCATCAGGCGCCGCAGGTCCACGCTGTCGGGCACGAGCCCGAAGGCGCGGTAGGTGCGCTGGACCGCCAGCAGCTCCTGCGGCGGCGCCTGCTCGGCCATCGTGCGGCTCAGGTAGCCGCGCACCTGCTCGCGCGAGCGCACCGCGATCACGGGGGGCCGGCGGAACGTGAGTCCGACGGCGCGCTCCACCGCGGGGATCACCTCGCGGGCCATCTGCTGCGCGGCGGCCGAGTCCTGTGCGCGGGCGGCCTGTGCGACGGCCGCCACGGCCGCCGCCGCGAGCAGCGCGGTGCGCGCCCCCGTCATCCCGTCCACTCGATGCGCTTGCCCACCGCCGCGCCGACCGCGCGGGCGACGTCGGGCCCGCGGACCACGATGCCCAGCCGCTCGAGGCCGTGCCGCAGCTCGCCGTCCAGCCGGTCACGCCGCTGGAGCAGCGTCTCCCCCCGGGGCGCCGCGGCCGCGGGAGGCTCGGAGCCCTCCCGTGGACCGCCCGCGTTCCCGGACCCCGCCCCCGCGAACAAGCGCTCGATCTCGGCGCCGAGGCGCTCCATCGCCGCGCCGACGTCGCGGGTGAAGGTCTCGAGCGCGTCCTCCTCGCCCTCCGCGCCAGCCGCCGGCGCGCCGCCGCCACCCCCCCCGGCGCCGCTCCTGGCCGCGCCACCGTCCAGCGGCTCGCCGCGCGCGAGGCGGCGGCGGATGGCGGCGTCCACGCGGCGGCGCTCCCGCACGATCCGCTCGAGCTCGGGCGGCAGCGTCGCGGTGGCCTGGGCGTGGGCGCACGCCTCGTCGAGCACGTCGATCGCCTTGTCCGGCTGGAGCCGGTCGGTCACGAACGTCCCGGTCAGCACCAGCGCCGCCTGCAGCGCGTCGTCGGCGATGGCGACCGCGTGGTGGTGCTCGAGCCGCGGCCGGCGCGCCCGCAGGATCTCCATCGTCTGCTCGGCCGTGAGCTCGCGGACCAGGACGGGCTGGAACCGGCGCTCGAGCGCGGGGTCGCCCTTCACCCAGCGGTCGTACTCCGCCGCGGTGGTGGCCCCGATCACCCGGATGTCCGCACGCACCAGCGCGGGCTTGAGCATGTTGG